>NZ_CAWPSZ010000001.1:0-517135 GCF_963890955.1 Pseudomonas sp. MF6747
GCGAGCCGGCGTCCACCTTTGAATCCGGGCAGACGGGCGTTACAGGAGATTTTTCGGGGTGAGTGGCTGGTTTTGCCATTCAAACGCGACAGGTGCCAGCACCTGGTCGATCTGCGCATCGCGCCACAGCTCGGCCAATGTCTTGCCCACCTCAGGATGCACGCGCTCCGGCGCCATCAACGACAGCGGCCATAACACAAAAGCGTTTTTGAGGATTTCTGCGCGCGGCAGGATCAAGCCGTCAAAATTCCCGACTAATTCGCCGTACAACAGCACGTCGATGTCCAACGGTAGCCCTTTGCGGTCCGGTGCATAGCGGCCATTGTCAGCCTCGATGAATTTCAACCGGCGATCCAGCTCCATCAACGGCAAGTCGGTATAGGCCGACACCACCAGGTTGAAAAACGGTCCGCTTTTGATCCCCACCGGCTGGCTTTCGAACACAGGTGAGCAGCGCACATCCGTCAAGAAGCTCGCCAATGCATCCAGGCCGGCGCGCAGATGGCGCTCGCGTTCGATATTGCTGCCAAGGCCAAGGTAAACCTGAGTTAGCGACATCCGCGCTCGATCTCCACGCCCACGCCTTTGGCTGCCGGCACGGCACCCGGCTTGGTCAGCTTGAGGCGCAACCAGGGAATCTGGAATTCGCTCATCAACACTTCAGCCAGGCGTTCGGCGAAGGTTTCTACCAGCTGGTACTGGGACTGCTCGGCAAAGGCCTGAATACGCGCGGACACGCTGGCGTAATCGAGCGCCAGGGTCAGGTCGTCGCCCGCGGCGGCAGGGCGATTGTCCCAGGCGAAACTCAGGTCCAGGCGCAGGCATTGCTTGATGCCGCGCTCCCAGTCGTAGGCCCCGATCACGGTGTCGACTTCCAGGCCTTCGATAAACACTCTGTCCAAGCTCTTCTCCGCAGCACGACAAGGGCGCGTTGCCCCGTTAGAATCAGGGCGTCCTCGCCCGGAATAGTTAGCATGTTTTGGTCACTGGCGATTCTCGCCTACCTGCTCGGCTCGCTGTCCTTCGCCATTTTGCTCAGCCGCCTGACGGGAAATCCCGACCCGCGAATGAGTGGCTCAGGCAATGCCGGTGCTACCAACATGTTGCGCCTGGCCGGCAAAAAACTCGCCGTGCTGACGCTGCTGGGCGATATCTGCAAGGGCCTGTTGCCCGTACTCATCGCCAGCCTCGCCGGCCTCACCCTGCAACAGCAGGCCTGGGTGGGCGTGTGCGCTGTCCTCGGCCATCTGTTTCCGCTTTACTTCCGCTTTCGCGGCGGCAAGGGTGTCGCCACGGCGGCCGGCATGCTGCTGGGGATTTACCCTCCAGCGGCGCTGCTGGCGGTGCTGGCCTGGCTGTTGACGTTCTACCTGACCCGCACCAGCTCGCTGGCCGCACTGATCGCCACGCCGCTCACCCTGCCATTGCTGGCCTGGCAGGCGCCTGCAGCGCTGTTGCCGATGAGCGTGCTGACGCTGCTGATCGTCTGGCGCCACCGCGGCAATTTACGCGACCTGTTTGCCGGGCGCGAACGGCATTTTTAAATACGTTCGATGAGCCCGGCTCACGTGAGCCCTTACAGCGGTGAAAGTTGCTCCATCGGCCAGCGTGCCTGCACGCTGATCGCCAGGCTTTCGTGCTGCCCGGCTTGCAGACGCTGGCAACCGGCGTAGGCGATCATTGCACCGTTGTCGGTGCAGAACTCAGGGCGCGCATAAAACACGTCGCCGTGCATGTCGCCGAGCATTTTTTCCAACGAGGTGCGCAGCGCTTTGTTGGCGCTGACGCCGCCTGCGATCACCAGGCGCTTCATGCCCGCCTGTTTCAGGGCGCGCTTGCACTTGATGGTCAAAGTCTCCACCACGGCCTGCTGGAACGCCAGTGCGATGTCGCAACGGGCTTGCTCACTGTCGTCCCCGGCGCTGACGCTTTGCTGCCAGGTGTTCAGTGCGGAGGTTTTCAAGCCGCTGAAGCTGAACATTAGGCCCGGGCGATCGCACATCGGACGCGGGAAGGTGTAACGGCCCGGCACGCCTTTTTCGGCAAGACGCGCAATTTCCGGACCGCCGGGATAATTGAGGCCCATCATCTTCGCCGTCTTGTCGAACGCTTCACCGGCGGCATCGTCCAGAGACTCACCCAGCAGCGTGTATTGGCCAATCGCATCGACCTGAACCAGCTGCGTATGCCCACCCGAAACCAACAAAGCGACGAACGGGAACTGTGGCGGTGTTTTTTCCAGCATGGGCGCCAGTAAATGGCCTTCCATGTGGTGCACGCCGAGGGCCGGAATGCCCCAGGCGAACGCCAGCGCCTGGGCGCAAGAAGCCCCAACCAGCAGGGCTCCGACCAATCCGGGGCCGGCGGTGTAGGCAATCGCGTCGATCTCGGTCGGCACGCAGCCGGCCTCGTCCAGCACCTGGCGAATCAACGGCAGCATGCGCTTGACGTGATCGCGGCTGGCGAGCTCCGGCACCACGCCGCCATAGGCGCGGTGCAGGTCGATCTGGCTGAACAGTGCATCGGCCAAAAGCCCGCGTTCACTGTCGTAAAGTGCGACACCGGTTTCGTCGCAGGAGGTTTCAAGTCCCAGTACTAGCATGGGTTTGCGCCTTGTAGAGGCTGAATTCGAAGGCGCGCATAATAGTCGTCACTCCCCCTCCCGACTAGCGGTTTTCGATCAGAGGCTTTGCATTCCGGGCAATGAGGGGTTAACATCCGCAACCCTTAAAAACCGACGACCTCAGCCGCGAATTTTTTGCGACGAGAACGTTGATTCCCGGTAATGAAAGAAGGTAGCTCTGGATGCCAGCCGTCAAAGTAAAAGAGAACGAACCCTTCGACGTAGCTCTGCGTCGTTTCAAGCGCTCCTGCGAAAAAGCCGGTGTTCTGGCTGAAGTTCGTAGCCGCGAATTTTATGAGAAGCCAACTTCTGAGCGTAAGCGCAAAGCAGCAGCCGCTGTTAAGCGTCACGCTAAGAAAGTTCAGCGCGAGCAGCGCCGCGCCGTTCGTCTGTACTAATACACAGACTTACGTAGCAAGCTTCTGCCAAGCCCGGCCCTCAGCCGGGCTATTGGCATTTGCGGATATCGCTTGATGCTTCACCGTCGACGCCGCACACGCGACCGAGACACTGCTTCACACGTCAGGACTGGCTCTTTTGCCAGCGGTGCGCGTCTCTTCTGACGAGCCTAACAAGGCTACTGACGAGCACACTCATTCTTCAAACAGACGATCAACTGTGTCGGCTGTGCCCAACGATGCGTTTCCGAGGCCCGCCATTGGCCAACACCGGACGCTCGGGCAACATTTCCAGGCCGAACACTGATAGAAATTAACGTCAGTGAATGTTCGGCAGATACACTCCCTGACAGCCCAACCAGACGACAGCTGATCGAGCCGCACAATGTGTGCGCCTGAGCACTTCGCGGGCCTCATTGATACGCAGTGATGACGAGAACGCCATGGCCGGGCTAATTCCCCAGAGCTTTATTGACGACCTTCTGAACCGCACCGACATCGTCGATGTTGTCAGCTCGCGCGTGCAATTGAAAAAAGCCGGCAAGAATTACACCGCCTGCTGCCCGTTCCACAAAGAAAAGACCCCCTCGTTCAGCGTCAGCCCCGACAAGCAGTTCTACTACTGCTTCGGCTGCGGCGCGGGCGGCAATGCCCTCGGCTTTCTCATGGACCACGACAACCTGGACTTCCCCCAGGCTATCGAGGACCTGGCCAAAGCCGCCGGCATGGAAATCCCCCGCGAAGAAAGTGGCCGCCCACACAAACCACGCCAACCCACCGACTCGCCGCTGTACCCGCTGCTGACGGCCGCTGCCGACTTCTACCGTCAGGCGCTCAAAAGCCATCCGCAGCGCAAGGCCGCTGTCGAATACCTCAAGGGGCGCGGCCTCACCGGTGAAATTGCCCGGGACTTCGGCCTCGGTTTCGCGCCGCCAGGCTGGGACAACCTCTACAAGCACCTGAGCAGCGACACCCTGCAGCAGAAAGCCATGATCGACGCTGGCCTGCTGGTGGAAAACGCCGAGACCGGCAAGCGCTATGACCGCTTCCGCGACCGCGTGATGTTTCCGATCCGCGACAGCCGTGGCCGGATCATCGCGTTCGGCGGCCGCGTGCTCGGCGACGATAAGCCCAAGTACCTGAACTCCCCGGAAACCCCAGTGTTTCACAAGGGCCAGGAACTCTACGGCCTGTTCGAAGCGCGTAAAAACAACCGCAACCTCGATGAAATCATCGTGGTTGAGGGCTACATGGACGTGATCGCCCTCGCCCAGCAAGGACTGCGCAATGCCGTGGCCACCCTGGGCACCGCCACCAGCGAAGAACACATGAAGCGCCTGTTTCGCGTGGTGCCCAGCGTGCTGTTCTGCTTCGACGGCGACCAGGCCGGTCGCAACGCCGCCTGGCGCGCGCTCGAGGCCACGCTGTCGAGCCTGCAGGATGGCCGCCGTGCGCGTTTTCTGTTTCTGCCGGAAGGTGAAGACCCGGACACCCTGGTGCGCTCCGAAGGCACCGACGCGTTCCGCGCGCGCATCAATCAACATGCGCAGCCGCTGGCGGACTATTTCTTCCAGCAGTTGACCGAAGAAGCCGACCCGCGCTCCCTTGAAGGCAAGGCCCACATGGCCACGCTCGCGGCGCCGTTGATCGACAAAGTGCCGGGCGCCAACCTGAAATCACTGATGCGCATGCGCCTGCTGGAAATCACCGGCTTGAGTGGCGAGGCCGTCAGCCAGCTGGTGCACAACGCACCGCAAGACGCACCGCCGGCTTACGACCCAGGCATGGATTACGACGCCATGCCGGACTACTCGGACTTTCACCAACCGCAGGAGGCCTACGCGCCCCAGCAGGAGTGGACACCGAAGAAACCCGGCGCCGGCGGCAAGAAATGGGACAAGAAACCCTGGAGCAAGAACGGTAAGCGCGGTGATCGCGATGAGGCCTACGCGCCACGCACGCCGGTGGCGGTGGAAGCCCCGACGCTTATTGCGTTGCGCACGCTGATCCACTACCCGCAATTGGCGAAGAAAGTTGAGAGCGCCGATCATTTTGCCAACGAGAGCAACACGTACGCTCAGGTACTGATCGCCTTGATCGAGGCGGTACAGAAAAATCCTAAGCTAAACTCAATTCAGTTGATGGCTCGCTGGCATGGCACCGAACAAGGCCGCCTCTTGAAAGCACTCGCAGAAAAGGAGTGGCTAATTGACGGCGATAACCTTGAACAACAGTTTTTAGACACCATTACTAGGTTATCCGCGGGTCAGCACACGCAGACCCTCGATGAACTCATCAAGAGAGCAAGGCAGCCGGGATTATCGGCTGAAGAGCAGATTCAGATAGCAAAACAGATGCGCGACCTCTTAAAACAGAATGTTTCCGCATCAAACCCGACCTCAGCTGGCGTGTGAGGTCATAGCTCGGGTATAATCCTCGGCTTGTTTTTTGCCCGCCAAGACCTTCAGTGGATAGGGTGTTATGTCCGGAAAAGCGCAACAGCAGTCTCGTATCAAAGAGTTGATCACACTGGGTCGTGAGCAGGGTTACCTGACTTACGCCGAGGTCAACGACCACCTGCCTGAGGATATTTCAGATCCAGAGCAGGTGGAAGACATCATCCGCATGATTAACGACATGGGGATCAACGTATTCGAAACTGCGCCAGATAAGGATTCCCTTATGCTGGCCGACGCCGATACTGACGAGGCCGCGGCCGAAGAGGCAGCAGCAGCGTTGGCAGCAGTGGAGACCGATATCGGTCGCACGACGGACCCTGTGCGCATGTACATGCGTGAAATGGGTACGGTCGAGTTGCTGACACGCGAAGGCGAAATTGAAATCGCCAAGCGTATCGAAGAGGGCATCCGTGAAGTGATGGGCGCAATTGCGCACTTCCCTGGCACGGTTGACCACATTCTCTCCGAGTACACCCGCGTTACCACCGAAGGTGGCCGCCTGTCCGACGTTCTGAGCGGTTATATCGACCCGGACGATGGCATTGCGCCGCCTGCTGCCGAAGTACCGCCGCCTGTCGATGCGAAAGCCGCGAAAGCCGACGACGATTCCGAAGACGACGATGCTGAAGCCAGCAGCGACGACGAAGATGAAGTTGAAAGCGGTCCGGACCCGATCATCGCTGCCCAGCGTTTCGGTGCGGTTTCCGATCAAATGGAAATCACCCGCAAGGCCCTGAAAAAGCACGGTCGTGGCAACAAGCAGGCCATTGCCGAGCTGATCGCCCTGGCTGAGCTGTTCATGCCGATCAAGCTGGTGCCGAAGCAATTCGAAGGCCTGGTTGAGCGTGTTCGCAGTGCCCTTGAGCGTCTGCGTGCCCAAGAGCGCGCAATCATGCAGCTGTGCGTACGTGATGCGCGCATGCCGCGTGCTGACTTCCTGCGCCAGTTCCCGGGCAACGAAGTTGACGAAAGCTGGACCGACGCACTGGCCAAAGGCAAGGCGAAATACGCCGAAGCCATTGGTCGTCTGCAGCCCGATATCATCCGTTGCCAGCAGAAGCTGACTGCGCTTGAGACTGAAACCGGTCTGACGATTGCCGAAATCAAGGACATCAACCGTCGCATGTCGATCGGTGAGGCCAAAGCCCGCCGCGCGAAGAAAGAGATGGTTGAAGCGAACTTGCGTCTGGTGATCTCCATCGCCAAGAAGTACACCAACCGTGGCCTGCAATTCCTCGATCTGATCCAGGAAGGCAACATCGGCTTGATGAAGGCTGTGGACAAGTTCGAATACCGTCGCGGCTACAAGTTCTCGACTTATGCCACCTGGTGGATCCGCCAGGCGATCACTCGCTCGATCGCCGACCAGGCCCGCACCATCCGTATTCCGGTGCACATGATCGAGACGATCAACAAGCTCAACCGTATTTCCCGGCAGATGTTGCAGGAAATGGGTCGCGAACCGACCCCGGAAGAGCTGGGCGAACGCATGGAAATGCCTGAGGATAAAATCCGCAAGGTATTGAAGATCGCTAAAGAGCCGATCTCCATGGAAACGCCGATTGGTGATGACGAAGACTCCCATCTGGGTGACTTCATCGAAGACTCGACCATGCAGTCGCCAATCGATGTCGCCACTGTTGAGAGCCTGAAAGAAGCGACTCGCGACGTACTGTCCGGCCTCACTGCCCGTGAAGCCAAGGTACTGCGCATGCGTTTCGGCATCGACATGAATACCGACCACACCCTTGAGGAAGTCGGTAAGCAGTTTGACGTGACCCGTGAGCGGATCCGTCAGATCGAAGCCAAGGCACTGCGCAAGCTGCGCCACCCGACGCGAAGCGAGCATCTGCGCTCCTTCCTCGACGAGTGATACCAGAACCCCCGGCCCAGGCCGGGGGTTTTGCTTTGTGCAGATCACTTTCTACAGATTAACTGCCGCGCAACACCCCTCCCCGCAATGCCCGTCTACACTCGAAACATTCCCCGTGCCATAACGAGACCGTTATGCCCAGACTGCCGACCGTGATACTGCTGTCGCTGCTCACCTGGACCGCAACGGCTGGCGCGTTGACTCTCACCGATGAAGAGCGTGGCTGGCTGGCGGACCATCAGGAGCTGCGACTGGGAGTGGACACCTCTTGGCCACCCTTCGAATACCGTGACGAAAATGGTCGTTATCAGGGCCTTGCCGCCGACTATGTACGCCTGATCCAGGACCGCTTGGGCGTCAGGATCAAACTGATCGAGCCCGCCAACTGGACCGCCGTGCTCGAACAGGCCAAAAACAACCAGCTCGACCTGCTGCCCGGCACCATGTCCACCCCGGAGCGCCAGGGTTTCCTGGCCTTCACACGGCCTTATCTGGACTTTCCCATTGTCATCCTCGCCCACGAAGGCGGCGCCAAACCGCGCAACCTCAAGGACCTTTACGGGCTGAAGATCGCCGTGGTGGAAAACTACGCACCCCACGAACTGCTGCGCACCCATCATCCCGACCTCAATCTGGTGGCCATGCCCAACGTCAGCTCGACGCTGCAAGCCCTGGCCACTGATGAAGTGGATGCGGTCGTCGGCGACCTCGCCTCCAGCGTCTGGAGCCTGCGCCAACTCAAACTCGATGGGTTATACGTCAGCGGTGAAACGCCCTACCGCTATCAACTGGCAATGGGCGTTCCGCGCGATGAGAAAATGCTGGTGGGTATCCTCGACAAGGTGCTCGCCGACCTCAGCTCAGACGAAACCGACGCCATCCAGCAACACTGGGTAGGCAGCTTCACCGATCACCGCACATTCTGGGCCGACCTGCTGATGTACGGCCTGCCAGCCGTGCTGCTGTTGAGTACCGTGCTGGCCATCGTGATTCGGATCAATCGTCGGCTCAGTTCGGAAATATCCCGGCGGGTGGCCCTTGAGCAAGAACTGCGCAGCAGCGAATACCACTACCGCGGCCTGGTGGAGAGCCTGTCCGCCATTGCCTGGGAAGCCAGCATCACAGACTTCACCTACAGCTACGTGTCGCCGCATGCCGAGGACCTGCTCGGCTACCCCCGCGCGCATTGGCTGATTCCAGGGTTCTGGCGCAACATTATCCACCCCGCCGACCTGACCCGCGCCGAGGCCTACTGCTACCGAGAAACCCGTGCCAACCGCGACCACAGCCTCGATTACCGAGTCATCACCGCCGACGGGCGCTGCCTGTGGGTACGCGACATTGTCAGCCTTATCGAGCACGGCCACGAGCCGGTGCTGCGCGGCTTGATGATCGATATCAGCGAAGCCAAGCGCACCGAAGAAGCCCTGCAGCTATCCGAGCAGAAATTTGCCTCGGTGTTCCAGCAATGTCCGGACATCCTGGTGATTGCGCGGATGTCCGATGGCTGCCTGCTGGAAGTCAACAAGGCGTTCGAAGACCAAATCGGCCTGAGCGCCGAGGACGTGGTGGGCAAGACCGCCACAGAATTGAATATCTGGGGCATTCCGGGCGTCGGGCCCGACCTGCTGCAACGCGTGCAGACCACCAGCATCCGCAACCTCGAGATGTCGTTCCGACGCAGCAATGGCCAGGCGTTTACCGGGCTGATCTCGGCGGAACCGTTCCAACTCGACACCACCGAGGCCTTGGTGGTGGTGGTGCGCGATATCACCCAGCTCAAGGAAACCCAGCAACAACTGCAAACCTCGGAAGAGAAATTCGCCAAGGCCTTCCACGCCTCACCCGATGGCCTGCTGCTGAGCCGTCAACGTGACGGGCTGCTGATTGAAGTGAATGAGGGCTTCAGCCGACTTACCGGTTTCACCAGTGTGACCTCGCTCGACCAGTCAACCCTGGACCTGGGCATCTGGGTCGATCTGAACGAGCGCAAGCACATGCTGGAACTGATGCGTCGCGATGGTTTTGTGCGCGATTTCGTCTGCCATATACGCCGCAACGACGGGCAGATTCGCCTCTGCGAAGTGTCCAGTCGCCCGCTGCCCATCGGCGATGAAGAATGCATGCTGACCATTGCGCGAGACATCACCGAACGCCAGTTCATGCAGGAAAAACTGCAACAGGCCGCCACTGTATTCGAGAGCACTGCCGAGGGTGTGTTGATCACCGACACCCGGCAGAACATCAGTGCCGTCAACCGCGCGTTCAGCGAAATCACCGGGTACAGCGAAGCCGAAGCCCTTGGCAGCACGCCGCGCCTGCTCGCCTCCGGCCTGCACGACAGCGCCTTCTATGCGGCCATGTGGCACCAGTTGACCGCCCAAGGGCACTGGCAGGGCGAGATTTCCAACCGCCGCAAGAACGGCGAGCTGTACCCCAGTTGGCTGACCATCAGTGCCGTGCGCAACCGTGAGCAATTGATCACCCACTTTGTCGCCGTGTTTGCCGACATCTCCAGCCTCAAGCACGCCCAGGCGCGCCTCGACTACCAGGCACACCATGACCCACTGACCGGATTGCCCAACCGCAACCTGTTCGAAAGCCGGTTGCAGGCCGCACTGAATGGCCAGCAGGAAAGCGGCAACCAAGGCGCGGTGCTGTTTCTCGACCTGGACCGTTTCAAACACATCAATGACAGCCTCGGCCACCCCGTCGGCGACCTGCTGCTCAAGGACATCGCCGTGCGCCTCAAGGAGCAACTGCGCGATGTCGACACCGTGGCACGCCTGGGCGGCGATGAGTTCATCATCCTGCTGCCCGGCCTGCAACACGCCAGCGATGCCGAGCACCTGGCCAATAAGCTGCTGGCCTGCTTCACGCCGCCGTTCCAGGCCGGGGAGCACGAATTCTTTATCAGCGCGAGTATCGGCACCAGCCTGTACCCGCAGGACGGCACTGACGTCGCCACTCTGGTGAAAAACGCCGACGCGGCGATGTACCGCTCAAAGGCCAAGGGCCGCAACCGCGTCGAAAGCTATACCCGTGACCTCACCGCCCAAGCCAACGAGCGCGTGGCCCTGGAACACGAACTGCGCCGCGCCATCGAGCGTGAAGAGTTATTTTTGTATTACCAACCCAAGCTGAGCCTGATCACCCAGGAACTGATCGGCGCCGAAGCCCTGATCCGCTGGCGCCATCCAACCTTTGGCGACGTGCCACCTGAGCATTTCATCGCCCTCGCCGAAGAAAACGGCATGATCCTGCAGATCGGCGATTGGGTACTGGAACAGGCCTGCCAACAGCTGCACGCCTGGCAAACGGTTTATGAGGGCTTCGGCCCACTGTCGGTCAACCTTGCCGGCGCACAACTGCGCCACCCCAACCTGCTCGCGCGCATCGAACAGCTGCTGCGCGACTACCGCCTGGAGCCCGGCTGCCTGCAATTGGAGATCACCGAAAACTTCATCATGAGCCAGGCCGAGGAAGCCCTGGAAGTGCTGCACCAACTCAAACGCCTGGGCGTGCAGCTGGCGATTGACGATTTCGGCACCGGCTATTCATCCCTCAGCTACCTCAAGCGCCTGCCGCTGGATTTCCTCAAGATCGACCAGTCCTTCGTGCGCGGCTTGCCCGACGATCCGCACGACGCCGCCATCGTGCGCGCCATCATCGCCCTGGGCCACAGCATGCAATTCACCATCATCGCCGAAGGCGTGGAAAACCCCGCGCAACAAGCCTTCCTTGCCGCCGAGGGCTGTGAACAGATGCAAGGCTACATCGTCAGCCTGCCCCTGCCGCCCGAGCTTTTTGCCGAGGCTTTTCTTCATCTGAGCGTTTCAGACTTTTCGGATGGCACAGCAGGGAAACCATCGTTATAATCCGCGACCTGTTACAAGGGCCTATAGCTCAGTTGGTCAGAGCAGAGGACTCATAATCCTTTGGTCCACGGTTCAAGTCCGTGTGGGCCCACCAAACAAAAAAGCCGCGCATTGCGCGGCTTTCGCGTGTCTGGCGTCTGGAAAAGGCGACGCTGGCTCTCACGCAATTGTCTGCAATGAAAGATTTGTTAATTGTCGTCAACTGCTGCGGCACAGACCATGGCCGGCCACTCAACAAGCACGAGGAACCCGGCTCCATGCCACCCGCCAACCGCTCACCCCGCGCCTTAGTCCAGTCTATTTTTACCCTCAGCCTGCGCACCGCAGGCGCTCTTGCCATCACCCTCGCAACCCTGGGCAACGCACACGCAGCATCGCCCGCTCCAGCCACCATCAAGGCGTACAAGCTCTGCACCGGCGCAGATAACGCCTCGCACGTGCTGGAGGGCACCATCGACCAGAGCATGCGCAACGAGGTCACTGCCATTCATTTCAAGACCACCCCGGCGCACGCTTCTTACGATTGGCATAACGATCCCGAGCCGCAATACGTCATGACGCTGTCCGGCACTCTGGCCTTCGCCACCCGAGGCGGCGAGACGTTCACTCTGCGCCCCGGTGAAGTGCTGGTTGCCGAAGACAACACCGGCACCGGCCATCGTTGGAACCTGATCGACGACCAACCGTGGCGCCGTGGCTACGCAGTGCTCAAGCCTGGCGCGCCGGACTCGTTTATCCCGAACGATCCCGCCGCCGCGAAAGTCTGCAAGGCGCCTTGATCTCGCAGATCACAGCGCTCTAGACGGGCACAAGCCTGTAACATGGCGACCCATTGCCGCCCGCACTGGAGCCCTGCCCTTGCCCGTCCTCGATGAAATCGATCGCCAACTGATCGCCGCCTTGCAGATCAACGCCCGTGAAAGCGTGGCCATGCTCGCCCGACAGTTGGGCATCGCGCGCACCACGGTGACGTCGCGCCTGGCGCGCCTGGAGAAAACCCAGGTGATTACCGGTTACGGCGTGCGCCTCGGGCAGCGTGTGGTCGATGGTGGCTTGCAGGCGTATGTCGGGATCACCGTGCAAGCGCGCTCGGGCAAGGAAGTGTTGCGTCGGTTGAGTGCAATGGCGCAGGTGCAGCAGCTGTGTGCGGTGAGTGGCGAATTTGATTACGTGGCCTGGCTGCGCACCGATTCACCGGAGCAACTGGATCAATTGCTGGACCAGATCGGCAGTGTCGATGGCGTGGAAAAAACCACCACGTCGATCATCCTCAGTAACAAATTGGACCGTGGTCAGCCAGTCTGACCACCTTCTTCGTCACTCTGACTGAAAACAATCCAATACGACGACACTTTGCGTCTTATTAACGAACGCTACGCTCCCTAAACTGGCTGCCATCTTTTCCTATACTCAACGGGCCACATCCCGCCGAGTCGCCAGTAAGGTCAGCCATGAGCATTCCGTCCAGCACCATCAGCAAGACCCATCGCCACCCCGCCGACGGTAAAAAACCCATCACCATCTTCGGCCCGGACTTTCCGTTTGCCTTTGATGACTGGATTGAGCATCCGGCCGGCCTGGGCAGTATCCCGGCCGCCAACCATGGCGCTGAAGTGGCGATTGTCGGTGCGGGGATCGCGGGTCTTGTGGCCGCTTACGAGCTGATGAAGCTGGGCCTCAAGCCAGTGGTGTACGAGGCCTCGAAAATGGGCGGCCGCTTGCGTTCCCAAGCGTTTGAAGGCGCCGAGGGCATCATCGCCGAGTTGGGCGGCATGCGTTTTCCGGTGTCGTCGACCGCGTTCTATCACTATGTGGACAAGCTGGGCCTAGAGACCAAACCCTTCCCCAACCCGCTGACGCCGGCCTCCGGGAGCACGGTGATCGATCTGGAAGGCCAGACCCACTACGCACAAAAACTCTCCGACTTGCCGGTGCTGTTCCAGGAAGTTGCCGACGCCTGGGCCGATGCATTGGAAGCCGGTTCGCAGTTCGGTGACATCCAGCAAGCCATCCGCGACCGCGACGTGCCGCGCCTCAAAGCGCTGTGGAACAAGCTGGTGCCGCTGTGGGACGACCGCACCTTCTATGACTTCGTCGCCACATCCAAGGCCTTTGCCAAACTCTCGTTCGCGCACCGCGAAGTGTTTGGCCAGGTAGGTTTCGGCACGGGTGGCTGGGACTCGGATTTCCCCAACTCGATGCTGGAAATCTTCCGCGTAGTGATGACTAACTGCGATGACCACCAGCACCTGGTGGTCGGCGGCGTGGCGCAAGTGCCCATGGGCATCTGGCGCCACGTACCCGAGCGTTGTGCGCACTGGCCGGCCGGCACCAGCCTCAGCTCGTTGCATCGCGGCGCGCCGCGGGCCGGTGTGAGCCGCATAGCCCACGCCGCCGATGGCCGCTTCGCCGTGACCGACAACTACGGCGACACCCGTGAATACGCCGCCGTGCTGACCACCTGCCAAAGCTGGCTGTTGACGACCCAAATCGAATGCGACGAAACCCTGTTCTCGCAGAAAATGTGGATGGCCCTGGACCGCACACGCTACATGCAATCGTCGAAAACCTTCGTGATGGTCGACCGCCCGTTCTGGAAAGACAAAGACCCGGAAACCGGTCGCGACCTGATGAGCATGACGCTCACCGATCGCCTGACCCGTGGTACCTACCTGTTCGACAACGGCGACGACAAGCCCGGCGTGATTTGCCTGTCGTATTCGTGGATGAGCGACGCGCTGAAAATGCTCCCGCAGCCCATCGATAAGCGCGTGAAGCTGGCCCTGGATGCGTTGAAAAAGATTTACCCGAAAGTCGACATCAAGGCGCGCATCATCGGCGACCCGATCACCGTGTCGTGGGAAGCCGACCCGCATTTCCTTGGGGCTTTCAAGGGCGCGTTGCCCGGCCACTATCGTTACAACCAGCGGATGTATGCGCACTTCATGCAGAAGGACATGCCCGCCGAACAACGCGGGATTTTCATCGCCGGTGACGACGTGTCCTGGACGCCTGCCTGGGTCGAAGGCGCGGTGCAAACCTCGCTGAACGCGGTGTGGGGCATCATGACCCACTTCGGCGGCAGCACGCATCCCGAGAACCCAGGGCCAGGTGATGTCTTTGACGAAATCGGCCCGATCGCCCTGGCCGATTAAGGAGTTGAGCATGCGCGTTGCCCTGTACCAATGCCCGCCGCTGCCACTGGATGTGGCCGGTAACCTCAAGCGCCTGCACCAACTGGCGCATGAGGCCTCGGATGCCGATGTGCTGGTGCTGCCGGAGATGTTTCTCAGCGGCTACAACATCGGCGCCGAAGCGGTCGGCGCCCTTGCCGAACCTCAGGATGGGCCATCTGCGCAAGCGATTGCCACACTGGCCAAAAGCGCCGGGCTGGCGATTCTGTACGGCTACCCGGAGCGGGCCGAGGACGGGCAGATCTACAACGCCGTGCAGTTGATCGACGCCCACGGCCAGCGCCTGTGCAACTACCGCAAGACCCACTTGTTTGGCGACCTGGACCACTCGATGTTCAGTGCCGGGGAAGATGATTTCCCGGTGGTGGAATTGAACGGCTGGAAGCTTGGCTTCTTGATCTGCTACGACCTGGAATTTCCGGAAAATACCCGTCGCCTGGCGCTGGCCGGTGCCGAGCTGATCCTGGTGCCGACTGCCAATATGGTGCCGTTCGACTTTATCGCCGACGTCACCGTGCGGGCGCGGGCCTTTGAAAACCAGTGTTATGTGGCCTACGCCAACTACTGCGGGCAGGAAGGCGAGATTCAGTATTGCGGGCAAAGCAGCATCGCCGCGCCGAACGGCCAGCGCATCGCCCAGGCCGGGCTGGATGAGACGTTGATCGTCGGTGTGCTGGACCGCCAGTCCATCCTCGACACCCGCGCCGCCAACCACTACCTGCAAGACCGCCGCCCCGAGCTGTACGGCGCACTGCACAAGCCCTGACCCAGCCGGTTCGTCAGCGGTTTGATAACATGGCCACCTCCTACGTTTCGGAAGTGCCCATGCCTGCGCCGGCCCACCCTCATCACCTTCACCTGACCCTGGCCAATGGCCTGCGGGTTTCCCTGCGCCATGCGCCACGTCTGAAGCGTTGCGCTGCGGTGCTGCGCGTGGCTGCCGGCAGTCATGACGTGCCCTTGGCCTGGCCGGGTCTGGCGCACTTTCTTGAGCATTTGTTGTTTCTCGGCACACAGCGTTTTCCTGCACATGAAGGGCTGATGGCCTACGTGCAGCGCCATGGCGGGCAGGTCAACGCGAGTACCCAGGAGCGTACGACGGACTTTTTCTTTGAATTGCCGCTGGCGACCTTTGCCGACGGGCTGGAGCGCCTTGCGGATATGTTGGCCCACCCGCGCCTGGCAATTGAAGACCAGTTGCGTGAGCGCGAAGTGTTGCACGCAGAGTTTGTTGCATGGTCCCAGGATGCCCAGGCTCAGCAGCAGGTTGCGCTGCTGGAGGGCTTGGCCGCCAATCACCCACTGCGCGGCTTTCACGCCGGCAACCGAGACAGCCTGCCGGTGGAGCGTGAGGCTTTTCAGCAAGCACTGCGCGCATTTCACACGCACTTCTATCAGAGCGGGCAGATGACGTTGAGCCTGGCCGGCCCGCAGCCGCTGGACGAGCTGCAAGCCTTGGCGCAGCGATTCAGCGAGGCATTGGCCTGCGGGCCTTTGCACCCACAGGCCGAGCCGCCTGCGCTGTTGCCCGATCAAGCCGTGAGTTACCAATACACCGCCGATAATCATCGGCACCACGTCATTGCCTGTGACGTGCCCCGCGAAGCGCTGGATTTTCTCTGCACCTGGCTGAACGCCTCAGCGCCCGGCGGGTTACTGGCCGAGCTGCGGACGCGAAACCTGGCCCACGCACTGCGCGCGTCCGTGCTGTATCACTTCGCCGGGCAAGCGTTGCTGGATATCGACTTTTCCCTCATCGCTCAAGACGGGTCAGCTACTCAGATCGAAACGCTATTGCACGACTGGCTGAGCTTTTTCGCACAGAGCGACTGGACGCCGTTGCGAGAAGAGTTCGCCTTGCTGAACGCTCGCCAGCAGCAAATCCAGGGCGCCCTGGCCCTGGCTCGGAACGACAGCGAGGCTCTATCGGAACAGGGCGTGGCGGCCCTGAAGAACCTGCTCGAGTCACTGCACCTGCCGCCCTCCGAGCACGCTTGGCAGTTGCCGCCCAATAACCCCTTTCTGCGCCCAGCGGTCAAGCAAGAGCGCGCCGGCCTGATTCGCGGCCAGACCAGCGCCCACCGTGGCTTGCGCACGTTCGCCCAGGATCGCTCGCGGGGACGACGGGAAGTGGCGGCGCTGACTTTCAGCCAGGCCTTGGCGGATAGCGCCGATGAAGGCGCGCTGTACCTGCAATGGCGCTTTGATTCGTTGGTACCCGCAGGCCTGGAAAATGCGTTGCAGCCGTTGCGTGAGCAGGCGCGTCAGGCGGGCGTCGAATTGGCCTTCGAAACCCTCGCCAATGACTGGCGGGTGAAAATAGTCGGCCTTCACCAACCAATCGCGGCTATGGTCGAGGCGCTGGCGCTTAACCTGAGCCAGTCCGGTGGGCCGCTGTCGTCACCCGCACAAACACCGATGATTGCCATTCGGGAACTGCTCAAGGCGTTGCCTGCCTGCTGTGCCGGCATCGCTTCCGGGGCCGGCGAGACGCCAGCATCATGGACCACCGCACGCTGGCAGGGCCTGGGAACAGGTTTGCCCGCCGCCAGTGAAGCGGCGATCAAAACCGCAGCCACGCGATTGCCAGGCCAGCCGGCAAGCTTCGAACATACGCCGAAAAGCCTCGACGACCAGCGACTCTGGCACGAAGTGAACACCGACGCCCGCGAAGCCGCGTTGCTGCTGTTTTGCCCAACGCCAAGCCAATCCCTGGCCGATGAAGCGGCATGGCGACTGCTCGGGCATCTGCTTGAGGGGCCGTTTTACCAAAAACTGCGGGTCGAACTGCAAGTCGGCTACGCCGTGTTCAGCGGCATCCGACAGATCAACGGGCAAACCGGCCTGCTGTTTGGCGTGCAATCCCCAAGCGTTTCCTTGGCCGGGATCTTCGAGCACGTGAAGACCTTCCTGGCGCAGCTTCCGGCGTTGATCGACAACAGCGCCGAACTGGGCAACCAAACCCTGGCAGAGCAATTCACGGCCCAGGCATTACCGATTGCCCAAGCCGCCGAGCTGCTCTGGCAGGCGCAGTTGGCTGGCCATTCGTCGGGTTATCTGGCGCCGCTTCAGCAGCTGATCCAAACCTGCACGCGCGAGGATCTGCAACGTGCCGCAGGACAGCTCAATGACGCTGCAGGCGGTTGGCGCTGTGTGGCTAACGGCCCGCCCATCGACGGTTCCTGGCAAACGGCAGGCTGATCATTGCTGGCCCTGCAAAAGGCTTTTGCCACCAAGACAGCGCTAACTTGAAAAGAATTGCGTAACATTCATACGCACACCTCTGAACATCTCCGATTGGAGGTGGACTATATGTATGAGTAGTGAACGTCCCATCCCTTCGTAGGAGTATGAATATGACCTGGTCCAAGCCTGCTTACACTGATCTGCGTATCGGTTTCGAAGTCACCATGTACTTCGCCAGCCGTTGATTGGCTGAGTAATACAACGCCTCGGTTCGCCCGGGGCGTTTTTGTTTTGAGCTTTGCGTGATGGAGCAATCATGTTTGTCCAGATTCTAGGTTCCGCCGCCGGCGGTGGCTTCCCGCAGTGGAACTGCAACTGCGTGAACTGCGCAGGTTTTCGTGACGGCAGCCTGCGGGCCCAGGCGCGCACTCAGTCGTCCATCGCGATCTCCGACGATGGCGTGAATTGGGTACTGTGCAACGCTTCGCCGGATATCCGCGCGCAACTGCAAGGCTTCGCCCCGATGCAACCCGGCCGCGCGCTGCGCGATACCGGTATCAGCGCGATCATCCTGATGGACAGCCAGATCGACCACACCACCGGCCTGTTGAGCCTGCGCGAAGGCTGCCCGCACCAGGTGTGGTGCACCGACATGGTCCATGAAGATTTGAGTACCGGTTTCCCGCTGTTCACCATGCTCACGCACTGGAACGGCGGCCTGGCCTGGAACCGCATCGAGCTGGACGCCAGCTTCACCATCCCGGCCTGCCCCAACCTGCGTTTCACGCCGCTGCCGTTGCGCAGCGCCGCGCCGCCCTACTCGCCGCACCGCTTCGACCCGCACCCAGGCGACAACATCGGCCTGATCGTCGAAGACCTGCGCACCGGCGGCAAACTGTTTTATGCCCCTGGGCTGGGCAAGGTCGACGCGCCATTGCTGGAGATCATGGCCGGCAGCGATTGCTTGCTGGTGGATGGCACGATGTGGGACGACGATGAAATGCAGCGCCGTGGCGTCGGCACCCGCACCGGTCGCGAGATGGGCCACCTGGCTCAGAACGGCCCCGGCGGCATGCTCGAAGTGCTGGAGCAGTTGCCCGAGCAGCGCAAGGTGCTGATCCACATCAACAACACCAACCCGATCCTCGATGAAGACTCCCCCGAACGCGCCGAGCTGGCACGGCGTAACGTCGAAGTGGCTTACGACGGCATGAGCATTGAATTGTAGGAGCAGACCACATGACTGACACACCGCTGACGCCCGCCGAGTTCGAGCATGCCTTGCGTGCCAAGGGCGCCTTTTACCATATCCATCACCCGTACCACGTGGCGATGTATGAAGGCCGCGCCACCCGCGAGCAGATCCAGGGTTGGGTCGCCAACCGCTTCTACTATCAGGTGAATATCCCGCTGAAAGACGCCGCGATCCTGGCCAATTGCCCGGACCGTGAAATCCGTCGCGAATGGATCCAGCGCCTGCTCGACCACGACGGTGCCCCCGGCGAAGACGGCGGCATTGAAGCCTGGCTGCGTCTGGGCCAGGCCGTTGGTCTGGACCCGGACCAGCTGCGGTCCCAGGAACTGGTGCTGCCCGGCGTGCGTTTTGCCGTGGATGCCTACGTCAACTTTGCCCGCCGCGCCAGTTGGCAAGAAGCCGCCAGCAGCTCGTTGACCGAGCTGTTCGCGCCGCAGATCCACCAGTCGCGCCTCGACAGCTGGCCGCAGCACTATCCGTGGATCGACCCAACCGGTTATGAGTATTTCCGCACTCGCCTGGGCCAGGCCCGTCGCGATGTGGAGCACGGTTTGGCGATCACGTTGCAGCACTACACCACTCGCGAAGGTCAGGAGCGCATGCTGGAGATTCTCCAGTTCAAACTCGACATTTTGTGGAGCATGCTGGATGCCATGAGCATGGCCTACGAACTGAACCGCCCGCCGTATCACAGCGTGACTGATCAGCGTGTATGGCATAAAGGGATCACCCTATGAGCTTTGATCGCAGCAGAACACCGACCTGGCGCCAGGGCTATCGCTACCAGTACGAGCCCGCGCAAAAAGGCCACGTATTGCTCTACCCCGAAGGCATGATCAAGCTCAACGACAGCGCCGCGTTGATCGGTGGTCTGATCGATGGTGAACGCGACGTGGCTGCCATCATCGCTGAGCTGGATAAACAATTCCCCGGCGTACCTGAACTCGGTCAAGACATCGAGGATTTCATGGAGGTCGCCCGTGCTGAGCACTGGATCGAACTTGCCTGAAAAGCCACCTGTTGGCCTGCCGCTGTGGCTGCTCGCCGAGCTGACTTACCGTTGCCCGTTGCAATGCCCGTACTGCTCAAATCCGCTGGATTTCGCCGAGCAGGGCAAGGAGCTGAGCACTGAGCAATGGATCAAAGTGTTTCGCGAAGCCCGGGAGATGGGCGCGGCACAACTGGGGTTCTCCGGCGGTGAACCGCTGGTACGCCAGGACCTCGCCGAACTGATTGCCGAAGCGCGCAAGCTGGGCTTCTACACCAACCTGATCACCTCCGGCATCGGCCTCACCGAGCAGAAAATCAGCGACTTCAAGAAAGCCGGCCTGGACCATATCCAGATCAGCTTCCAAGCCAGCGACGAGCAAGTGAACAACCTGCTGGCCGGGTCGAAAAAAGCCTTCGCGCAAAAGCTGGAAATGGCCCGCGCGGTGAAGGCGCATGGCTATCCGATGGTGCTGAACTTCGTCACGCATCGGCACAATATCGACAAGATCGACCGCATCATCGAACTGTGCATCGCACTGGAAGCAGACTTCGTCGAGCTTGCTACCTGCCAGTTCTACGGTTGGGCGCAGCTCAATCGTGTGGGGTTGTTGCCGACCAAAGAACAGCTGGTGCGCGCCGAACGCATCACCAACGAATACCGGACCAAGCTCGAAGCCCAAGGTCACCCGTGCAAGCTGATCTTCGTTACACCGGACTACTACGAAGAACGCCCAAAAGCCTGCATGAACGGCTGGGGCAGTATCTTTCTTACAGTAACGCCGGACGGCACTGCCCTGCCCTGCCACGGTGCCCGACAAATGCCGGTGCAATTTCCCAACGTGCGCGACCACAGCATGCAGCACATCTGGTACGACTCGTTTGGTTTCAACCGCTTTCGCGGCTACGACTGGATGCCCGAGCCGTGCCGTTCATGCGATGAAAAGGAAAAGGACTTCGGCGGCTGCCGCTGCCAGGCGTTCATGCTCACGGGGGACGCGAGCAACGCCGACCCGGTGTGCAGCAAGTCCGAGCAGCACGGCATCATCCTGCAAGCGCGGGAAGAAGCCGAGCACGCCACCCAAACCATCGAGCAATTGGCCTTTCGCAACGAGCGCAACTCGCGGCTCATTGCAAAAGGCTGACGGTTTTAGCGTTTGGCGATGATGTACACGGCGTGGATGATGCCCGGGAAGTAACCGCACAGGGTCAGCAGGATGTTCAGCCAGAACGCGCCGGCGAAACCCACTTGCAGGAACACACCCAGTGGCGGCAGCAGAATGGCGATGATGATGCGAATGATGTCCATGGGTCAGCTCCAGAAAGTCGGCTCGTGTGAGCCGTGTAGCTAATCGACCTTGAGCATTCGTGAGGGTTCAGTGGGATCTGGCACTGGGCCACCTTGAAGTGCGCAGACAAAAAAACGCCCCCAGCCAAAAGAATCAGGCTGAGGGCGCCGCGTAGGCCGCGAGACGGTTCTGGAATGTGGGTTAAACGGCGATGCCCTTGCGGCATTGCAACTGCGCGGTGCGCACTCGGGAGAAGGCGCGAGCCAGGCGCAGAAGCATTTCGTCGATATTGCTTTTGCTGACCGTCAAGGCTGGGGTGAAGCGCAGGCAGTTGGGTTGCGGGGCGTTAAGGATCAATCCTTCGTGCAATGCTGCTTTTACGACGGCATCTGCAGAATCATCCGACAACGTCAGGCCCCACATCAGGCCATGGCCGCGCAATTGACCGTGGTCGTAGCGATAAGCCAGGCGGGCAAGGCCTTCGCCAAGGTAAAGGCCGGACTCGCGCACCTGCTCCAGAAAGCCCTCCTCCACCACCGTCTTCAGTACCGCCTCTCCGGCCGCTGCCATCAACGCGTTGCCATGGTGGGTGCCATCCAGCTCGCCCACCTCGAAGCAACAGGCCTTGCCGCGCGCCAGCAGGGCCGCCAACGGCACGCCGCCGCCCAGGCCTTTGCCAAGGGTGATGATGTCGGCGCGCACGCCGTACTGTTGTTCGACGAGCAAGGTGCCGCAACGGCCGATCCCGGTGTGCACTTCATCGAGAATCAGCAGGATTCCCAGCTCGCGGCACAGGCGTTCAACACCTTTGAGGTAGTGCTCGGTGGCGGGGATAACGCCGGCTGCGCCCTGAATCGGCTCCAGCATGATGGCCACGGTCTGCGCATCCACCGCCGCGTGCAACGCAGGCAGGTCGTTGAAAGGCACATGGCTGAAACCCGGCAATTGCGGTTCAAAACGGTTGCCACCCGCCCCCGTCGAAGCCGCCATCGCCGCGAAACTGCGGCCATGGCAACCGGTGCTGGCGCTGATGATGTGGTACGCGCCGCCGCGGTGCTGTTGGCCCCATTTACGCGCCAGCTTGATCGCAGCTTCGCAGGCTTCAGCGCCGCTATTAAGCAGGTATCCCTGATCACTGCCCGTGTGATGGCACAACCGGTCGACAAGGTTCAGTTGGGGGCGATTGTGCAAGCCATTGCCGGGGTTGATCAGCGCCTGAGTCTGATCGGCGAGGGCCTTGACCAGCACCTGCGGGCTGTGGCCCAGGCTGTTGGCGGCGCTGCCCTGACTGAAATCAAGGTACGCACGGTCTTCGCTGTCCCAGAGCCAGGAGCCCTGGCCGCGCACGAAGACCTGCGCAGGCCTTGCAACGGTGGGCATCAGGGCATCGCTGGGCAGATCCTCGTGCGGCGCGTCGAGGATCAGATCGTCCAGACTTGGTGCAGGGCGGCGAAACAGATTCACACCTCACCCCCGATGGCAACCTGACCTTGGTCGTAATCCTCTACAAAGACTGCCTTGAGGTTTTTTGTCTTGCCTATGTAAACGCCATCAACATAAACGCTATTCATTGCCAGATCCGGCCCTGTAAGCCTTGCGAATAGGCGCTAGACTAGGCGTCTCGGGGCCCACCGGCCATTTCGATTTTCCAGCTTTTTCGATAAGTAAGTCTTATGGATTTCAAGCAACTGCGTTATTTCGTCGCGGTGTATGAGGAAGGCCATGTGGGCCGCGCTGCGGAGCGTCTGTCGATCTCACAACCAGCCCTGTCGCAACAGATTCGCCAACTGGAGCAGAACCTGGATGTGAGCCTGTTCGAGCGCAGCAGCAAGCGCCTGCTGCCGACGCTGGCCGCGCATACCTTGTACAACCACGCATTGCCGCTGCTCGACGGTATGCAACAAGCCGTCGAAGCCTTGCGCAACTTCAAGGGCCAGGCCATGCGCACTCTGGCCATCGGCGTGCTACAAACGGTGCACACCAGCCTGGTCCCGCAAATGCTTGAGCGCGTGCGCAAGGCCCAGCCGCATCTGGTGGTGCAGATCTACGAATTGACCGGCCTGGAGATTGAACGGCGCTTGCTCAATGGCTCGCTGGACATCGGCATCAGCTACCTGCCGCCGCGCCAGCCAGGGCTGCACGGCGTGCTGTTGTATGAAGACGAATTGAAGGTGGTAATCCCCGAAGACCATCCCCTGCGCGAATTCAAGAAGGTTTCGCTGAAGCAGGCGGCCGAATTACCGATGCTGCTACTGGGAGAGGAGTTTCAGGTGCGGCAGATCTGGCAGGGCCAGCTCGCCAACCTCGGGCGCCGCCCACAGGTGCAGGCCGAACTGAATACCATGGTCGGGATTCTCGACAGCCTGCCCCATACCAAACTGGCCACGGTACTGCCCGGGCGCTCCCAGGATGAGCACAACAGCAAGGCGCTGCTGTGGAAACCCTTGAGCGAGCCCAGGGTGGCGCTGAAAGTGGGCCTGGTGTGCCGCGATGTACAGCGCCAGCAAGCAACGGTGGCGTTATTGCGCACGCTGCTGGAAGACGTGATGAATGCCCCGCAGGCGCCTGCCTGACTTTTTCGCGGGCAAAAGAAAACCCCGCCGAAGCGGGGTTTTGCAGACTGTTTCCCTGACATCCATTTCACTCCGCCGTCCTGGCAGAATCCTACGTGTCCGTGTTGTTGCTTTGCGCTTCCTGCGCGACGTCCATGTGAAGTAGATTATCCGTGGATCCAATTTGGCGATAGAGGACGAATAGCAGCACGTCATGTAAGAGAATGCTTACACGCCCTCCAAGCCCTTAGAACAGTGCCTCATCCAGCAAAAACAGTGATTCGCTACCGGCTTTCACCGACGCACTCAGCGAATGGATACGCGGCAGCAGGCGCGCAAAGTAGAAACGCGCCGTGCCCAGCTTGCTCGCGTAGAAGTCTTCCTCCGACTCTTTGCCCCACGCAGCCTTCGCCATGCGGGCCCACATATAGGCGTACGCCATGTAGCCAAAGGCGTGCAGGTATTCCACCGACGCTGCACCGATTTCATTCGGGTTGGTCTTGGCGCGGTCCAGCACCCAGGCGGTCAACTCATCCAGGTTGTCCACCGCCGCGCTCAGCGGACGGGTGAACTCACCCAGTTGGGCGCCCGCGGTGGCAATGAACTGACGGATCTCGTCAGCGAACAAGGTATAGAACGCGCCGTTGCTGCCGACAATCTTGCGGCCCATCAAGTCCAGCGCCTGAATGCCATTGGTGCCTTCGTAGATCTGAGTGATGCGCACATCACGCACCAGTTGCTCCTGGCCCCACTCGCGAATGTAGCCGTGGCCGCCAAACACTTGCTGACCGAGCACGGTGGTTTCCAGGCCCAGGTCGCTGAGGAACGCCTTGGCGACGGGCGTCAACAGTGCCACCAGATTGTCCGCACGCTCACGGGCGGCGGCGTCCTCGCTGAACTTGGCGATGTCCAATTGCGTTGCCACGTACGTGGAGAACGCGCGACCGCCTTCATTCGCAGCCTTCATGGTCAGCAGCATACGGCGCACGTCCGGATGCACGATGATCGGGTCGGCCACCTTGTCTTTAGCCTGGGCGCCGGTCGGTGCACGGCTTTGCAGGCGATCACGCGCATATTCGATCGCGTTCTGATAAGAGCGCTCGCCGGATGCCAGCCCCTGGATACCCACCCCCAGACGCTCGTAATTCATCATGGTGAACATTGCCGCCAACCCACGGTTCGGCTCGCCCACCAGGTAACCCACGGCTTCGTCGAAGTTCATCACGCAGGTCGCAGACGCCTGAATGCCCATCTTGTGTTCGATCGAGCCACAGCTCACCGGGTTACGCGCGCCCAGGCTGCCGTCGGCATTGACCATGAACTTGGGGACCAGGAACAGCGAGATGCCTTTGGGACCGGCCGGCGCATCCGGCAGCTTGGCAAGCACCAGATGGATAATGTTTTCGGTGAGGTCGTGTTCGCCACCGGTGATAAAGATCTTGGTGCCGCTGATGGTGTAGGAACCGTCCGCCTGCGGCTCAGCCTTGGTGCGGATAATTCCCAGGTCGGTGCCCGCGTGTGCTTCAGTCAGGCACATGGAGCCGGCCCACTCGCCGGAATACATCTTCGGCAAGTAGGTGGCCTTGAGTGCTTCACTGGCGTGAGTGTTGATCGACACACAGGCGCCAGAGGTCAGCATCGGGTACAGGCCGAACGCCAGGCTCGACGAGTTGATCATTTCCTCGACCTGGGCCGACACCGCCTTGGGCATGCCCATGCCGCCAAAGACAGGGTCGCCGCCTACACCCACCCAGCCACCTTCGGCGTAGGTTTTGTAGGCCTGGGGGAAACCATCCGGCGTGTTGACCACGGTATCGGCCCAACGGCAGCCTTGCTCGTCGCCATTGCGGCTCAGCGGTGCGATGGATTTGGCGGTGACCTTGCCGGCTTCCTCAAGGATCGCCTCGACGGTTTCGGCATCCACGGTGTCTGCCAATGCCGGCAATTGGGCCCAAGTCGTGGCGACCTCAAAGACTTCGTTGAGGACGAAGCGCATATCACGCAGCGGCGCTTTGTAATCAGCCATGGCAAACCTCGTGAGAACGTGAAAAGTAAGTCGGTAGGATCGGTTTTACAGGCTCCGAGTGTACCCGAACAACTTTTCAGACACATAGGGTCCGTTCGTGACTATTAAGTATTTATAAGTCACGCACAGATCTAATGCAGGAGCTGGCTTGCCTGCTCCCACACAAGCCCGCACGCAGTTACCTGCAGAACAATCAGCCGCCTACAGTGCAAACAACTGAGCAGGCAGGCTCATCAGGCACTCGCTGCCCGCCTCCACCGCGGCCCGGTGCGTGGCCGTGCGCGGCAGCAAACGCTTGAAGTAGAAGTCGCAGGTCGCCAACTTAGCCTGGGCAAACTCGGTGTCGTCGTGTGCTTGAGCCGCGATGGCCATACGCAACCACAGGTAGGCCAGGATCACGTAACCGCTGTACATCAAGTAATCCACAGCCGCCGCGCCCACTTCGTCGGGGTTTTTCATGGCGGCCATGCCGACCTTCATTGTCAGCTCGCCCCATTGCTGGTTCAGTTGATCGAGTTGCGCCACATGGGCCTTGAGCTGCGGGTGCTCGGCATTTGCCGCGCAGAATTTATGCACGATTTTGGTAAAACCACGCAGCAGCTTGCCCTGGCTACCCAACACCTTGCGCCCCAGCAGGTCGAGCGCCTGGATGCCATTGGTGCCTTCATAGATCGGCGCGATCCGCGCATCGCGTGCCAGCTGTTCCATGCCCCATTCGCGAATATAGCCGTGACCGCCGAATACCTGCATGCCGTGGTTGGTCACCTCCAGGCCCGTGTCGGTCATAAAGGCTTTGCAGATCGGCGTGAGAAACGCCAACAGGTCTTCAGCCTCCTGGCGCTGGCCCGCGTCGTTGCTCAGGTGCGCGGTGTCGAGCAATTGCGCGGTGAAATACGCCAGCGCGCGGTTGCCTTCGTTGAAGGCTTTCATGGTCAGCAACATGCGGCGTACATCAGCGTGCACGATGATGGGGTCGGCGGCCTTTTCCGGGGCTTTGGCGCCGGTCAGCGAGCGCATTTGCAGGCGATCATTGGCGTATTTGACCGCGCCCTGAAAGCTCGCCTCGCCATTGCACAGGCCCTGCATGCCAGTCCCCAGCCGTGCGTGGTTCATCATGGTGAACATGCAGTTGAGGCCTTTATTCGCCTCACCAATCAGAAACCCCTTGGCACCGTCGAAGTTGAGCACGCACGTGGCCGAGGCCTTGATGCCCATCTTGTGCTCGATGGAGCCGCAGTGCACCGCGTTGCGCTCACCCGAGTCGGCATGGAACTTGGGCACGATAAACAGCGAGATACCTTTGGTGCCCGCCGGCGCATCCGGCAGTTTGGCCAGCACCAAGTGGATGATGTTCGCACTCAGGTCATGCTCGCCGGCCGAGATGAAGATCTTGCTGCCGGTGACCGCATAACTGCCGTCGGCCTGGGGCACAGCGCGGGTCTTGATCAGCCCCAGGTCGGTGCCGCAGTGGGCTTCGGTCAGGCACATGGTGCCGGTCCATTCGCCAGCGGTGAGTTTGGTCAGGTAGGTGGCTTTCTGCTCCTCGGTGCCATGGGCGTGGATCGCCGACATTGCGCCATGGGTCAGCCCCGGGTACATGCCCCAGGACGTGTTGCTGGAGCCGATCATTTCGCTCAACACCAGCCCCAGCGAGTGCGGCAAGCCTTGCCCACCGTAGGCGGGGTCCGCTGCCACGCCGTGCCAGCCGCCTTCCACGTACTGGGCGAAAGCTTGCTTGAAGCCCTTGGGTGTGGTGACCACGCCATTGTCGAAATGGCAGCCTTCCTCATCGCCGCTGCGATTAAGCGGCGCAAGCACGTTTTCGCAGAATTTGGCGCCTTCTTCGAGGATCGCACTGACCATATCCGGGCTGGCGTCTGTGGCGCCGAGGGCCGCGTAGTGGCCGTGGAAATCAAACACGTTGTCGATCAGAAAGCGCATGTCGCGCAGGGGAGCTTTGTACTCAGGCATGGCGATGTCTCCGGCAGCAGATAGTTTAAACCTACTGCCGGCCACGGTCTCGGACAATCACTGTAGAACCGCTGAATACGTCGCCATCACTCAACCGGCAGCACTCGCCATGCGCACCGCGCCACGCCGGGTTTGCCCCGCCGCGACCACGCAGTTACGCCCGGCGCCCTTGGCAGCATAAAGCGCCTCGTCGGCGGATTTGAGCACTTCTTCCGGGGTGCGCTGTTCGGCCTGGCGCTCGGCCACACCGATGCTGACGGTTACCGACACACTCGACGCGCCGCTGCCCGCGCGGCGTTGGCGGCCCTGCTGGTCGTCATGAGGGCGGTCGGGGTTGCGCAGCTTGATGTCGTAGTGGGCGATGATCTCGCGAATTTCTTCGAGGTGCGGCATGCACTCATCCAGCGTCTTGCCGGCGAAGACCACCGCAAACTCTTCACCGCCGTAGCGGTAGGCACGCCCGCCGCCATTGACCTTGGAGAGCTTGCTGGCGACCAGGCGCAATACCTGGTCGCCGACGTCATGACCGTGGGTGTCGTTGAAACGCTTGAAGTGATCGACGTCACTCATCGCCAGCACATAGTTGCGCCCCAGGCGCTGCATGCGTTCGTTGAGCGCGCGGCGGCCCGGCAAGCCGGTCAGTTCGTCACGGAAGGCCATTTGATACGCCTCATGCGCCACGCCCGCGGCGATCATCAGCATCACCTGGCTGCACATGATGTTCAGGGTAAAGGGCAGGATAAAGGTCTGCGGCAACATCCAGAACAGCCCGAGCAAGCCAACCAGTTGCGCGGCATGCAACGGGCGCGGCTGATACCAGTACTGCGCCGCCAGGGTGACAAATCCAATCAGGAACATGGGGTACGACAACTGGATCAGGCTCATCCAGCTGCCGTGCAAGGCCGGCCAGCGAATCTCCGCCAGCCAGCTCAACAGGGCTTGCGGGAAGCTTTGCTCAAGCGCCAGGGCCACGCTGCCGACTGCGATGAGCACGGCGCAACGGGCCACGAAATCGCGAAACAGGTGGGTTTTTTCCTGCCACAGCGCGTAGATGCTGAACAATAACGGCAGCAACAGGCAGCACAGATGAAACACCACCGCTGCGTCTTCCCGGACTCGGCCATTGTCGCGGTAGTAATCGGTCTGGGTGTCCAACAGGAAATAAACGACGTACACCGTGATCATCAGAAACAGTTCACGCTGGCGCCGATACACCGCGCAATACGAGCCGCCCAGCAGCAGCACCAAGGTCGGCAGCACGTTGAAAAGCGAGGTGAAGAACACATTGAGGTCCTTCACGTACGCAGCCGACAGCCCCGCCAGCAGTAACAGCAGTGAAGGTAGGAAATGACTGAAACGTACAGCGGACGCGCGTGACAAGGGTAAAGCTCCGACCCACTCAAAAAGATGGCACAGTGCCTTCACTGCGCACAGTTAAGCACATTCAATGTGAGGTGTATCACATTGCCATCACTTTAACGGCCGCTCGGCCTAATCCCTGAGTGTTGCGCTGCGGTTTTTTTTACATGCCATTGCGCGATAAAAGAGGCGGATGCAATGCGCAGGCCACCTCGTACTGTCAGTTATGACAGTAGTCGTCGAGGGAATTGGCATGTTTACTTGCGCGTACCACTCAATACCGCCCAGCGAGTATTCGGGACAGGGAGTGTCCCTTAAACACGATGGGAGTGACCCTCATGGAAACCTTGGTATCCGAACTCGTGAGCACCAGCTCTCAGTTCCTGATTCGTAACGCAATACCCGCGCTGCCGCCCCTGATCGTGGTGGATGCTCTGCCCGGGACGGGCGGCATGGTGCCTCTGACGACGGCTGAACGTGACCTGCGCATTCGGATTCCAGCGTTGCCGCAGCCCGGGCCTGCCGGGGCCCAGCCCACTATCCGGGTGTACGCCGAACTGCCCCCGCCGCATGAACACCAAGTCATCGCGTACCTCCGGTTGCCGTCTTACCCCACAGCAGACATTGAGATGCCAGTGCCGCGCCGCTTCGTGAGCAGTGAGGGCGATTATCTGCTGACCTACATCCTGGAAGCCGGCGACAACGTGCTGTGTGCCACTGCCAGCACGCCGCTGCGGGTGCATAAAACGCCACCTTTTGGTTACCTGACCATCACACCGCCGGCCCCGCTGCTGCCATTGAACCTGGCGACTGCGATGATTACCGAAGAGTATCTGGCCAGCAATGACCCGGTTGTCTTCCGGATTCCCGAGCACGCAGAGATCAACACCCAGGTCGCGCTGAGGGTCATTCCCTACTACGGCATTACCGACCGGCACATGCAGTTTCCGTTTGCACTTCCAGGCCCTGTTACCTTGCCCGACTATCCGGCCCCGCGCGTGCTCTCCATACCGGCCTCCGTGATTCGCGAACGCGGCAACGGCCTCATGCAACTGACCTACCGCTTCCTGGACCGACTGGGCAACCGCTCTCGTGATTCGTTGATTCTGGAACTCCGGGTCGCGCTGCAACTGACCCCTTCAAACATTGCCGCTCCGCGCGTGACACAGGCGATTGCGCCCGACAACACGGTGACTCAGGCCGATATCGACTTGAGCGGGCAAGGCGGGATGGAGGTTTGGCTGGACAGTGTCACCAATTTGCAGATCAACGACGCTGTGGCCGTTGTCGTGGGCACGAATACCGTCTTGGCGCCACCTGTGGTTTACGTGGGCCAACCACTGCCGCTGCGCCTTGTGATCACGACGGCGCAATTACTGGCCATCCTTCCGGGCGCCGCCAGCAACAACACGCCCACCCAGATAAAATTCCGGATCACCCGGGGGACCACCTTCGTGGAGGGACCTATCAGGAATATCATCCTGAACTTCTCGCCGCTGATGACGCTGGCGCAGCCGCAGGTGCTTAACCTTATCGGCGGCAATCTCACCTGCGCCTCGCCACAGCCTACGAGCCTGACCTTTCTAAACCGGTCTATCGGTGTATTTATCCCGCCCTCTGCGCTGTTGCGTGCCAACACGGCGGGAACATTGACGTGCGTAATGAGCCGTCAGGATGACGGTTCAATCCCCATTGCGCCCCCACTGACGTTCCCGATTGTGTGGGCTGCCTCGGCTTCCACCACCGGGCAAACCGTGTACCTGCAGTATTCGGCCACCATGCGGGTGATCGGCAGGGGCATCATGTACCTCAGCTACACGACGCAGAATGCCGCCGGGCAATTGCTTCAGTCGCCACCGACGGACATTCCAGTCAGGGGCGTTTTGCCGGGCAACACCTACTGCGACGGCGCGCCTTTTATCCCGACACCTTAAGCGCCGCGTTGCTGACCCCCACAAAAAAGCCGCCGCTCCCGAAAGAGCGGCGGCTTTTTCATGAACCCGCCGAGGCTTAGTAGCCCAGGTCGAAGTTCTCTTCTTTCATGTCCATCAGGTTGTTGGCGCCCGACAGCATGGTTGCAACGTGAGTGCGGGTACGCGGCAGAATGCGCTGGAAGTAGAAGCGCGCGGTCTGCAGCTTGGCGGTGTAAAACGCCTCTTCGGTGGTGCCGGCCGCCAGTTTCTCGGCCGCCAGGCGTGCCATGTCGGCCCAGAAGTAAGCCAGGCACGCGTAGCCGGAGTACATCAGGTAATCCACCGAAGCAGCGCCGACTTCTTCACGGTCTTTCATCGCGGCCATGCCGACCTTCATGGTCAACTCGCCCCATTCCTTGTTCAGTGCGGCCAGCGGTGCGACGAATTCTTTGACCGCTTCGTTGCCTTCGTTGGCCTGGCAGAACTTGTGCACGATCTTGGTGAAGCCCTTGAGCGCCTCGCCTTGAGTCATCAACACTTTACGGCCGAGCAGGTCCAGCGCCTGGATACCGGTGGTGCCTTCGTACAGCATCGAAATGCGGCTGTCGCGAACGTTCTGTTCCATGCCCCACTCGGCAATGAAGCCGTGGCCGCCGTAGATTTGCACGCCGTGGTTGGCGGATTCAAAACCGACTTCGGTCATGAACGCCTTGGCGATCGGAGTCATGAAGGCCAGCAGGGCATCGGCCTGCTTCTTCGCTTCGTCGTCGGTACCGTATTTGACGATGTCCACTTGCTTGGCGGTGAAGTACACCATCGCACGGTTGCCTTCGGCGAAGGCTTTCATGGTCAGCAGCATGCGGCGCACGTCGGGGTGCACGATGATCGGGTCAGCGGCTTTGTCCGGTGCTTTCGGGCCGGTCAGCGAACGCATTTGCAGGCGATCGCGAGCGTATTTCAGGCCGCCCTGGAAACCGATTTCGGCGTGGGACAAGCCCTGCAGGGCAGTGCCCAGGCGCGCGGTGTTCATAAAGGTGAACATGCAGTTCAGGCCTTTGTTAGCCGGGCCTATCAGGAAACCGGTGGCCGCGTCGAAGTTCATCACGCAGGTGGCGTTGCCGTGGATGCCCATCTTGTGTTCCAGGGAACCACAGGACACCGCGTTGCGCTCGCCAATCGAACCGTCTGCGTTTGGCAGGAATTTGGGCACGATAAACAGCGAAATGCCTTTGGTGCCAGCCGGTGCGTCCGGCAGGCGAGCCAGCACGATGTGGACGATGTTGTCGGCCATGTCGTGTTCACCGGCCGAGATGAAGATCTTGGTGCCGGAGACTTTGTAGGAACCGTCGGCCTGAGGCTCGGCCTTGGTGCGCAACATGCCCAGGTCGGTACCGCAATGGGGTTCGGTCAGGCACATAGTGCCGGTCCACTCGCCCGAGACCAGTTTGGTCAGGTAGGCATTTTGCTGCTCAGGGGTGCCGTGCTCGGAGATGGTGTTCATCGCACCGTGCGACAGGCCCGGGTACATGCCCCACGACCAGTTGGCAGCACCTACCATTTCGCTGACTGCGAGGCCCAGGGACTCCGGCAGGCCTTGGCCGCCGTGCTCCACGTCGTGGGCCAGGCTTGGCCAGCCGCCTTCAACGAACTGTTTGTAGGCTTCTTTGAAACCCGTTGGGGTCTTAACGCCTGACTCGCTCCAGGTACAGCCTTCGATGTCGCCCACGCGGTTCAACGGTGCCAGCACTTGCTCACAGAACTTGGCGCCTTCTTCGAGGATGGCGTCAACCATGTCCGGGGTAGCGTCCTGGCAAGCCGGCAGGCTCTGATAGTGCGCTTCATAACCGAGCAGTTCGTCACGAACGAAGCGAATATCACGCAAGGGGGCCTTGTAGTCAGGCATAGCGATAAACCTCTGCTGATGTATCTGGGATGAACAACCGCGTGGATGCGTTGTGGCGGTCAAACAGGTGTTTGAAACATACGTTTACGACCTGGGGTTGTCAAGCATCGTCCCGCTGCCATTTGTCATGACGCGGATCAACATCAGGCACGGCAACGCCTGCGGCAAGGCGCCACATGATTGAGGGGTGTAGAAGATCAGTCAGAAGAAGCAGGACAAATAGAGAGCTGGCTTGCCTGCGATACAGGCGCCGCGGTGTACCAAGGGGACCGAATAGAAGCTAGCGCAGGCAAGCCAGTGCCCACAGAAGCGCCGGCATACCTGCAAAGAGGGGGTTTAAGCGTAGGTGTCGATCAGCGTGCCCAGCATTTCGTCCGAAGCCTTGGCGACTTTAGCGCCCAGCTCGACTTGAAACTTGCCTTGGGCCATTTCAACCATGTTGCTCGCCGAGTTGGATGGCTGGGCGCGGTCGTTGGCTTGTAGACGGTCACTTTGTGCGTCTGAGGGCTGGGTGGTCGCGGCGCCGGTGATTTTACCGGCCGCCTGGTCGACGCGGTTCTGCCCGGCCTGAATCGTGCTCAGCCCCGAATAAAACGCGCTGCTTCCAGAGATTTCCATGGCGTAAGCCTGCCTTTAGAGAATCGTGAACATGAATTGAAGCAGACATCCCGGCAAAACGCCCGTCAAAAACACTAATGGCATAATGCCTTAGCGATAGCCAAAATCAGTCAAGCAGGTCCAGTTCCAGGTATTCGGCCACGGCTTCGGCGCTGGCCTGCTTGAGTTTCGGCACGCGCCCAAGGCAAGGCGCCGGTAACCGCTCAGCCAGGGTGGCGAGGTTCTCTTCCAGACGAGAGGTCTTGGGGTCGATGATATTCGCCACCCAGCCTGCCAACGGCAAACCGTCTCGCGCTATGGCTTCTGCGGTGAGCAACGCATGGCTGATACAGCCCAGACGCACGCCCACCACCAGGATCACCGGCAGCTTGAGCGCCTTGGCCAGGTCCGACAGGTTGTCCTGATCGGCCAGGGGCACCCGCCAGCCGCCCGCGCCTTCAATCAAGGTGAAATCCGCCTGCCGCGCCAGAATCTGCTGCATCGGTTTCAACAGCGATTGCACCGTCAACGCCACGCCCGCCTCCCGCGCCGCCAGGTGCGGCGCAATCGCGGGTTCGAACGCCACCGGGTTGACCTCGGCATAGCTCAACGGCAACGAACACTCAGCCAACAGCGCCAAGGCGTCGGCATTGCGTAATCCTTTGGGGGTGACCTGGCAGCCCGAAGCCACGGGCTTGCCAGCGGCGGTGCTTTTACCCGCAAGCCTTGCGGCGTGCAGCAGGCCGGCGGCGATGGTGGTCTTGCCAACATCGGTGTCGGTACCGGTGATGAAGTAAGCGGCGCTCATAGAGGTTTCTCCAGTACGGCATACACCACTTGGTAGGTGGCGGGCAGGCCTTGGGCCTGACGGAACTGCTCGTAAGCGTCCACCAGTGCAACAATCCTTGCGCGCCCCGTCAACCCTCCCGGGCGGCCCGGGTTGAGGTTGTGCGCGCCCAATGCTTTGAGTTCATGGGTCAGGCTGCGCACATCCGGGTAATGCAACACGTGCGGCCGGCGCTCCAGGCTCACCACCCGCAAGCCGCTGGCGGCGCACAGCTGTTGATAAGCCTCAAAAGTGCGGAAGCGATTGACGTGCACCAGGCCGTCCGCGGCCCGCCAGCTTTCGCGCAGCTCACTCAGGGTGCCCACGCACAAGCTCGCAAACGCCAATACCCCGCCGGGTTGCAGCACGCGATAAGCCTCGCTGAGCACGGCGTCGAAATTCGCACACCACTGCACCGCCAGGCTGGAGAAGATCAGCCCGCAACTATTGCCCTGCAACGGCAGGCGTTCAGCATCACCGGCAATAAAGTGCTCGGCGCCGCCCAATGGCCGCGCGTGGTTGAGCATGCCTTCGGCAATATCCACCGCCACGCCCTGGCTGGCGGGCAACCGCTCGCCCAGCACGCGGCTGAAAAAACCGGTGCCCGAGCCCAGGTCCAGCCAGCGTTGCGGCGCGGTGCCCGTCGGCAGGCGAGCCAACAGCTCGTGGCCCACGGCGCGCTGCAACGCGGCCACGCTGTCGTAACTGGCGGCGGCACGGGAGAAAGACGCCGCCACCTGGCGCTTGTCCGGCAAGGCGCCCGGCAGTGTTGGGTGGGATAAATCAGTCATCAACGCACTCGTGCAAAAAAGCCTGGATGGCCCCCGCTACACCGTGAGGGTCTTCCAGAAGAAAAGCGTGACCGGCCTGTTCAATCAGGCCGATTTCTACATCGGGGAGCAGCGCCAGCAGGTCGCCAGCCGCCTGCGCGGGCACCAGACCATCCCAGCCTGCGAACAGATGCAACTGTGGGCCGCGATAGCCGAGCAAAGCTTCGCGGGTATCCAGTTGAGCCAGCAACTCAAGGCCGGTCATCAATTCGCTGGAAGGCGTATTCGGCGCGCCGCTGACCAGTAAACGCGAGAGCCCGCGCGGGTCTTGCGCACCCTTTGCACACAGCAGGCCGAAGCGTTTGAGGGTGACCTGGGAGTCGGCATGGCAGCCGGCGAGAAACGCATCGAATGTCTCAGCCGGCATCGCGCTGGGCCAGCCGGCATGGGCGACGAAACACGGGTTGCTCGCCAACGTCAGCAAGCCGCAGCAACGTTCGCCGCGCCGCGCCGCCAGCTCCGACGCGAGCATGCCGCCCAGGGACCACCCGCCCAGCCAGGCGTTGTCGGGCAGCGTGGCGTCGAGTTCGTCGAGCCATTCACTCACGTCACTCGATTGCAGCGTTGGCAATGGCTCGATCTGCACCTGCAGGTGTTCGTCGAGGCCGCGCAAGGCTGCGGCCAAGGGCTCCAGTGGCGATACGCCAAGGCCCCAGCCGGGCAGCAATATCAGTCGATCACGCATGGTCGGGCTCCGTGGCGCCTAACAAGCGGAAACACTCTTCCAATGCGTTTAACAATAGCTGCACCTGCGCCGCGCTGTGGGCCGCCGTCAACGTCACGCGCAAACGCGCGCCGCCGGCAGGCACGGTGGGCGGGCGGATCGCGGTGACCATCAGGCCGCGCTCGCGCAGCAACTGCGACAGGCGCACGGCGCGGGCGCTGTCGCCAATCAGGATCGGCTGGATCGGCGTGAAGCTGTCCATCAGGTCCAGGCCGAGCTGTTCGGCGCCCTGACGGAACTGGCGGATCAGGCCATTGAGATGCTCGCGTCGCCAATGCTCGGTGCGCAGCAGCTCCAGGCTTTTCAAGGTTGCGCAGGCCAACGCCGGCGGTTGGCTGGTGGTGTAGATGTAAGGCCGGGCGAACTGGATCAGGCTTTCGATCAGCTCTTCGCTGCCCGCCACAAACGCCCCGGCCGTGCCAAAGGCTTTGCCCAGCGTGCCGACCAGCACCGGCACATCCTCCTGGCTCAAGCCGAAATGCTCGACGATCCCGCCGCCAGTGGCCCCCAGCGGGCCGAAGCCGTGAGCATCATCCACCATCAACCAGGCGCCTTTGGCCCTGGTTTCACGGGCCAGCGCGGGCAGGTCGGCCAGATCGCCGTCCATGCTGAAGACGCCGTCGGTGACCACCAGCGTGTTGCCGGTAGCCTTCTCCAACCGCTTGGCCAGGCTGGCGGCGTCGTTGTGTAAATAGCGGTTGAACCGCGCACCGCTGAGCAAACCGGCATCCAGCAACGAGGCATGGTTGAGACGGTCTTCCAGCACCGTGTCGCCCTGCCCCACCAGCGCCGTGACAGCGCCGAGGTTGGCCATGTAGCCGGTGGTGAACAGCAACGCGCGTGGGCGCCCGGTCAGGTCGGCCAGGGCTTCTTCCAGTTCATGGTGCGGCGTGGCATGGCCAACCACCAAGTGGGACGCGCCACCGCCCACGCCCCAGCGGGACGCACCAGCGCGCCAGGCTTCGATCACATGCGGGTGATTGGCCAGGCCCAGGTAATCGTTGTTGCAGAACGCCAGCAACGGTTGGCCGTCCACCACGACTTCAGGGCCTTGCGGGCTCTGGAGCAAAGGGCGTTGACGGTAAAGGTGTTCGGCACGACGGGCAGCGAGACGCGCGGCGAGATCAAAAGACATGCAGGCCTCGGATTAGCAGGTGAACTCGGTCAAACATGTGGGAGCGGGCTTGCTCACGAATACGGTGCGTCAGTCAACCTATCTTTCACTGATCCACCGCATTCGCGAGCAAGCCCGCTCTCACATTTGGAGTGCATTCCAATAGGAGGATCGGCGTCAAACAACCGCGTTATAGAACTGCTCGCTGCTCTTGTGCTCCACCAACGCCTGCTCGATGGCCGCCTGGTGCACTTCATCGGCATGCTCTTCACGGGCTTCCGGCAGGATGCCCAGGCGCGCAAACAGCTGCATGTCCTTGTCAGCCTGCGGGTTTGCGGTAGTCAGCAGCTTGTCGCCGTAGAAGATCGAGTTGGCGCCGGCGAAGAACGCCAGGGCCTGCATCTGCTCGTTCATGGCTTCGCGGCCGGCCGACAGGCGCACGTGCGACTGCGGCATCAGGATGCGCGCCACGGCGAGCATGCGGATGAAGTCGAACGGGTCGATGTCATCGGCGTTTTCCAGCGGCGTACCGGCCACCTTCACCAGCATGTTGATCGGCACTGACTCCGGATGCTCCGGCAGGTTGGCCAGCTGGATCAGCAGGTTGGCGCGGTCGTCGAGGGACTCGCCCATGCCGAGGATGCCACCCGAGCAGATCTTCATGCCCGAATCGCGCACATAGGCCAGGGTTTGCAGGCGCTCGCTGTAAGTGCGCGTGGTGATGATCGAACCGTAGAACTCAGGCGAGGTGTCGAGGTTGTGGTTGTAGTAGTCGAGGCCGGCCTGGGCCAGGGCCTCGGTCTGGTCCTGGTCGAGACGGCCGAGCGTCATGCAGGTTTCCAGGCCCATGGCCTTCACGCCTTTGACCATTTCCAACACGTACGGCATGTCTTTGGCCGACGGGTGTTTCCAGGCGGCGCCCATGCAGAAGCGAGTCGAGCCAATGGCCTTGGCGCGGGCGGCCTCTTCGAGGACCTTCTGCACTTCCATCAGCTTTTCTTTTTCCAGGCCAGTGTTGTAGTGGCCCGACTGCGGACAATATTTGCAATCTTCCGGGCAGGCGCCGGTTTTGATCGACAGCAACGTCGACACCTGCACGCGGTTGGCGTCGAAATGCGCGCGGTGCACGGTCTGCGCCTGGAACAACAGGTCATTGAAAGGCTGCACGAACAGCGCTTTGACTTCGGCTAAGGACCAATCGTGACGCAGGTTGGCAGTGGTGCTGGCGCTCATGGGCGATTCCTTGATTATGCTTGGGCTTTCGCTGCGGGAAGGGCAATACCCACAGTCACGACACGGATGCTCGGCATATTTAAGGAAGATTCATGCGCTGTCAACCTGGATACAAACACGAGGTTTACATCTGGCTAAAAAACAACCAGACCTGTTTAATTTGCGATGAAGCCACAGAATCGACCGATTGTGTGTGCAACGTCTGCGAAACAGAGCTGCCATGGTTGCTGGAACAATGCGAGGTGTGCGCCTTGCCGCTGCCAACCAGCGGTTTGATTTGCGGCCAATGCCTGAAAAACCCGCCTGCGTTTAAACACGTCGTCGCGCCGTGGTCCTTCAGCTTTCCCGTCGACACCCTGATCAGCCGCTTCAAGCATCAGTCACGCTGGCCTCTCGGCCATCTGCTCGCGCGCCTGCTGGGGCATCACCTGCAACACCGTTTTGACAACGCCGAACTTGAGCGCCCCGACTGCCTGCTGCCCGTGCCCCTGGCGCGTAAACGCCTGCGCGAACGTGGCTTCAACCAGGCGCTGATGCTGTCACGCTGGCTGAGTGAACAGCTTGCTATCCCGCACGATGACCATCTGTTGTTACGCCCCCATGAAACCGTCGCGCAACAAGCCCTCGACGCCAAAACGCGCAAACGCAACCTGCTGGCCGCGTTTGCACTGGCTCCCGACGCCCAGGTGCAAGGCCGCCACCTGGCGCTGGTCGACGACGTACTGACCACCGGCGCCACCGCCCACAGCCTGGCGCGGTTGTTGATGGACGCGGGAGCGCGGCAAGTCGACGTGTACTGCCTGGCACGCACACCTAAACCCGGGGCATGACTTGACTCGCGTGCGCCACGCCTGCAACGTCCGCTGACCTTATCGAAGCGTATCCACATGTCTCTGCCGACCTCGCTCAGCCAACACATCATCCGCCGCCCCCAGCGCATCGCCTTGCTGGCGCACATCGCCGAGCAAGGCTCGATCACCCGCGCGGCCAAGAGCGCCGGTTTGAGTTACAAGGCCGCCTGGGATGCCATCGACGAACTGAACAACCTGGCGCAAAAACCCCTGGTGGAACGCAGCGTCGGCGGCAAAGGCGGCGGCGGTGCCAAGCTGACGGCCGAGGGTGAGCGCGTGCTGCGCCTTTACCAGCGTTTGCAAGTGTTGCAGGCCCAGTTGCTGGGCTCGGACGAAGACGCGAGCGACTTCAACCTGCTCGGCCGGCTGATGCTGCGCACCAGCGCGCGCAACCAACTGCACGGCCAGGTCATCGCGATTGAAAGCCATGGCCGCAATGACATGATCCGCCTGCAACTGTCGGGCGCCTTGAGCCTGAGCGCGCAGATCACCCACGACAGCACGCTGCGCCTGGAACTGGAGACCGGCGTGGAAGTGGTCGCCTTGATCAAGGCCGGCTGGCTGGAATTGCTCGCCCTGGGGCAGGTAGCAACACCTGGACACAATTGCATGAGCGGCGTGATCGAGACGATTCTCGACGCCGACGACGGCCCCAGCGAGGTGCGCATCACCCTGCCCAACGGCCAGGTTTTATGCGCCCTGGCGCAGCCCGCCGCGCTCAAGGCGCTGAAGGCCGCCGAGGGCCAGCCAATTCAGGTGCAGTTCTCGCCCAGCAACGTGTTGCTCGGCACGCCGGTGTAGCGCGAGGGCTACTTCAAACTGCAACAATTTCGTCACGCGTGCTCCTTAAGGTGTCTGCAAAAACCGCAGGGAGCCCGAAATGAGCCTATTAGAAGACAACCAAGCCACCGACCTTGAACAGATGGTCGGCCTCACCCGCCGCCGTTTCATCGGCGCGGGGGCTTTGTGCGGCGCCGCGATGTTCCTCGGCGGCAACCTGCTGAGCCGTAGCGCCCTGGCTGTCAACGCCGCGTCCAGCCCGTTGCTGGGGTTCCCCAGCATCGCCGCCGCCACCCGCGACGCCATCACCCTGCCCCCCGGCTACAGCGCCTCAGTGCTGATCAGCTGGGGCCAGCCATTGCACAAAAATGCCCCGGCGTTCGACCCCTCCGGCAACGGCAGCGCCAAGGCCCAGGAGCAACAGTTCGGTGACAACAACGACGGGATGAGCCTGTTCGCCTTCCCCGGTGACGACAACCGCGCGCTGATGGCGATCAATAACGAATACACCAATTACCGTTACCTCTACGCCCACGGCGGCGCGCCGCAATCGGCCGAGGACGTGCACAAGGCCCAGGCCAGTGAAGGCGTGTCGGTGATCGAAGTGCGGCGCAAGGGCGACACCTGGCAGTTCGTGCAGGACTCGCGCTACAACCGGCGCATCCACGGCAACTCGCCGATCCGCCTGAGCGGTCCGGCGGCGGGTCACGACTGGCTGAAAACCCGCGCCGACAAAACCGGTAAAAAAGTCCTCGGCACCTTCCAGAACTGCGCCAACGGCAAGACCCCATGGGGCACCTATCTGACGTGCGAAGAGAACTTCACCGACTGCTTTGGCAGCAGCAACCCACAACAGGCCTTCGACGCCGCGCAAAAGCGCTACGGCGTGGTGGCGGCCAGCAAAGAGATCAACTGGCATCAACACGACCCGCGTTTCGACATGGCCAAGCACCCCAATGAACTCAACCGCCATGGCTGGGTGGTAGAAATCGACCCGTTCGACCCGCAATCCACGCCGACCAAACGCACCGCCCTGGGCCGCTTCAAGCACGAAAATGCCGCACTGGCTGAAACCCGCGATGGCCGCGCCGTGGTGTACATGGGCGATGACGAGCGCGGCGAGTTTATCTACAAGTTCGTCAGCCGCGACAAGATCAACCACAAGAACCCCAAGGCCAACAAAGACCTGCTCGACCACGGCACCTTGTATGTGGCGATCTTCGACGCAGGCGACGGCAACGCCGACCACCCCAAGGGCACCGGCCAATGGGTCGAACTCACCCATGGCAAAAACGGCATTGACGCCAGCACCGGTTTCGCCAGCGAGGCCGAAGTGCTGATTCACGCGCGCCTGGCCGCCAGCGTGGTCAAGGCCACGCGCATGGACCGCCCGGAATGGATCGTGGTCAGCCCCACGGATGGTCAGGTCTATTGCACCCTCACCAACAACGCCAAGCGTGGCGAGGAAGGTCAGCCGGTAGGCGGCCCGAACCCGCGTGAGAAAAATGTCTACGGCCAGATCCTGCGCTGGAAAGCCGATGCCGATAACCATGGCTCCAACGCGTTCTCCTGGGACCTGTTTGTAGTGGCCGGCAACCCCGGTGTGCATGCCGGCACGCCGAAGGGTGGCTCGTCCAATATCAACCCGCAAAACATGTTCAACAGCCCCGACGGCCTGGGTTTCGACAAGGCCGGGCGCCTGTGGATTCTCACCGATGGCGACTACAGCAACGCGGGTGACTTCGCCGGCATGGGCAACAACCAGATGCTGTGCGCCGACCCGAGCACCGGGGAAATCCGCCGGTTCATGGTCGGGCCAGTGGCGTGCGAGGTGACGGGGATCAGCTTTTCGCCAGATCAGAAGACGCTGTTTGTGGGGATTCAGCACCCGGGCGAAACCGGCGGCTCGAGCTGGCCGGAGCATCTGCCGAACGGCAAACCGCGTTCGTCGGTGATGGCAATTCGGCGGGATGATGGCGGGATTGTCGGCGCCTGATAGGCCCCAATCGGGGGCAAGCCCCCTCCCACACTCGACCGCGTTCTTACGGGTCAAACGCGGTCTTCGTGGGAGGGGCTTGCCCCCGATGAGGCCAGTACAGACACCACCTATCTATCGCCGTGTGCGTTACCATACCGGGCCGGACGCGGCGCCCTGCTGCGCGCAGGAGTTCGCATGGCCCATCCGTTTGAAACACTCACCCCCGACCTGGTTCTCGACGCTGTCGAAAGTATCGGCTTCCTCAGCGATGCTCGTATTCTGGCGCTCAACAGCTACGAAAACCGCGTCTACCAAGTGGGTATCGAAGACTCTGAACCGCTGATCGCCAAGTTCTATCGGCCGCAGCGCTGGACCAACGAAGCGATCCTTGAAGAACACCGTTTCACCTTCGAATTGGCCGAGTGCGAAGTACCGGTGGTCGCCCCGTTGATCCACAACGGCGAAAGCCTGTTCGAACACGCGGGTTTCCGCTTCACCCTGTTTCCGCGCCGGGGTGGCCGTGCGCCGGAGCCGGGCAATCTTGATCAGCTGTATCGCCTGGGTCAGTTGCTCGGCCGTTTGCACGCCGTCGGCTCGACCCGCCCGTTCGAACACCGCGAGGCGTTAGGGGTGAAAAACTTCGGTCACGACTCCCTCACGACCTTGCTGGAAGGTAACTTCATTCCGAAAAGCCTGCTGCCGGCCTACGAGTCCGTGGCCCGCGACCTGCTCAAGCGCGTGGAGGAGGTCTACAAAGCCACACCGCACAAGAACATCCGCATGCACGGCGACTGCCACCCCGGCAACATGATGTGCCGCGACGAGATGTTTCATATCGTCGACCTGGATGACTGCCGCATGGGCCCGGCCGTACAGGATTTGTGGATGATGCTCGCCGGTGATCGCCAGGAATGTCTGGGCCAGCTGTCGGAATTGATGGACGGTTATCAGGAGTTCCACGACTTCGACCCGCGCGAACTGGCGCTGATCGAACCCTTGCGCGCCTTGCGCCTGATGCACTACAGCGCCTGGCTGGCACGCCGCTGGGATGACCCGGCGTTCCCCCACAGCTTCCCGTGGTTCGGCAGCGAACGTTATTGGGGCGATCAGGTGTTGGCGTTGCGTGAGCAACTGTCGGCGCTCAATGAAGAACCGCTGAAACTGTTCTGACACTGCCGCGACGCCTTGTGGGCGCTGGCGACCCGACAACCCAGCTCCCACAGAAAAGCAGCATCCCATCGCCTGACAAAAATCCTTACAATTGCGCCTTTGTTAGCTGCCTATGCAAGGATTCTGCAATGCAACCCGCCAACCCCCGCAAGGGTTACATCCTGGGCCTGAGCGCCTATGTCATCTGGGGCCTGTTCCCGATCTATTTCAAAGCCATCGCCAGCGTTCCCGCCGCCGAAATCATCGTGCACCGCGTGCTGTGGTCGGCGCTGTTTGGCGCTGTGCTGTTGATGGTGTGGAAACACCCGGGCTGGTTTCGTGAACTGCGCGACAACCCCAAGCGCCTGGCGATTCTGGCACTGAGCGGTGCGTTGATTGCCGCCAACTGGCTGACGTATGTGTGGTCGGTCAACAGCGGGCGCATGCTCGAGGCGAGCCTGGGTTATTACATCAACCCGCTGGTGAATGTGCTGCTGGGCATGCTGATTCTCGGCGAACGCCTGCGGCGCTTGCAGTGGATGGCCGTCGGGCTGGCGGCGGTGGGTGTGGCGCAACAGGTATGGCAGGTGGGCAGTTTGCCGTGGGTGTCGCTGGTGCTGGCGCTGACCTTTGGCTTCTACGGGCTGATCCGCAAGCAGGCGCCCGTCAAGGCGCTACCGGGGTTGGTGGTGGAAACCTGGATGCTGGTGCCGATCGCTGTCGCCTGGCTGCTGTTCAACCCGTCGGCACACAGCGCACAGCTTGAATTTTGGGGCACCGGCGAAGCCTGGTGGCTGGTAGCGGCCGGCCCGGTCACGCTGATCCCGTTGGTGTGTTTCAACGCTGCAGCGCGGCATTTGCCCTACACCGCCCTGGGATTTTTGCAGTATGTGGCGCCTACCCTGGTGCTGTTGGAAGCGGTGTTCCTGTTCGGTGAACACTTGGCCACCAGCACGCTGATCGCGTTCGCGTTTATCTGGGCCGGCCTGGTGGTTTACAGCCTGGACGCCTGGCTGACGATCCGCAAACGCTGATCAAATAACGTACAAAGCTCTGCAAGCCACAGCAGGCCTGGCTTGCAGACATCCACCCCAAGGTTATCCACAACCTGATCCCCGCCATTTGTGCACAAGCCCTTGAAACTGCTCGTTTTTTGCTCAACTAAAGGAGAAGCCCGGCCGACGTGGCCTGGCGCCGGGTCTCTACAGGTTATCCACAGGCCCATGCAAGATTTCCATGCATAACCCTGTGGGCAGGCCGTTATTCTTCGTGGTGCAACTCCACCATCAAGTCATCCGCCAGGGTTTCCAGGGACAGTTGCAAGGTATCCAGGGATAACGCGGTGGGCACCTGCAACAATGCCTCGGCGGTAAACAACGGATCACCGCTCATGGGCGCCGGGCGCACATCCGTGCTCAGGCTTTCAAGGTTCACGCCCTGTTTGCTCAACAGCGCCGTGATCTCGCGCACGATTCCCGAACGGTCGTTGCCCACCAGCGTCATCAGGATGGCCTTGGACGCCGCGGTCTGCCCTGAACTGCCCTCACCCACCAGCACGCGAATGCCGTGTGTGGATAAGTCCTCCAGCGCATTCACCAAACCCTGACGACTTTCGGCGGGAACGCTGACCCGCAGGATCCCGGCAAACTGCCCGGCCATGTGCGCCATTCGGCTCTCCAGCCAGTTGCCACCGTGGGCGGCAATATTCTGCGCAACGCGTTCAACCAGGCCGGGTTTGTCGGCGGCAATAATAGTGAGTACAAGATGGTCCATGGCGAAGCCCTCTGAATTCAATCTACAAGGTGGACGCAGGCGCCCTCGAAAACAAATCGTGTACCATTTTTATATTTATCTGGAACAATCTGATAGTTTTTTGAGAACATCCAATACCCCACTGTGACCGCATGACCAAAGTGGGTCGCTAAACGACGTATTTAGTCAAATTTTCACAACCGCAACTCATCATGTAGTATGCAAAACCGCGCACTACATAACGTTAGGTCGATGTCTGCCAAGGCACCAACGTATCGCGATAACCCGCCAGCCCAGCCGCCTTAACGGCATGTACTGGGGGATCGGGTTCGTGGTTTAAATGGCCAGAGGCTTCATTGGTAAATTGAAAAGCTGAAAAGCGCATAAGCTCCGCAGAGTGAGGCAAGCAATGACTGAACACGTTCAAGTCGGTGGCCTGCAGGTCGCCAAAGTCCTGTTCGACTTCGTGAACAACGAAGCCATTCCCGGTACCGGCATCACTGCCGACCAGTTCTGGGCCGGCGCCGACAAGGTCATTCACGACCTGGCACCGAAGAACAAAGCCCTACTCGCCAAACGCGACGATTTCCAGGCGCGGATCGATACCTGGCACCAGACCCACGCCGGCCAGGCCCACGACCCGGTGGCCTACAAAGCCTTCCTGCAAGACATCGGATACCTGCTGCCAGAAGCCGCAGACTTCCAGGCCTCGACCCAAAACGTCGATGACGAAATCGCCCGCATGGCCGGCCCTCAGCTGGTTGTGCCGGTGATGAATGCCCGTTTCGCCCTTAATGCTTCCAACGCACGTTGGGGCTCGCTGTATGACGCGCTGTATGGCACCGACGCCATCAGCGAAGCCGACGGCGCCGAAAAGGGTAAGGGCTACAACAAAGTGCGGGGCGACAAGGTGATTGCCTTCGCCCGTGCTTTCCTCGACGAAGCCGCGCCGCTCAGCGCTGGCAGCCATGTCGATTCCACCGGTTACAAGATCGCTGATGGCAAGCTCATCGTCAGCCTTAAGGGCGGCAGCAACAGCGGCCTGCGCGACGATGCACAACTGATCGGTTTCCAGGGGCCGGCGGACCAGCCGATCGCCATTTTGCTGAAACACAACGGCCTGCATTTCGAAATCCAGATCGACGCCAGCACGCCTGTCGGCCAGACCGATGCGGCCGGCGTCAAAGACGTGCTGATGGAAGCCGCGCTGACCACCATCATGGACTGCGAAGACTCCGTCGCCGCCGTTGATGCCGATGACAAAGTGGTGATCTACCGCAACTGGCTCGGCCTGATGAAGGGCGACCTGGCCGAAGAAGTGGCCAAGGGCGGCAAGACCTTTACCCGCACCATGAACCCCGACCGTGTCTACACCGGCGTGGATGGCCAGGACGTGACCTTGCACGGCCGTTCGCTGCTGTTCGTGCGCAACGTTGGCCACTTGATGACCATCGACGCGATCCTCGACAAAGACGGCAACGAAGTACCGGAAGGCATTCTCGACGGTTTGCTCACCAGCCTGGCGGCGATCCACAGCCTCAACGGTACCAGCAGCCGCAAGAACAGCCGCACCGGCTCCGTGTACATCGTTAAACCGAAAATGCACGGCCCGGAAGAAGCTGCGTTCACCAACGAGCTGTTTGGGAGTATCGAAGACGTGCTGAACCTGCCGCGCAACACGCTCAAAGTCGGGATCATGGACGAGGAGCGCCGCACCACGGTCAACCTCAAGGCCTGCATCAAGGCCGCCAGCGAGCGCGTGGTGTTTATCAACACCGGCTTCCTCGACCGTACCGGCGACGAAATCCACACCTCCATGGAAGCTGGCGCGATGGTGCGCAAGGCGGCCATGAAGGCCGAGAAATGGATCGGCGCTTACGAGAACTGGAACGTCGATATCGGCCTGAGCACCGGCCTGCAAGGGCGTGCACAGATCGGTAAAGGCATGTGGGCGATGCCCGACCTGATGGCAGCGATGCTTGAACAGAAAATCGCTCACCCACTGGCCGGCGCCAACACCGCTTGGGTACCGTCGCCCACGGCGGCTGCACTGCACGCGCTGCACTACCACAAAGTCGATGTGTTCGCGCGTCAGGCCGAACTGGCCAAACGCGAGCGCGCGTCGGTGGACGATATCCTGACCATTCCTCTGGCCAGCAACACCGATTGGTCTGACGAGGAAATCCGCAACGAGCTGGACAACAATGCCCAAGGCATCCTTGGCTATGTTGTGCGCTGGATCGATCAAGGCGTCGGCTGCTCGAAAGTGCCGGACATCAATGACGTGGGCCTGATGGAAGACCGCGCCACCCTGCGCATCTCCAGCCAGCACATCGCCAACTGGCTGCGCCATGGCATCGTCAACGAAGCCCAAGTGATGGAAAGCCTCAAGCGCATGGCGCCGGTGGTAGACCGTCAAAATGCGGGGGATGCCCTGTATCGCCCCTTGGCGCCGGATTTCGACAGCAACATCGCGTTCCAGGCAGCGGTGGAGTTGGTGATTGAAGGGACCAAGCAACCCAATGGTTATACCGAGCCGGTGTTGCACCGTCGGCGCCGTGAGTTCAAAGCCAAAATGGGTGTGTAACTAACGAAGGGAGACGTCCCTGATCAAAAGATCAGGGACTGATCCTGCAGGGGCATTCAGATCATGGATAGAGGTAGTTCAACTCAGCCGTCCCCTTGATCTCCAGGTCGCGCCTTCCATCGTTGAACTTCCCACTGAACGTATATTTCAAGTTGTCGGTTGAGTTGGTGGAGGTCACTTCAACCGTTCCGGCAATAGGCAGAAGGATATCGCCCAAGCTGCATCCGAATTTCGAATCAGCCTCCTCGAACTTGTACGTCGTGGTGCCATCCTCGATGGCGGGAACAAATGACATTGAGACTGACGTACGGGTCGCAGAATCTGTACTTTGAAAGTGATTACTGTCACCCGAAACGCTCGTGGAGCTGGTGGTGCGCAAAAGCTTACCGTTGTGGAAAATATCCGCTTTAATCTTGCCAGCTATTTTCATGACTGACTCCTGGTGGTGAATGAAGGGGGCAACCGTTCCCGATCGCCGCGCACTCATCCAGTAAACCGCCCCACCTATTGCTTGCCTACTGTCAGAATTGACAGTGCTTAGCTGATACCGACCAGTGGACGTTACTGCGCCATTCCCAGCTCGCGCTTGACCATCTTCGCCAACTTCACGCTGTCGATAGGCTTGAGCAAAAAGTCCACCACGCTCAAGTGCATCGCATCGATGACATCCGGCGCTTCAGCGTCCCCGGACATGATGATGATTGGCAGCGCCGCCCGAGTAGAGCTGCGCACTTGGCGAATCAATTCCAGGCCATTGCTCGGCGCCATGCGCAGGTCGGTGATCAGCAAACCGATGGAGCTGCTGGAGCTCAACAAATCCCACGCCGCCTCTCCACTGTCGGCGGTCATGCAGCGAATGCCGTCCAGGCCCAGAATCTCCGCCAGTAATTCGCGCGCATCTTTGTCGTCATCGACGATCAACACACGTTGTGGCGGTAAATCAGGCTCCAGCATCACAGCGCTCAGTGCCTCGCGCTCTGCATCACTCAAAATATCGTGGTCGGGCATACGTTTCTCAGCAGTTCTCATCAATCTCGCAGCACACTCGTCAGACATCTGCGGAAGGGCGAACAATGTGCACTTCGTCGGAAAGTTTGACTAGTGGGCGTTCTACGGGGTTTGCACGATAGCCATGTAAGGTTTTTCCCTAGTCGCCAATGGTTTGACCGCTACCTAGACTTACGTCCAATGGGCACCCAGGGCACGGGGGCCGACCATAAAGGACTATAACGACAAGAAACTGCGGTCACTGTTATGAGTAAAGCTGATGCTTTCACGCAGGCGGGAAAAACCGCCGTGTTGCAGAACATCCACGGCACCCTGCAATTCCTGCAACGCTTTCCCCCGTTCAACCAGATGGAAAACGCACACCTGGCGTATCTGGTCGAACAGTGCCAACTGCGCTTCTATAGTCAGGGCGACAGCATCCTCAAGCCGTCGGGTGGGCCGGTGGAGCATTTCTTCATCGTCAAGCAAGGCCGCGTGGTCGGCGAGCGCCCGTTGCTCAATCAAGACGCGACGCAAACCACCTTTGAAATCACCACCGGCGAGTGTTTCCCGCTGGCCGCGTTGCTGGGCGAACGCGCGACCCGCACCGAGCACAAGGCCGCCGAAGACACCTTCTGCCTGCAACTGAACAAGCCGGCCTTTATAAAGCTGTTCGCGCTTTCGAGCCCGTTTCGCGATTTCGCCCTGCGCGGCGTCAGCAGCCTGCTGGACCAAGTGAACCAACAGGTGCAGCAAAAAGCCGTGGAAACCCTCGGCACCCAATACTCGTTGAACACGCGCCTGGGCGAATTGGCCATGCGCCATCCCGTCACTTGCAGCCCGAGCACGCCGCTGCGCGAGGCGGTCACGCTGATGCATGAGCAGCAAGTGGGCAGCATCGTCATCGTCGACGCGCACAAGGCGCCCCTGGGAATTTTCACCTTGCGCGACCTGCGCCAGGTAGTGGCCGATGGCACCAGTGACTTCAATCAGGTCATCGAATCCCATATGACCCAGGCGCCGTTCTATTTGAGCCCGGACCACAGCGCCTTCGACGCCGCCATTGCCATGACCGAACGGCACATCGCCCACGTGTGCCTGGTCAAAGACCAGCGCGTGTGTGGCGTGGTGTCCGAGCGCGACCTGTTTTCCCTGCAGCGGGTGGACCTGGTGCACCTGGCGCGCACCATCCGCAATGCGCCACGCGTGGAAAACCTGGTGGCGATTCGCGGTGAGATCGGCCAATTGGTCGAACGCATGCTCGCCCATGGCGCGTCGTCCACCCAGATTACCCACATTATTACGCTGCTCAACGATCACACCGTGTGCCGTGTGATCGAACTGACCCTGGCCGACAAGGGCGACCCCGGCGTGCCGTTCAGTTGGTTGTGTTTCGGCAGCGAGGGCCGCCGCGAGCAGACGCTGTATACCGACCAGGACAACGGCATCCTGTTCGACGCCAAGGATGCCGCCGAAGCCGCCGAGATCCGTGGCCGTTTGTTGCCCTTGGCACAGCAGATCAACCAGAGCCTGGCGTTGTGCGGTTTCAGCCTGTGCAAGGGCAATATCATGGCCGGCAACCCCGAACTGTGCCTGTCGCGGGCCGAATGGGCGCGGCGCTTCGGGGCGTTTATCCGTGAGGCCACGCCGGAGAACCTGCTGGGGTCGAGCATCTATTTCGATTTGCGCGTGGTGTGGGGCGATGAACAGGGCTGCGAGCAATTGCGCCAGGGCATTCTCGATCAAGTCGCGGACAACCGGCTGTTCCAACGCATGCTGGCCGAGAACGCCTTGCGTCAGCGCCCGCCGGTGGGGCGTTTCCGCGACTTTGTGCTGACGCGCAAAGGTGGCGAAAAGGCCACCCTCGACCTCAAGGTGCAGGGCCTTACGCCCTTTGTCGATGGCGCGCGCCTGCTGGCCCTGGCCAACGGCATCCACGCCAACAACACCCTGGAGCGGCTGCGCCAGTTGGTGGACAAGGCGGTCATTGAGCGACTAGACGGCGCCGCGTATGAAGAGGCCTACCACTTTATCCAGCAAACCCGCATGCAGCAGCACCAACTGCAAACCCGCGAGAACCAGCCGTATTCCAACCGCGTCGACCCTGACAGCCTCAACCACCTGGACCGGCGCATCCTGCGTGAATCCCTGCGGCAGGCGCAGCGCCTGCAAAGCAGCCTGACCTTTCGGTACCAACTGTGAGTTTGTTCAGTTGGCTGCGTGCGAAAAAGCCAGGGCTCGACGCTACCCAGCTCATGCGCCTGGCGCAGTTGCCCGCACCTGCCGTGCTGGGGGATGGCGCCTTGCGCAACCAGCGCTGGGTAGTCGTCGACCTGGAAACCAGCGGCCTTAACCTCAACCGCGACCAAGTGCTGTCCATTGGCGCGGTGGTGATTGAGGACGGTGCGGTGGATTTTTCGCAAATGTTCGAACGCACCTTGCACCGTGCCGAAACAAAGCTGAGCCCCAGCGTGCTGATTCACGGCCTGGGGCCCAGCGCCATCGCCGCCGGCACCGACCCGGTCGAGGCGCTGCTGGACTTCATGGCGTTTGTTGGCGACAGCCCGCTGCTGGCGTTCCATGCCCCCTTCGATCAACACATGCTGTGCCGCGCGCTCAAGGACAGCCTGGGCTATCGCCTGGTGCACCCGTTCCTCGACGTCGCCGACATCGCCCCGCTGCTGTGCCCCGACGCGAATATCCGTGAAGCCGGGCTGGACGACTGGATCAACCACTTCAAGCTGCAGGTCGGTGAGCGCCATCACGCCAGCGCCGACGCCCTGGCCACGGCAGAGTTGATGCTCATCCTGTTGAGCCGTGCGCGTGCGCAGCACATCGACTCCCCGCAGGCGCTTCAAGCACGCGTGAGCCAATGGAAACGGCGCAAACAAGCGCCATCGTTTTAATAGCACCGCCCGACAGACGCCAATTGCGCGCGTTCCTTGCCTCTGACACAATCGCGAATAATTCTCGTTAGTTTAAACCCCTTGTTTATTCGGTGATGCCTTGTCGTCGGTCCAGACCCCACACACTGAGCTTGTTGGCGCGTTGTATCGCGACCATCGTGGCTGGCTGTTGGCGTGGCTGCGGCGCAACGTGGCCTGCCCGAGCCGCGCCGAAGACCTGAGCCAGGACACGTTCATGCGCCTGCTGGGCCGTGACGAGTTGCGCGAACCCCGCGAGCCACGGGCATTTCTGGTGGCTATCGCCAAGGGGCTGCTGTTCGACTACTTCCGGCGCGCGGCCCTGGAACAGGCCTACCTCACTGAACTGATGCTGATCCCGGAAAGCGAACACCCCTCGCCGGAAGAGCAGCAACTGATCCTCGAAGACCTCAAGGCCATCGACCGCTTGCTCGGCAAACTGTCGAGCAAGGCCCGCGCCGCCTTCCTCTATAACCGCCTCGACGGCCTGGGCCACGCCGACATTGCCCAGCGTCTTGGCGTGTCGGTGCCCCGCGTGCGCCAGTACCTGGCGCAAGGCATTCGCCAGTGTTACATCGCACTGTATGGCGAGCCGCTGTGAGCGTGGTCAGCGCCAAGCCGGTTTCGGCGCGCGTGCTGGATGCCGCGATTGCGTGGCAACTGTCCCTGGACTCAGGTGACGGCAACTTCGTTGCACAGGAAGAGTTCGCCAAATGGCTGGCCAGCGATGAAGAACATGCACGCGCCTGGCGCCAGCTGGGCATGCTCGACCAGCGTTTCAGCGTGGCCTCGGGCCCCGCGCGCGCGGCGCTGCTGCACTCGCGCGAAGGCATTCGCCAGCGCGTGCGCAAGCTTGGACGTGGCGTGGCAAGCATTGCGCTGCTCTGCGGCCTGGCGTTGTTTGCCGGTGAGCGATATGTGCCGATCCATTATTGGCTGGCCGACCAGCGCACCGCCACCGGCGAGCAACGCACGCTGAAACTGGCGGATGGCACGCTGATCAACCTCAATACCCACACCGCCATCGACGTGCGTTTCGACGAAACACGCCGGCTGATCGTGTTGCAGGAAGGCGAGATTCTGGTCGAAACCGGCCACAACGATGCGCGCCCGTTTTATGTACAAACCCGCGATGGCAACCTGCGAGCGCTGGGGACGCGGTTTATCGTCAAGCGCGAAGACCACGCCACACGCTTGAGCGTGCTGCAGTCCGCCGTGGCTGCCCAGCCCCAGGCACTGCACAAGGAACAGATTTTCAAGGAAGGCCAGCAAGTGCTGATGCGCAGTGACGGCCTCGACCCTGCGCTGGCCGTCTCTCCCGCCGCCGACGCCTGGACGCGCGGCATGCTGGTGGTCGACAACGCCCGCCTGGGCGATGTGGTCGAAGAACTCAGCCGCTACCGCAGCGGGTATCTGGGTGTGGATAAAACCGTGGCCGATCTGCGCATCACCGGCAGCTTCCCGCTGCACGACACGACGCTGGCGCTGAACGCGCTGCTGCCGACGCTGCCGGTACAGATCGAGCAGCACACACTGTGGTGGACCCAGGTGGTCGCAAGGCCGACGCAAGGCGGGTCTGTTAGCAATAATTGAATCGAGACTATCTCGAAACGTTACAAAAAACTGTCATTTCTCACAGGTACGCAGCCCTGTCTTTTGCCATCCAATGAGCCTTCGTTTTTTCCAGCTTTTTGCTGGTGAAGCGATCCTGTTCGGCTAACGAGGATGGACCCATGTCAACCCAACTCAACATCTACAGTCAGAACTATGTCTTCGCCTTTCCTGGCCAAGGGAGCGATCCGTGCGGCGCTCTGGCGGAGCTGTATCAGCATGTACCCGAAGCCCGGGACCCAATTGACACGATTCTGGCAATCATCGAAACCGAGGCGGCGGCGCACGAACCTGATCTCCATCCAGGGTTGATCACCCAGGTTCTGCTGACCCGCGATCACGCCCTGCCGCTGCCTTCGGGTGTGGCGCAACTGGCGCTGTACGGCGCTGCGGTGGTGCTTAACCAGTTGCTGCAGGCCACGGGCATTGTTCCCTCCCTGATCGTTGCGCAAAGCTTCGGCGAAATTGCTGCCAGGGTGTGTGGCGGCGTGCTCGACATTGCGCAGGGTGCCCGCGCGGTCTGTGCCCTCAACGCCGCCTACCGCAGCGAGGAAGGCCGAGGCAGCATGCTGCTGGTCAACCTTTCAGCGCAGGACACGCAAGCACTGCTGGACCGCTACCCCGAGTCGAACCTGGTGCTGGGCTCCGTCAACGCGCCGGCCCAATGCATCATCAGCGGCGAGAGGGCAGACCTGGAGCACCTGCTTGCTCACCACGATGACAGCGCACACCCCTTGCGCCCGGTCTCGATCGCTTACGCGTCGCACTATCCGCCTCACACGGAGGTCGCCCGGCGACTTCACGAAAACCTGCAGCCGCTGGCCCCCAAACCCTTCAAAACACCGATCTACTCAACTGTGCTGGGGCGTCGCTACGAGCCCGAGGACGATTTGCATCACCTGTTTACCCTGGGCGTCACGCAACCCACCAACCTGCCCTACACGTTGGCGCAACTGCCGACGGACAAACACACCGTGTTTATCGACCTTGGGGTGAACAGCGGCCTGTCGGTGTGCATACGCAAAAGCCTGCATCCCGCACAGACCTACGCGCCGCTGGCGCAACCCATCGAAACCCTGCGTCATTTGCTGGTCAACGCGCCCGCCGCGCAAAAGGCCGTGGTTGACTTGCGCCAGCTGGCCAACGGGCCCGTCGATGCCGAGGTTCACGCGCAAATGGCGAAGATTTTCAGCGACCCCGAACTCCATCCTCGCGCCAACCAGAGTTTTCATGACGGCCATCGCCACACCTACCAGCGCTTGCAGCACCTGATGCGCCAGCTGCCCGACGGTATCCATGGCTTTGCGCAGCCGCAGTTATTGATGGCCGAGGCTACCCACGCGGCGCTCAATGATCCTTCGCTGTTCATGGGCTGCGTGATTCAGCAGGGGTTGTGTATCGGTACGCTGCTGGCGTTCGAGCAGGATCACCCGAGCGCCACCCAGTGGCGACGCAAACTGGAGGCCGGCGAGAGTCTGGGGGTTTACGCGCTGACCGAGATAGGCCGCAGCAACTCCCACATGGGCGCGTGTGTCGAGGCAGTATTCGACGCCGACACGCGCACCTTCTTGCTGAACACACCCAACAAGGCCGCGCTTAAATTCGCCAACGTCGGGATCAGCAACCTGGACAAGCTGGGCGTGGTGTTCGCCCAAGTGATCGTTCAGGGCCAGCCCTGTGGCGTCTTCGCGTTCATGCTGCCATTGAGTGACGCCAACGGCCCGCGCCCGGGAGTTTCCATGTCGTCACCGGCGGAAATCCGCGCAGTACCGCTGGATTACGGCCTGGCGAGCTTTGACAACGTGCGCCTGCCCTTCGACGCGTGGCTGCGCGATGGCGCTTCGATCGACGCGTCCAACCAGTTCCACGACCCATTGGGCAGTACGGACCGTCGCCTGATTCGCTCACTGTTTGCGCCCAAGAATGTGTGGGCGATGGTCGGCGTCGGCTTGAGTTCGGTGATGCTTGCCTGTTCAACCCTGGCCCTGACCCATGCCAACCGACGCACGACCCAGGCGCGGATCGGTAACGGCACCGGCCTGTTGGCTTTTCGCACCCAACGCCGCGCGCTGTTCGGTTGCCTGGCCACGGCGTATGTCATGAAGTGCTTTGCCAACGACTCCGCCCGCCTGTGGATTGAAGGCACGGCCAGTCAGGCGTCACTGCACACCACCGGCACAGGCGACGTGACGTGGACACCGTGGGCCGCCATCAGCCAAACCCTGGCGCTGACCAAGGCGCTGTGTGCACCCGCCGCCGAGGCGCTGGCAACAGAGTGTCGGTTGCGCTGCGGGGTGGCCGGTGCGCTCAACCTCAATCGCTTCGCCGACTACGAAGGTATGGCCAAAATCTACCAGGATGCCGGTGGCAATAACCGCATGATCCTGCTGGACGCCGCCAAGGTACTGGTCGGCCAACCCTTGAGCGAACCCACACCCCCCAACCCCCAGGCCGGGCTGGATGACGCCGGGTACTGGCAAGCCATGGCTCACACCCTGGAGTACCGTTTGCTCAAGCACGTGGCCGACCATATTGCCCGGCACCGTGGCGAGGGAGAGGACGACATGCAGGTCTGGAACGCGCAGTTGATGGTCGTTGCCCGCGCAGGAGAGGCTTACGCCCAGCGTCTTGCCATCGACAGCGCAATTCGCGCCGGCAGCTTGCTGCCCCACGGGTTGGCCAAGGAACTGGGCAACGCGCTGTGCGGCCTTTACGTGTTGGAATACCTGAACAAGCATGCCGCCTGGTTCATCAGCGAGGGCCTCATGGACATCGCCCGCTACCGCGCCCTTGAGGCTCGGCTTGATTCGCTGAGCGACTTTCTGGCCACACAGGTTGACGTGTTGATCGAAGCCTTCGGTCATGGCGCAGCCACACGCGCGGCAATCGCCCAGACCGATCATTACCCCGACGCCCTGGCCGACAAACTGCAGTGGGCGGTCGGCTGAAGAACCCAGCTACCCTGAGCCTTGAGGGCCATGCCGTTCGATCAGTTGCGCACCTTCGCAGATTTATTTTCGCTTGGCCCTATCACTTTTTGATTCTCGTCCGGCACCTAGGCAATTGAGAAATGTTTCCATTCAGGAGCCGCCCTATGTCCCGCACGCTAGACACCTTGTTGCGCCCCAGCCTGTTAGCCGTGGCCATCGCCCTCAGCGCACCGCTGGCGAGCACCACGCTGATCGCCGCCGAACAGGCTTCCAGCGTGCGCGCCTACAACCTGCCGGCTGCACCGTTGGCCAGCACGCTGAACCAGATCGCCAGCCAGGCCGGCCTTGCGCTGACCCTCAATCCAGCGTTGGCGTCGGGCAAGACCTCGGCACCGGTCAACGGCCAGTTCGATGCGCAGGGCGCGCTGCGAGAGGCGTTGCGTGGCACCGGGCTGCAGCTGGAGCAAAGCAGCGCGGGGACGTTTACGCTGGTGGCGATTCCGGAAGGCGTCGTGGCCTTGGCTGAGACCAGTATCACTGCGCAAGGCGACACTGAAAGTGCATGGGGCCCGGTCACTGGCTACCTGGCGACGCGCACTGCGGCCGGCACCAAGACCGACACCGCACTGGTTGAAGCACCGCGCTCGATCTCTGTGGCGACCCGCGAGCAGATGCAGGACCGCAACGTCCAGAACCTCGATGATGCCGTCAAATACATGCCCGGCATCGTATCGTCCAGCTACGGCAGCGACACCCGTTACGACTGGATGCGCGTGCGCGGTTTCGAACCGACGCAATTCCTCGACGGCCTGCCTTTGCCGCGCGGCGTTTACGCCAACCCTAAAGCCGAAACCTGGAACCTCGACCGCCTCGCCCTGCTGCGTGGCCCGGCCTCGTCGATCTATGGCCAGACACCACCAGGCGGCCTGCTGGACATGGTCAGCCGCCGTCCCAGCGAGGAGTCGAGCCATGCTATCCAGTTGCAATACGGCAGTGACAACTACCGCCAGATCAACTTCGACAGCACCGGCAAAATCGATGATGAAGGCCAGTTCCTGTATGGCGTCAGCGGCGTGGTACGCGATGCCGGCACCCAGGTCGATCACATCGACAACAAGCGCTACAACATCGCGCCGAGCCTGACCTGGAATATTGATACCGACACCAAGCTGACCCTGCTCTCGCAGTTCACCCGCGACGATACCGGCACCACCAGCCAGTTCATGCCGATCCAGGGCACCAAGATCAAATCGCCGCTGGGCGACGTTTCCCACCACAAGAACCTCGGCGATCCCGACTACGAGTTCTACGACCGCACCTACTACGCAATGGGCTATGCGTTCGAACACCGTTTCAACGATACCTGGCAGTTCAAGCAGAACCTGCGTTACACCAAGTCGGAGCTGGATTTCCAGCAACTGACCGTGGGTTCCTTTGCTTACTCCCCGGCCGATGCGGCGGGCAATATCAGCCGGTCGACCACCAATGTTGACGAAAGCATCGGCCAGTTGGCGATCGACAACAACTTCCAGGCTGACTTCGCAACGGGCGACATTGCCCACACCCTGCTGCTGGGCCTGGATCACCAACGTACCGATACCTCTTACCGCGCGATATACGGTACAGCGTCGGGTATCAACATCTTCAACCCGATCAATACCCAGCCGACGCTGCGTCCGACGGATGTCCGACCTTTTTACGACTACAACCAGAAAACCGTGCAAACCGGCCTCTACGTGCAGGACCAGATGGCTCTGGACAAGTGGCGCCTGACCCTGGGCGGGCGTGAAGACTGGGTGCATCAAGGCACCACCTACTTCAACGACAACGATGCAACCAACACCGATCGCATCAAACACTTCAGTGGCAACGCGGCGCTGAGCTATGTGTTTGATTCAGGATTCGTACCGTATCTGTCTTACGCCGAGTCGTTCCAGCCGGCGAGCAACGCAGATACCAATGCGCTCAAGACGTTCAAACCGACCGAAGGCAAGCAATGGGAAATGGGGGTGAAGTACCAGCCGCCCGGCTCCAACACATTGCTGAGCGCGGCGGTCTACGACCTGACCCAGAAGAACGTGCAGGTGACTAACCTCGGCCCAGGCGGCCAGCAAATCAACAGCCAGACCGGCGAAGTGAAGGTCAAGGGCCTGGAACTGGAAGCCGTGTCTGACGTGAACGAGAACCTCAAGGTCATCGCCGCCTACACCCTGGCAAAATCCGAGGTGCAAAAAGGCATCTACAAAGGTAACCGCCTGACATTGATGCCAAACCAGCAAGCCTCGCTGTGGACCGACTACACCTGGCACAGCGGCGTACTTGACGGTTTCGGTATCGGTTTTGGTGCCCGCTACACTGGCAACACGTATGGCGACCAGGCCAACACCTGGCTGGGCAAGGCCAACGCCTACACCGTGTTCGATGGTTCGGTGCATTACGATCTGGGCCGCCTGGATAACAGCCTGAAAGGCGCATCGGTTAAATTGAACGCCACCAACCTGTTCAACAAAGACTACCTTTCCACCTGCGACGGCAACTACTGCTACTTCGGTGACCAGCGCAGCGTCGTCGCCAGCGCTACCTACCAGTGGTAATCGGCTGAGTTAATAACCAGGCCGTCCTCCAGGGCGGCTTTGGTGTGTCTGAAGGCTAGAAAATGAAAAGCAAAACCATCCGCCGCTGGTCCTTCATCCACACCTGGACCAGCCTGATCTGCACAGTCTTCCTCCTGTTGCTCGCCCTTACCGGCCTGCCGCTGGTGTTTCACCATGAGATCGATCACCTGCTGGGCAATGAGCCTGAACTGGCGCAGATGCCCGCCGACACCCCGCAGTTGAACCTTGAGCAACTGGTGGCCAAAGCCCAGGCGCATCGCCCGGGTGAGGCGATGCAATACCTGGCGTGGGACGAAGACGACAAGAACGGCGTGATCGCAATCATGGCCGCTACGGCCGGCACCGAACCCAACTCGTCGCACACCTTCATGCTCGATGCGCGCACCGGTGAAGCCGTCGAAACCCCAGCGGCCAATGGCGGCCTGACACTGTTCCTGCTGCGCCTGCATGTGGACATGTTCGCCGGCCTGCCGGGCAAGTTGCTGCTGGCCTTCATGGGCCTTTTGTTTGTGCTGGCGATTGTCTCGGGCACGGTGCTGTACCTGCCGTTCATGCGCCGCTTGAAGTTCGCCACCGTGCGCCAGGACAAGTCCACGCGCTTGCGCTGGCTCGACCTGCATAACCTGATCGGCGTCGTCACGCTGACCTGGGCGCTGGTGGTGGGCGTGACCGGTGTGATCAGCGCCTGCGCCGACCTGATCATCGCCGCCTGGCGCCAGGACAGCCTCAGCGCGATGATCGAACCCTACAAAAACGCGCCGCCACTGACCCAACGCGCCCCGGCCACCGAGCTGCTGAACATTGCCGCGAAGGCCGCGCCCGGCATGGAGCCGGACTTTATCGCCTTCCCCGGCACGCGTTTTTCCAGTGAGCACCATTACGCGGTGTTCATGAAGGGCAGCACGCACCTGACCTCGCACCTGCTCACGCCGGTGCTGATCGACGCCAGCACCCTGGCCGTCACCGCCATCGCTGAGCGGCCGTGGTACATGGACGCCATGGGCATGTCCCAGCCATTGCACTTTGGTGACTACGGCGGCATGCCGATGAAGATTCTCTGGGCGGTGCTCGATGTGCTGACCATCATCGTGCTGGGCAGCGGCGTTTACCTGTGGATCGTGCGGCGCAAGGCGGCCAAGGTATGAAGCCGCGTCAGTCGAACTTCTGGAAGGTGTTTGGCATTCCGCTGGGGATTGGCGTGCTCAGCGCGGCCGGGTTGTTTGCCGCGTTGCTCGGGGATGGGCTGTGGGATTCATTGAGCTGGGTCGGTTTGGGGATTCCTGCGGTCATTGGTGTTTGGGCATTATTCAAGCGGCGCGGCTGAGGGCGCTAGCGCAGGCAAACCAGCTCCCACCTTGAAATGCATTGCCCCCGTGGGAGCTGGCTTGCCTGCGATGAGGCCCTCAAAAACACCCAAAGACCCCCTCGCCAGCCACCGCGCAACCCTCTAGGCTAGCCACTGCCCATTTCGAGGAATGCCCATGTCCGCGCCCAGCATGACCTTGTTTCACAACCCAGCCTCACCCTTTGTTCGTAAAGTCCGCGTGCTGCTGATCGAAACCGGCCAGCAGGACCGCGTGACCCTGCAAGGCTGCATGCCGACACCGGTCAACCCGGACGCGCAGCTGGTGCACGAAAACCCCGTGGGCAAGATCCCGGCCCTGCGCCTGGCCGACGGCAGCGCCCTGCACGACAGCCGGGTGATCCTCGATTACCTCGACCACCAGCATGTCGGCAACCCCCTCATTCCTCGTGACGGCTCGGCACGCTGGCGCCGCCTGACCCTGGCCTCAATGGCCGACGGCATCATGGACGCCGCCGTGCTGGTGCGCTACGAAACCGCCATGCGCCCGGCAGAAAAGCACTGGGACCAATGGCTGAATGAGCAGCGCAACAAGATCCGTCGCACCCTGGCGGAGTTGGAAGCCAATGCGATTGCCGAGCTGGCCAGCCACTTCGACATTGCGTCGATCAGCGTGGCCTGCGCCTTGGGCTACCTCGACTTCCGCCACCCTGACCTGCAATGGCGCGCCGCGAATCCCCAGCTTGCCGATTGGTACGCCAAGGTCAGCCAGCGGCCGTCGATGCTGCAGACCCAGCCGCCGGTCTGATACTCACCCCAACCTACTGTGGGAGCGGGCTTGCCCGCGATTGCGGCGGGTCATTCAGCGCATCTGTTTCTGACCCACCGCCTTCGCGGGCCAGCCCGCTCCCACATTGGAAGGTGGTGGAGTTGAGGAAAATGACAATGCTGGCGGCCAACTGCTCACCCAACTGCTGATCTTCCCGTAACCCAATCATTGCACCGCCTCCAGGTCAAACTGCACCTTGCGCTTGCCCACGCCATACCAATCCAGTTTGCGCGTCAGCACCATCACCGTGCCCAATAGCCCGAACAGCAACAGCGAGCCCATCAGCAGCGCGTAATCCTCGGCACTGAGCAGCCCATACAACAGGCCATACAACGCCGCCAGCCCCACCGAAAAGCCCAGCCCATGGGCAATGCTGCGCAGCACGTGGCACACGTAGAAGCCGATCAACAACACACAGGCGCTCGCCGACAACAGGTACGCCGGGCCAAAGCCCATGTGCTCGGACAACGACAACAACAGCAGGTAAAAGAACGCCAGGGCAACGCCCACCAGCGCGTATTGAATCGGGTGCACCGCCAGGTTCTTGAGCACTTCGAACAGGAAGAAGCCGGCAAACGTCAGGGCGATAAACAGCAACGCGTATTTGATCGCACGGTCGCTCTTGAGGTACTGGTCCACCGGGTCGATGAAGTTCACGCCGAAGCTGCGGCTATTGAAGTCGTCACACACTTTGTCCCACTCACAGCCGCGCAGGGTTTCTTCCAGGTTGGTGGAGAAAAACGTGGTCTGCCAATTGGCGCTGAAGCCCTGCGCGCTGACCTCACGCTGGGCCGGCAGGAAGTTGCCAATGAAGCTGGGGTGCGGCCAATTCGATGCCAGTTTGACCTGGCTGATCTTGCCCACCGGCACCACTTGCAGCTGCTCGGTGCCTTGCAGGCGCAGGTCAAAAGCGAAGTCCAACGGCGCCGGCTTTTTGCTGTCTTGCTCGGGCAGCATCACGTGCACGCCCTCGCCCAGCCACGCCACTTGAGTGCCTGGCGAGAACTCCAGGCGTTGGCTGCCCAGCTCCAGTTTCAGCGCATTCTCGATGCCGCGAATGTCACTGATACCCACCGCCAGATACGCCGGGTCAAAGCGGTAATCGGCAAAGTTTTCCTTGATACCCAGTTGCTCCGGTAGCACAAACCGCCCGTTGATGCGGTTGTCGGCATGGAACAGCCGCGCCTGGTAAATGCCCCGCGAACGCAGCTCGGTTTGCACCTTGCCGTCGAGTTCAAACTGCTCCGGCAAGAAATACAGACGACCACGCACCTCGCTGACTTGCTCGTAGCGCTCGTTGAGTTTTTCATTGAGCTTCCACTCCCGGACCGTCTTGCGATACGGCACCACCATCACCGGGCCGGTGAGGCGCTGGCTGTAACTGGAGCTGCGGGCGATGTCCATCAGTACGCCATCGCGCAGTTGCTGGCGGTCGCTGATAATGCCGTTGATCATCAGCAACGGAATCAGCAACAGCAGAATCAGTAGCGCAATCGCGCCAAGTTTGAAAAGCAGGCTGCGGTTCATGGGTCTCTCCCTGTTTTGATGGGCAGAGCGTGAACCGCGCAGATGGGAGATTTATGTGGGCAATGTGGAGACTGTGTGGAGATGCAGCACCACTTGCACGCCGCCTTGCACATTGCCGATCTGCAACGCGCCGCCGTGCAGCTTCACCACTTCTTCCACGAAATTAAGGCCCAGGCCGGTGCTTTTGCGCCCGCTGGCCGGGCGTGGCAGCGAGTAGAAACGCTCACTCAGGCGCGGCAAGGCATAGTCGGGAATGGCCGCAGCCTGGTTGAACAGGCTGACCTGCACGTCGTTGTGCTGCGTGTGTGCGCTGAACCTCAAGGTGCCACCGGGCGGCGTGAAGTCCAGGGCGTTATCGAGCAGATTACCCAAGGCCTGGCGCAGCAGGAACGGCTCGCCAAATACCTTCACATCCGCGGCAATCGCCTGTTCGACGTGCAAGCCGGCGCCTTCAATGCGCGCGCACTGGGCCTTGAGTACCTCGTCGACCAAGGCCGCCAACGGCATGCTGACTTGCTCTTCCAGACCTTGGCGCTGCTCCACTTGGGCGAGGTTCAGCAGGCGCTCGATCAACTGTTGCAAGCGCGCGCTTTCATTGTCGATATTGCCGACGAAACGCTGCTGTTGCTCACGGGTCATGTCGCCCTGCAACAGCTCAGCCGCGCCACGAATTGCCGCCAGTGGGCTTTTCAGCTCGTGGGTCAATGTGTGCACGTAACGCTCGACGTAGGCCTTGCCCTCCAGCTGCGTGCGCATGTGCTCGACGGCGGTGGACAGCTGCTTGAGCTCGCCGCCACGGTAATGCGGCAACTCCGCGCGCCGGCCTTCGCTCACAGCCTGGGCATACGCCGTCAGCCGATGCAGCGCCACGCTCAGCCACCACGACAATGCTGCGCCGAGCAGCAGGCCGAGGATCACCAACCCGGCGCCGTACCACAGCAGCCGGTGCTCGGTACGGTCGACATAGGGCTGCAACGAGCTGTTGGGCTTGGCCACGGTGACCACGCCGATGATCTGGCCGTTATCGCGGATCGGCGCGCCCACATGCATCACCGACGAGTTGGGGTCATCCAGTTCGCTTTTGGTCGACCGCGCGCCATATTCGCCGCGCAAGGTCAGGTACACATCGTTCCATTTGGAATAGTCCTGGCCGACCGCCTCGCCCGTGGAATCGAGCAACACAATGCCCTTGGCGTCCGTCACGTAGATACGGTGGTTGACCTGGTTTTTCGGCAGGCCCCAAATGGTCGCGCCCGGCTGGCGGCTGCCGTAGGCCTTGAGCAGCTCCGGCCAGTGGCTTTGGCCGAGGGTGCCGTTCTTCACGTCCAGCCGCAGGATTTCGGCCAGCAGGTTGGCCGTGTCCACCAGGGTTTCTTCGGTGGACTGGCGCACGCCGGGGCGGATCTCTTTCATCACGGTGTTAAGCACGAAATAGCCGGTCAGGCCGATAAACAGCGCGTACACCAGAAAAATCCGCAGCCCCAGGCGCATCAGCTGTGGCTCGGGCTGTAGCTGTAACCCAGGCCACGGTGGGTCTGGATCGGCTCGGCGTCGGCGGCCACGCTTCGCAGTTTGCTGCGCAGGCTTTTGATATGGCTGTCGATATTGCGTTCGTAGCCAGCGTCGGCAGGCACGCCCACCGCGTCGAGCAGTTGCTCGCGGCTGAACACGCGTTCGGGTTGCTCGAGCAGGCTTTGCAGCAAGCGGAACTCATGACGCGTCAGGCTCAGGGGCTGGCCGCGGTAATGGATTTGCATGCGTTCCAGGTCAACCTGGAACACGGCAGGCGCGGCGCCTGGACTGACACGTTTGAGGATGGCCCGCACCCGCGCCGCCACTTCCCTCGGGCTGAACGGCTTGACCACATAATCGTCGGCACCGATCTCCAGGCCCACCACGCGATCAATCTCTGCATCCCGCGCACTGAGGAACATCACCGGCACTTCACTGAAACGGCGCAATTGTTTGCAGGTTTCAAAGCCGCTGATGTCCGGCAGGCCGATGTCGAGGATGATCAAGTCAGCGGGCGACTGGCGCTGATGGGCCAGCGCCTCCTGGCCAAGGCTCAGCCAGGTGGTGGTGAAGCCCTCGCCTTGCAGGGCGAAAATCAGCGTATCGGCTATCGCCGCTTCGTCTTCGACAATCAGGATATGCGGCATGTGGGTCCGTCAGCAGTCCGGTTTGTCAGCAGTGTAACGACGCGCCGGATTCACCGCTGCGCCGAATTCACGCAGCGCCTTGGCGCCGATCAGCAGCGGGTAGTTGAAGCTGCTGCGGTCGGTGAGGTTGACCTCAACGGTGCGCTTGACGTTGCCCAGGCACATTTCCAGATCGATCACAGGGCGCTTGGCCACGGTGGCTTCGTCCTTGTCATCGTCTTCGTCAGCGCGGCTTTTGATTTTGCTGATGCGCGAGACTTTGTGTTCGTAGACCTTGTTGGTCGCGTCCTTGCCGCCAAGGCGGAAGCGCACCCAATCGTCGCCATCACGGGTGAAGGTCTCGATGTCTCGGGCCGACAGCGAGGCGGTCAGCGCACCGGTGTCCATCTTGGCCTTGAAGGTTTCGCCGATCTCCGGCAACTGGATGTATTCGTAGCGACCGTAAAGGGTCGGCTCGGCGGCCAGGACAGGCTGGGCAGCCACAACAGGAAGAACGAGGGCGAACGCGGCAAGGAGCAGTTTCACGAAGTGATTTCCTCGAAAGAAGTAGGCGGATTCTAGACCGCAAAGGCAGCACTTAGTTAGTTCTCAACCATACCCGGAATATTGTGAAACATTCGTCCAGCGATTTGCGATTTGGCCTCTAGACTCAGCTTGCTTATCATGGCCCGCCCACAGGATTGCAAGAGTTACTTATGCGCCGCCTGCTCACCGGCTGTTTCGTCACACTGCTGCTATTGCTCAACACCCTGGTGCTGTTCGGGCCGTTGATGCTGTTTGCCCTGCTCAAGCTGGTGGCGCCCGGGCGCTATCGCGACTATGCCTCGTGGGCGGTGATGTGGATCGCCGAGACCTGGGCTGAAATCGACAAGCTGATTTTTTCGCTGTGCATCCCCACCCAATGGGACATCCGCGGTGGCGCGCAGCTACGTGGCGACACCTCTTACCTGGTGATCAGCAACCATCAGTCGTGGGTCGACATTCCGGCGCTGATCCAGGCGCTCAACCGGCGCACGCCGTTCTTCAAATTCTTCCTGAAAAAAGAGCTGATCTGGGTGCCCTTCCTCGGCCTGGCCTGGTGGGCGCTGGATTACCCATTCATGAAGCGCTACACCAAGGCATTCCTGGCCAAGCACCCGGAGCTGGCAGGCCAGGACCTGAAAATCACCAAACAAGCCTGCGAGCTGTTCAAGCGCCAGCCGGTGACCGTGGTGAATTACCTGGAAGGCACGCGGTTCAACGCGGCCAAACACAAGCAGCAGGACTCACCGTATGCCCGGTTGCTCAAACCCAAGGCGGGCGGTGTGGCGTTTGTGCTGGCAGCGCTGGGTGAACAGCTGGATGCGGTGCTCGACGTGACCGTGGTCTATCCGCAGCAAAAAATTCCGGGGTTTTGGGATTTGATCAGCGGCGCGGTGCCCAAAGTGATCATCGACATTCGCACCCGTGAACTCGACCCGGCGCTATGGCAGGGCGATTACGAGAATGATCCGGCCTTTCGCCAGACCGTCCAGAACTGGGTGAACCAGCTCTGGAGGGAGAAGGACGCGCGCATCACACACCTGCGCGCGGAGCCTATTTAGCTGCCAGTGCCCCAGGCCGAGGCGAGTTTGCCCAGCACCGACTCGTTGGCGCCCTGGCCACCCAGGTATTGCAGGATCACCGGCGCAAACTTGCCGATCATGCTGTTATCCATGCCCAGCGCACTGAAGGCGGTGTTCAAGTCGTTGGTGTTCTTCACGTTACCCAGCACGCTGTCCAGGCCGCTGGTTTTGCTGCCGCCGCTCTGGCCGAGCATCCCGCTCAAGGCACCGAGGCTGCCCAGAGAGTTGCTCCCCGAGAGTTTGTCCAGGCCGGGCACGCTTTTGCCCAATTGCGAATAGTCGGTGCTGCTCAATTGGTTCTTGGCCAGGCCCAACATGGCGCCAGTGCCGCCGACGGCTTGTTCAGGGGTGACGTTCAGTTGCGAAGTCAGGGCGCTCAGCAGCCCTGCGGTCTGGGAACTTGGCGCTGCAGCAGCCGCCTTGTTGTTGCTGCCCTGGGCGCCGGAAACGGCGTTGGCCACGTCACCGAGGCTGAAACCTGCGGCAAACACCGGGCTGGCGGCCACGGTCATCAGGCAGGACAGGGCAAAACCGCGTGAAATCTTCATTAAGACAACCTCTGAATGTAGGAGCTAAAAGCAGGCGTTGGACTGACAGTCCCGAAGGATTGTTCCCACCTGAAGATTAGTTCAGAAAAAGCTGCATCCAAATTACCCGCCCGCGCGTATACCCAGCATGCACCGCTCGGAGTCGGATGGAATGAATGCTCAAGCTGGACTACCCTCTGCCTACCGTGCGCAGTCCCGTCGCCCTCGTTCGAGAGCCTGGAGAAGCCCTATTTCGATCAACGATGCTGACCCCTTGCAGCCCCTGCTGGCGCAGTGCGCCCTGGGCAACCGCCAGGCGTTCGAGACCCTCTACCGCAGTGTTTCGCCACGCCTGCACGGTATTGCGTTCCGGTTCATGGGCCGCAAGGACCTGGCTGAAGAAGTCCTGCAGGAAGCCTTTGTGCGCATCTGGTACAACGCTTCGCGCTATGAGGCGCACCTGGCGGCGCCGATGACCTGGATGGTGAATATCACCCGTAACCTGGCCATCGACCAGTTGCGCAAGCACCGTGAACAGCCCTTGGCCGATGGCCAGCAGGACGCAATGCTTGACGACAGCCCCAGCGCCCACGAGCAACTCGACAGCGAGCGCGAGGCCCGCGCCCTGAACCGCTGCCTCGACACACTCGATGGCATGCAGCGCCAATCGATCACCGTGGCTTACTTCCAGGGCCTGTCGTGCTCGGAATTGGCCAACCACTTGGCTGCGCCCCTGGGCTCGGTCAAATCCTGGATTCGCCGCGGCATGGAGCGCCTGCGCAGGTGCCTTGAATCATGAACTACCAAACCACCGCCCTGCGCCGCGCCCTCGCCGCCGACTACGCGATCGGCCTGATGCCGGCTACCGCCCGTCGGCGCTTCGACGCCCTGTTATTGGAAGACGCTGCGCTGCGCGTCGAACTCGGCCATTGGCAGGATGCCCTCGCCAGCCTGACCGGCGCGCTGCCCGAACGGCCGGTGCCGGATCATGTGTGGGCAGGCATCAAGGCACGGATCGAGCCGCAAGTGCTGCATGTGCCGGCGAAGAAACCGTTCTGGATGAACGTGCGTCTGCTGGCGGCTGCCTGCGCAGTCGTGGTTGCCGTGCTGGTCGGAGTGCTTTATCAGCGTGATATCGGCGCCGAGTACAACGCCACGCTGGTCGCGGCTAACCAGCAACCGGCAATGCAGATCCAGGCGTTTGGCGATCACCTGCAAGTGGAGCCGCTGACGTTGGCGGCGGTAGAGCCGACGCGCGCGCTGGAACTGTGGGTCATTGCGCCCGGTGGCAAACCGGTTTCTCTGGGGTTGGTGCCCAGCTCGGGTAAAGGCCGAATCCAGCTGAGCAAGGAACAGCAAGCGCTGCTGGCTGCACCCGTGACCCTCGCCGTCAGCCTGGAGCCGCAAGGCGGCTCGCCGACCGGGCAGCCAACCGGACCGGTCCTGTACCAAGGCGCACTCGCCTCTCGCTGACACCATTCGATACCTGTGGGAGCTGGCTTGCCTGCGATAGCGGTGGTCAGCCAAGGATAGGTCAACAGGCCCGCCGCCATCGCAGGCAAGCCAGCTCCCACATTTTGATCGTCGTCGGCCAAACGACTTGCTCACAGCGCTTGCAGGCTTAAGCACTCGACGCAAAAAGGGCGACCCATGGGTCGCCCTTTTGTTTGGCCTAAGCCTTACGCCGCACTGAACAACTTATGCGGATCAATCACAAACTTCTTCGGCACACCCGCATCGAACTCGCCGTACCCACGCGGCGCGTCATCCAGGCTGATGACCTGCACACCAACAATTTCAGCAATGTTGATACGGTCCCACATGATCGCCTGCATCAGCTGGCGGTTGTACTTCATCACTGGGGTTTGGCCGGTGTGGAAGCTGTGGGATTTAGCCCAGCCCAGACCGAAGCGAATGCTCAGGCTGCCCATTTTCGCGGCGGCGTCGACGGCGCCTGGGTCTTCGGTGACGTACAGGCCAGGGATACCGATTTTGCCCGCCACGCGGACCACGCCCATCAGCGAGTTGAGCACGGTGGCCGGTGCTTCTGCCTTGGCGCCTTCATGGCCGTGGCCACGGGCTTCGAAGCCCACCGCATCGACGGCGCAGTCAACTTCGGGCTCGCCCAGCAGTGCGGCGATCTGTTCGTGCAGCGGCGTGTCTTTGGACAGGTCGGCAATTTCAAAGCCCTGCGCCTTGGCGTGTGCCAGGCGGATCGGGTTGACGTCGCCGATGATCACCACAGCGGCGCCCAGTAACCGCGCCGAAGCGGCCGCGGCCAGGCCAACCGGGCCGGCGCCGGCGATATACACCGTGCTGCCCGGACCAACGCCAGCGGTGACGGCGCCGTGATAGCCGGTTGGCAGGATGTCGGAGAGGCAGGTCAGGTCGCGAATTTTCTCCATGGCCTTGTCGCGGTCCGGCAGTTTCAGCAGGTTGAAGTCGGCGTACGGCACCAGCACGTATTCGGCCTGGCCGCCGGTCCAGTCGCCCATGTCGACATAACCGTATGCGCCACCGGCACGGGCCGGGTTGACGGTCAGGCACACGCCGGTGTGTTGTTCTTTGCACGAGCGGCAGCGGCCGCATGCGACGTTGAACGGCACCGAGACCAGGTCGCCGATTTTCAGGTTTTCGACGTCGCTGCCCTTCTCGATCACTTCGCCGGTGATTTCGTGCCCCAGGACCAGGCCGGTCTGGGCGGTGGTGCGGCCGCGCACCATGTGTTGGTCGGAGCCGCAGATGTTGGTGGAGACCACGCGCAGGATGACGCCGTGCTCAATCTTCCTGCCACGGGGGTCCTGCATTTTGGGGTAGTCGATTTTCTGTACTTCGACCTTGCCGTTGCCGAGATACACGACACCACGATTACCAGACATGCTTTCACCTCGCTGTTGTTTTTATGGAACCGCGTTGCCCAGGCAGGCAGCGCGTTTAAGTGCTCGGGTTACAGATGCTGTGTTTGCGTTGTTTGTCAGGGCCTCATCGGGGGCAAGCCCCCTCCCACATTTGACTGCATTCACCTATCAAAGGTAGGAGGGGCCTTGCCCGCGATGGCGTCAGTCAAAGCACCACCGTTCTATTGGCGTTCAAAAACACCCGCCGCTCAATGTGATACCCCACCGCCCGGGCCAGCGTCAGCCCTTCGATATCCCGCCCCTTGGCAATCAAATCCTCGGGATAGTGGCTGTGGTCCACCACCTCCACGCCCTGGGCGATGATCGGGCCTTCATCCAGGTCGTTGTTGATGTAATGCGCGGTGGCACCGACCAGTTTCACGCCCTTGTTGTAGGCCTGGTGGTACGGCTTGGCGCCTTTGAACCCCGGCAGCAACGAGTGATGGATATTGATGGCTTTGCCATCCAGCTTGCGGCACAGCTCTGGCGACAGCACTTGCATGTAGCGCGCAAGAATCACCAGTTCGGCGCCGGTCTCTTCAATCACTTGCCACACCTGACGCTCCTGGGACGGCTTGTCGTTGGGGTCGAGGGGGAAATGGTAGTAGGGAATCTGGTGCCAGTCGGCCAATGGCTTGAGGTCAGGGTGATTGGACACCACGGCGACCACGTCCATCGACAGTTGGCCGATGCGCTGGCGGTACAGCAGGTCGTTGAGGCAGTGATCGGCCTTGGAGACCATGATCACCACTTTTGGCCGGTAATTCGGCGCCGTCAGCTCGAAGATCATCCCAAACGCTTCACCGCGCGTGGCCAGGCCGTCGCGAAACGCCTGCTCGTCAAACCCGTCGGGCTGGCGGAATTCCACGCGAATAAAAAACCGGCCCGAGAGTCGGTCATCGAACGAATGGTGCTCGGTGACGTAGCAGCCCTGTTCGAACAGGTAGCGGGTGACCGCGTCCACCGTGCCGAGCACGCTGGGGCAGTCGGCGGTCAAAATCCATGTATCAGGTGCGCGGCTCATAGTGAATCCTCAGGCCCTTGTGGCGAGGGGGCTTGCCCCCCGTTGGGCGGCGAAGCAGCCCCAAAACCTGCCACTCGGCTGTTTCAGAAAAAATACGCGAATCCTGGGACCGCTGCGCGCTCCAACGGGGGGCAAGCCCCTCGCCACAACAGCCCTCTGGTGTTCATTCGATCAGGCTTGAACACTCAGGCCGAATTCGGCCGAGGCATCCTGCAGCCACAACCACCAGTAATCCGAGAAGCTGCGACGAATCACCAGTTCCCAAGTGTCTTCAGCCGTGTGGCGGATCACCAATTGCGACTTGGCGAACACCGTGCCCACCGCCTTGCCCACCGGGAAGTTGTTGGGGTGCACGTCGTAGCTGGTGGACTTCATCAGCACGTCGCGCACGTTCGGGCCGCTGAGTTCGAGGATCTGCTGACCGCCGCTGACGTTGACGACCTGGATGTGCAGGTCGCCCAAGGCAGCCCGCAGGTTTTGTTCGGCGGCAAATTCTTCACCGCTTGGCACCACCAGCAGCCACTCATCCGGGCCGAGCCATTGCAGGCTGGTTTCGCCGTTGATGATGACTTGCAGGGCGCCAGGCAGTTCGATGCCGAGGGCTTTGTGCACGCCGGCAGCGAAGGCCGCGTCGTGGCCATCCCCACGGAGGGTCAGGTGGCCGAGCAGTTTCTTTTCACGCACGGTCACGCCGGCGTTCTTGCGGCCCTTGCCCACCAGGCTGGCGAGGTCGGCATGGTGCAGCGACGACTCGGCCTTGGCGCCGGCGGTGGGGCGTTGTTGGTAAACATTGGCTGCTGTCATAAAGCACCTATCTGAATTCTGTTGTGGGGCTACTGGCCTCATCGGGGGTAAGCCCCCTCCCACAGGGGAATGCATTTCACAATGTGGGAGGGGCATGCCCCCGATACAGGCACCTCGGTCTATCAGATGTTCTGCCGCTCACCTTTCGGATCAAAGAACACCGAGGACACAATCTCCGCCTCGATCACGCTGCCATCGGCCTGCGGTGAGAACACCCGCTCGCCGATGCGCTTCAAACCGCCCTTCACCACCGCCATCGCAAACGAGTAACCCAGCGAGTTATGCGCATAGCTTGAGGTCACGTGGCCGACCATCTTCATCGGGATCGTCTGCTTCGGATCGAACACCAGCTGCGCGCCTTCCGGCAGCCACACCGTCGGATCAATCGGCTTCAAGCCCACCAGTTGCTTGCGCTCCTCACGTACGCAGTCTTCACGGTTCATCCCGCGCCAGCCGATCCACGAGAACGGCTTGGTGCGGCCTACGCACCAGCCCATGTTCAGGTCGTCCGGGGTCATCGAGCCGTCGGTGTCCTGGCCGACGATGATGAAACCCTTCTCGGCCCGCAGCACGTGCATGGTCTCGGTGCCGTACGGGGTCAGGTTGTACTTTTTGCCCGCCTCGACGATCTGCTCGAGCACGCCCATGGCGTAGTCGGCCTGCACGTTGACCTCAAACGACAGCTCGCCGGTAAACGAAATACGGAACACCCGCGCCGGCACGCCGCCGACCAGGCCTTCTTTCCAGGTCATGAACGGGAAGCCGTCCTTGTCCAGGTCGATATCAGTCACTTCGGCCAGCAGCTTGCGGCTGTTGGGGCCGGACAGGGTCATGGTTGCCCAGTGGTCGGTGACCGAAGTGAAGTACACCTTCAGGTCTGGCCACTCGGTCTGTTGGTAGATCTCCAGCCATTGCAATACGCGCGCGGCGCCGCCGGTGGTGGTGGTCATCAGGAAGTGGTTGTCAGCGAGGCAGGCGGTCACGCCGTCGTCGAAGACCATGCCGTCTTCCTTGCACATCAGGCCGTAGCGCGCCTTGCCCACGTCGAGCTTGGTCCAGGCATTGCTGTAGATGCGGTTGAGGAACTCGCGGGCATCCGGGCCTTGAATGTCGATCTTGCCGAGGGTGGACGCATCCAGCAGGCCGACGCTGTCGCGCACCGCCAGGCATTCGCGTTTGACGGCGGCGTGCAGGTCTTCACCGTTACGCGGGAAGTACCACGGGCGTTTCCACTGGCCGACGTCTTCAAACTCGGCGCCGTTTTTCACGTGCCAGGCGTGCAGCGCGGTGTAGCGCACCGGTTCGAAGATGTGCCCACAGTGGCGGCCCGCTACGGCGCCGAAGGTCACCGGCGTGTAGTTGGGGCGGAACATCGTGGTGCCCATCTGCGGGATGGTGACGTTCAGCGAGCGGGCCGCGATGGCCAGGCCGTTGACGTTGCCGAGCTTGCCCTGGTCAGTGCCGAAGCCCAGCGCGGTGTAGCGTTTGACGTGCTCGACCGACTCGAAACCTTCGCGAGTGGCGAGTTCGATGGCGGCGGCGGTGACGTCGTTTTGCAGGTCGACGAATTGCTTCGGTGCCCGTGCAGTGGCTTTCTCGTGCGGCACCTGGAACAGCGCCAGGGTCGGCTCTTCCAGACGGCTCAAGGCTTTCGGCAGTGTGCCTTCCACCGGCGCAAAACCGGCTTCGCTGGCCGCGCGCACGCCGCCTTCAAAGCCATCGGCCAGGGAATCGCCAAGGCCGTAGACGCCATTGATGCCACCGACGCACACGCGTTTTTGCGGTGCTTCGCCCGGCACAAAACCGAGGATGTCTTCACGCCAGGTCGGCTTGCCGCCGAGGTGCGAAGCCAAGTGAACGACAGGGCTGTAGCCGCCGGAGCTGGCGACCAGGTCGCAGTCCAGCCACTCACCGGGGCTGGTGACTTTGTGCGCTTTAACGTCAATGGCGGCGACGCGAGCAGCGGTCACGTGCTTGCTGCCACGCGCTTCGATCACGGCGCTGCCGGTGAGGATGCGAATGCCTTTGGCGCGGGCTTCTTCCACCAGCGCACCGCGAGGGTTGTGGCGCGCATCGGCCACGGCGACGACGGTGAGGCCCGCGTCGAACCAGTCCAGCGCCACGCGGTAGGCGTGGTCGTTATTAGTCGAAAGCACCAGTTTTTTACCGGGTGCCACGCCGTAACGACGCACGTAAGTCGAGACCGCGCCGGCGAGCATGTTGCCCGGCACGTCGTTGTTGCCGTACACCAACGGGCGCTCGCAGGCACCGGTCGCCAGCACCACGCGCTTGGCCCGCACACGGTGGATGCGCTGACGCACCACGCCAATCGGCGCACGGTCACCGAGGTGGTCGGTGAGGCGTTCGTGAATGGTCAGGAAGTTGTGGTCGTGGTAACCGTTGACGGTGGCGCGGGGCAGCAGCACCACGTCCGGCAGAGCCTTGAGCTCAGCGATCACACTGGCAACCCACTCGGTGGCCGGCTTGCCGTCGAGGCTTTCGCGCGAATCCAGCAGCGAGCCGCCGAACTCTTCCTGCTCGTCGGCGATGATTACTCGCGCGCCGCTGCGCGCAGCCGCCAGGGCGGCCGATAAACCGGCAGGGCCTGCGCCCACAATCAGCACGTCGCAATGACGGTTCATGTTGTCGTAGGTGTCCGGGTCGTTCTCGGTGGGCGAGCGCCCCAGACCTGCTGCCTTGCGAATGTACTTCTCGTACGTCATCCAGAACGATTGCGGGTACATGAAGGTTTTGTAGTAGAAACCCGGTGGCATCAGCTTGCCGCCGACCTTGCCGAGAATGCCCATCATGTCGTTGTTCACGCTCGGCCAGCCGTTGGTGCTGGTGGCGACCAAACCCTGGTAAAGCGCCTGTTGCGTGGCACGCACGTTAGGGATTTGCGTGGCTTCGGTGGCGCCGATCTGCAGCACCGCGTTCGGCTCTTCGGCACCGGCGGCAAAGATGCCGCGCGGGCGCGAGTACTTGAAGCTGCGGCCGATGATGTCGACGCCATTGGCCAGCAAGGCGGCGGCCAGCGTGTCGCCCTCAAAGCCTTTGTAGCTCTGGCCGTTGAAGCTGAAGGTCAGGACTTTGTTACGGTCGATGCGACCACCGTTGGACAGGCGATTGATCTGGCTCATACCTTCTCTCCAGAAGCCTTGGCGGTGAATTGCGGCTGAGTGCCTATCTTGTAGGTTTCAAGAATTTCGTAGGTCACGGTGTCGCGCGTGGCGTTGAAATACTGGCGGCAACCGGCGGCGTGAATCCACAGCTCGTGGTGCAGCCCGCGGGGGTTGTCGCGGAAGAACATGTAGTCGCCCCACTGCTCATCAGTGCAGGCATTCGGGTCCAGCGGGCGCGGGATGTGCGCTTGGCCGGACGCGTGAAATTCCTCTTCGGAGCGCAGTTCGCCACAGTGAGGACAGAAGATATGCAACATAGGAAATTTCTCCTGTTAGTGGGCGACGGCCGCAGCGCCGTGTTCGTCGATCAACGCGCCGTTGTGGAAACGGTCGATGGAGAAAGGCGCGGCCAGCGGGTGCATTTCACCCTTGGCGAGGCTCGCGGCAAACACGTTGCCTGAGCCCGGCGTGGCCTTGAAGCCACCGGTGCCCCAACCGCAGTTGAAGAACATGTTCGGCACTGGCGTCTTGGAGATGATCGGGCAGGCGTCCGGCGTGGTGTCGACGATGCCGCCCCACTGACGGTTCATGCGTACGCGCGACAGCACCGGGAACATCTCGACGATGGCCTGAATGGTGTGTTCGATCACCGGGTACGAGCCGCGCTGGCCATAGCCGTTGTAGCCGTCGATGCCGGCGCCGATCACCAGGTCGCCCTTGTCGGACTGGCTGATGTAACCGTGCACGGCGTTGGACATGATCACGCTGTCGATAATCGGCTTGATCGGCTCGGAAACGAGCGCTTGCAGCGGGTGGGATTCGATCGGCAGGCGGAAGCCCGCGAGCGAAGCCATGTGCCCGGAGTTACCGGCCGTCACCACACCGACGCGCTTGGCGCCAATAAAGCCCTTGTTGGTTTCCACACCGATGCACACGCCGTTTTCCTTGCGAAAGCCGATCACTTCGGTCTGCTGGATCAAGTCCACGCCGAGGGCGTCGGCAGCTCGCGCAAAACCCCAGGCCACGGCATCGTGACGGGCCACGCCGCCGCGCCGTTGCACGGTGGCGCCGAGTACCGGGTAGCGGGTGTTTTTCGAGCAGTCGAGGTACGGGATCTCGTCGGCCACTTGTTTGGCGTTGAGCAGTTCGCCGTCCACGCCGTTGAGGCGGTTGGCGCTGACGCGGCGCTCGGAGTCACGGATGTCTTGCAGGGTGTGGCACAGGTTGTAGACGCCACGCTGGGAGAACATCACGTTGTAGTTCAGGTCCTGGGACAGGCCTTCCCACAGTTTCATCGCGTGTTCGTACAGGTGCGCCGACTCGTCCCACAGGTAGTTGGAACGCACGATGGTGGTGTTGCGCGCGGTGTTACCGCCGCCCAGCCAGCCTTTCTCGACCACGGCCACATTGGTGATGCCGTGTTCTTTGGCCAGGTAGTAGGCGGTCGCCAGACCATGCCCGCCGCCGCCGACGATGACCACGTCGTAGACCTTTTTCGGTGTGGGCGTGCGCCACATCTTCTGCCAGTTTTCGTGGTGGCTGAGTGAGTGCTTGAAGAGGCCGAAGCCCGAGTAGCGTTGCATAGTCATTACTCCAAAACCGCGCTCAGCGATAAACCGGGAAATCAGCGCACAGGGCAGACACGTGCTTGGCCACGTTGGCCTCGACATCGGCGTCGCCGAGGTTGTCGAGGATGTCGCAGATCCAGCCGGCCAGCTCGATGCACTGCGGCACTTTGAAGCCACGTGTGGTCACCGCCGGGGTGCCGATGCGCAGGCCCGAGGTCACGAACGGCGACTGCGGGTCATTCGGCACGGCGTTCTTGTTGACCGTGATGTGGGCGCGACCAAGGGCGGCGTCCGCCTCTTTGCCGGTGAGGCCCTGACGGATCAGGCTGACCAGGAACAGGTGGTTGTCGGTGCCGCCGGACACCACGTCGTAGCCACGTTTGATAAACACACTGGCCATGGCCTGGGCGTTTTCGATCACTTGTTGCTGGTAGACCTTGAAGCCAGGCTCCGCCGCTTCCTTGAAGCACACCGCCTTGCCGGCGATCACATGCATCAGCGGGCCGCCCTGGGCGCCGGGGAATACGGCGGCGTTGAGTTTTTTCTCAATCTCTTCGTTGGCCTTGGCCAGGATCAAGCCGCCACGCGGACCGCGCAGGGTCTTGTGGGTGGTGGTGGTGACCACATCGGCATACGGCAGCGGGTTCGGGTACAAACCGGCGGCCACCAGGCCGGCGACGTGGGCCATGTCGACGAACAGCAGCGCGCCAACCTTGTCGGCGATCGCGCGGAAACGCGGGAAATCCAGGGTTTTGGAGTAAGCGGAGAAACCGGCCACCACCATCTTCGGCTTGTGCTCCACCGCCAGGCGCTCGACTTCGTCGTAGTCGATCAGGCCGGTGTCAGTGTTGATGCCGTATTGCACCGCGTTGTACAGCTTGCCCGAGGACGACACTTTGGCGCCGTGGGTCAAGTGACCGCCATGGGCCAGGCTCATGCCGAGGATGGTGTCGCCGGCGTTCAGCAGCGCCAGGTACACCGCGCTGTTGGCGGACGAGCCGGAGTGCGGCTGAACGTTGGCGTAATCGGCGCCGAACAGCTGCTTGGCGCGCTCGATGGCCAGGGCTTCAACCTTGTCCACATGCTCGCAGCCGCCGTAGTAGCGCTTGCCGGGGTAGCCTTCGGCGTATTTGTTGGTGAGGCCGCTGCCCTGAGCTTCCATCACGCGTTTGCTGGTGTAGTTCTCTGACGCGATCAGCTCGATATGATCTTCCTGACGCTGCTCCTCGGCATTCATCGCCGCCAGCAAGGCGTCGTCATATCCCTGGATCTGGTCTTTTTTGCTGAACATCGCGTCTCTCCCAGCCTTTCGTATTGTTGAGGCCCGTGCAGGGCCTTTGATGCGATGGTAGGGCTGGCGCAGACAGGTCAAATGCCTACGGACGCCACGCAAAGGTGCGTTTACGACATAGCGGCAACAACACCGATCAAATGTGGGAGGGGCTTGCCCTCGATAGCGGTGGATCAGCTTGCACCTAGGCTGGCTGACACACCGCAATCGGGGGCAAGCCCCCTCCCACAGGGGTTAGGCGATGATCTGGCGCACGAGTAGCAGCAGAAAATGCACGGGATAGAGGGCATACGCCCAGCGCCGCATGGCGGGCGGCGTCACAGGGTTGGCGTGTTGCAAATGTTGGAGGGGGCTTGCCCCCGATAGCGGTGGATCAGCTTGCACCTAGGCTGGCTGACACACCGCAATCGGGGGCAAGCCCCCTCCCACAGGGGTTAGGCGATGATCTGGCGCACGAGTAGCAGCAGGAAATGCACGGGATAGAGTGCATACACCCAGCGCCGCATGGGCGGTGGCGTCACAGGGTTGGCGTGTCGCAATAAGACGATCAAATGTGGGAGGGGGCTTGCCCCCGATAGCGGCGGATCAGCTTACACCTAGGCTGGCTGACACACCGCAATCGGGGGGCAAGCCCCCTCCCACAGGGGTTAGGCGATGATCTGGCGCACGAGTAGCAGCAGCAGAAAATGCACGGGATAGAGTGCATACGCCCAGCGCCGCATGGCGGGCGGCGAGACGTTTTGGGCATGTCGCAATAAGACCAAGCCAGCCAAAGGCGCGATCAGGCAGGCGGCCAACCCGGTCAGTGCCACGGTTGAGCCGCTGTTGAGCAAAATCTGCCATTGATTCGCCGCCACGCAGACCAACCCCGGCAACACGCCGAAATACCATGTCCGACTGAACACCAGCAGCATCGCCAGCGGCAGCAATACACCGAAAATCCCGAACATCAGTTGAGTGGAAAACACCACGCCCAGCACGAGGGCGATCAGCGCCAATCCTCGACCAACAAGCGCCTTCTGCTGCCATCCTCGGGCAACCAGCAGGCCCAGCGCCAGGGTCGGCAACACGTTCAAGGTATCGGCATCGTCGATAAACAATCGGTACGGCACTTCACTGATCACACTGAACAGCAGCAGCCAGCCCAGGTAACGCCATTGGCCCGTTACCGGCGCATCTTTGACCCGGTGCAGGTTCGCCGCAATCGCCAGGCAAAACCAGGGGAATGCCAGGCGCCCCGGCACATACAGGCCATCCAGGCTCAAGCCGACATAGCGCAGGTGATCCAGGACCATGCTCAGCAGCGCCAGCCACTTGAGCAGGTCCAGGGCGCCATCGCGCGCCTGCTTGGCAGGAATCGTTTCAGTACCGTGCATAATTCCCCAGTGACTTTGCATTTACAGTGCGTGCGCCCGCCCAACATTCTTGGTTACAGTGCGCACCAACATCGACCACAGGAATGGGCCATGACCGACAAGAGCCAACAATTCGCCAGCGACAACTATTCCGGCATTTGCCCGGAAGCCTGGGCCGCCATGGAACTCGCCAACCAGGGCCATCAGCGCGCCTACGGCGATGATGAATGGACCCACCGCGCCGCCGACGGTTTCCGCAATCTGTTCGAAACCGACTGCGAAGTATTCTTCGCCTTCAACGGCACCGCCGCCAACTCCCTGGCGTTGTCCTCGCTGTGCCAGAGCTACCATAGCGTGATTTGCTCGGAAACCGCCCACGTCGAAACCGACGAATGCGGCGCGCCGGAGTTTTTCTCCAACGGCTCCAAGCTGCTCACCGCCCGCACCGAAAACGGCAAGCTGACCCCCGAGTCGATCCGCGAGATCGCGCTCAAGCGCCAGGACATTCACTACCCCAAACCACGCGTAGTCACCCTGACCCAAGCCACCGAAGTCGGCAGCGTGTACACCCCGCAAGAAATCCGCGCGATCAGTGCCACCTGCAAGGAACTGGGCCTGAACCTGCACATGGACGGCGCACGCTTTTCCAACGCCTGCGCGTTCCTCGGCTGCTCCCCGGCCGACCTGACGTGGAAAGCCGGCGTGGACGTATTGTGCTTCGGCGGCACGAAAAACGGCATGGCGGTGGGTGAAGCCATCCTGTTCTTCAACCACAAATTGGCTGAAGACTTCGATTACCGCTGCAAACAGGCCGGTCAGCTTGCATCAAAGATGCGCTTTCTCTCGGCACCCTGGGTGGGCTTGCTGGAAAACGACGCCTGGCTCAAACACGCCCGTCACGCCAACCACTGCGCGCAATTGCTGAGCAGCCTGGTGGCGGACATTCCTGGTGTGGAGTTGATGTTCCCGGTGCAAGCCAACGGCGTGTTCCTGCAGCTCTCGGAAGCGGCCATCGAGGCGCTGACGTCCAAGGGCTGGCGCTTCTACACCTTCATCGGCAAAGGTGGCGCGCGGTTCATGTGTGCCTGGGATACCGAGGAAGAGCGCGTGCGCGAATTGGCAGCCGATATACGCGAAGTGATGGGCGCCTGAATTCACCACTGAACAAAATGTGAGAGGGGGCCTGCCCCCGATAGCAGTCTTTCAGTCAATGCATCAGTGACTGTTCCACTGCCATCGGGGGCAAGCCCCCTCCCACATTTGCCCCTGCCCGCTTGAGGGTTTGGCCTATCAGAACTCGATCCGAACATCACCCTTCGGCACGCTGCAGCACGACAGGATGTAGCCTTCGGCCTCGTCTTCCTCGGTAATCCCGCCGTTGTGGTCCATCTCGACCTCCCCGCCCAGCTTCATCACCTTGCAGGTGCCGCAGATGCCCATGCCGCAGGCTTTGGGAATCAGCAAACCAAGCTTGGCCGCAGCGGCGTGGACGGTTTCGCCCGGCGCCACGCGAATGCTCTTGCCCGACGCAATGAACTCCACCTGATGCAGGTCGGCCAAGTCGATTTCGGGGGCGTCAGCGGCCTGTTCGGCTTGCTCCACCGCGTCGGCACGCGCTTCCGGCGGCGTCGCGCCGAAGGACTCTTCGTGGTAGCGCGTCATGTCAAAGCCCGCCACTTCCAGCAGACGCTTCACCGCGTTCATGTACGGCGTAGGGCCGCAGCAGAACACTTCGCGCTCAAGGAAGTCCGGCACCATCAGTTCGAGCATCTTGTGGTTCAGGTAGCCGCGATAACCGGCCCAGGGCTCGCCGAGGCCGTGTTTTTCACAGATCAGGTGCAGGCTGAAGTTGTCGATTCGCGATGCCATGTGTTCCAGCTCGCGGTGGTAAATGATGTCTTTGGGCGAGCGCGCGCTGTGGATAAACGTCATGTCGACATTGGCGTTGGTGTCGTAATACCAACGCGCCATGGACATCACCGGCGTGATACCGACGCCGCCGCTCAGATACAGCACTTTCGGGTTGCTGAAATCGATGGCATTGAACAGCCCCACCGGCCCGTGCACCGCCAGCTCCTGGCCTTCGTGCAGCGTGTCGTGCAGCCAGTTGGAGACTTTGCCGCCCGGCACGCGCTTGATCGTCACCGAAAAGCTGTACGGCACCGACGGTGAACTGGAGATGGTGTAGGAGCGCATGATCGGCTGGCCGTCGATTTCCAGCTCCAGGGTGACGAACTGCCCCGGCTTGAAAAAGAACAGGATCGGCTGGTCGGCCATAAAGCAGAAGGTGCGCACGTCCCAGGTTTCCTGGATGACTTTGACGCAACGGACAATGTGCCGACCATTGGCCCAGGTCTGGGTGGTGACCGGATTCAGGAAGCTGTTGGACATGCTGTTCTCCGCAGCCGTATATCGGCCTGATGGTGGCGATTCTGCGTAACGCGAGAAGCGTCCATTTACCTATCTGCGACATTCACATACTTATCGCGACCAGCCCCCATACCACGGGGGTTGCGCGTCGGGATCAGAGTGGGCCATGTCGCTAATGGACAAGGTTCTGGCCTTTGCCGGGCCCACACTCGCTCCCAACACAGACGCTTTCTTTACGCCTTGCTGCAAAACCTGATTAGCCACTTTTCGCCGGCCACACAGAATGGCCCTGAGGACACACACGATGGACGTCACCGCAACCTTAAGCTTGGGCGATCCGCTGGAACCCGCACGCAAGGCCACCGCGCAAATGCTGCAAGAGCGCGAGCGCACTTTTTCGCTGCCGCAGCCGTTTTACTCTGACGAGCGGCTGTTTGATATCGACATGCAGGAGATCTTCCAGAAAGAGTGGTTGATCGCCGGCATGACCTGCGAGATTCCCACCAAGGGCAACTACCTGACCCTGCAAGTGGGCAAGAATCCGATCATCGTGATCCGTGGCGCCGAGGGCGTGGTGCATGCCTTTCACAACGTGTGCCGTCACCGTGGCTCACGCCTGTGCACCAGCGACAAGGGCAAGGTCGCCAAACTCGTCTGCCACTACCACCAGTGGACCTACGAGCTGGACGGCCGCCTGCTGTTCGCCGGCACCGAGATGGGCGCCGACTTCGACATGAAGCAGTACGGCTTGAAACCCGTGAACGTGAAGACCGCCGGCGGCTACATCTTCATCAGCCTGGCCGAGAACCCGCCGGCCATCGACGACTTCCTGTCGACGCTGAACCACTACATGGAACCCTACGACATGGAAAACACCAAGGTGGCGATCCAGACCACCTTGTTCGAAAAAGCCAACTGGAAGCTGGTGCTGGAAAACAACCGCGAGTGCTACCACTGCAACGCCTCGCACCCGGAACTGTTGAAAACCCTGCTGGAGTGGGACGACGTCACCGATCCGCGCGCCGACCAGGCCTTCAAGGACCACGTCGCCGCTTCCGCCGCCGCGTGGGATGCCGAGAAGATCCCTTACGCCCACGCCAGCTTCGGCCTGCGTAACCGCATCGTGCGCATGCCACTGCTCAAAGGCACCGTGTCGATGACCCTGGACGGCAAACAAGGCTGCAACAAGCTGATGGGCCGCATCAAGAACCCGGACCTGGGCTCGATGCGCATCCTGCACCTGCCGCACTCGTGGAACCACTGCATGGGCGATCACATCATCGTGTTCACCGTGTGGCCGATCAGCGCCCAGGAAACCATGGTTACCACCAAGTGGATCGTGCACAAGGACGCCGTCGAAGGCGTGGACTACGACGTGGAGCGCATGCGCAAAGTGTGGGACGCCACCAACGACCAGGACCGTCGCCTGGCTGAAGAAAACCAGCGCGGGATCAACTCCACCGCCTATCAGCCAGGGCCTTACTCCAAGACGTATGAGTTTGGTGTGGTGAATTTTGTGGATTGGTACAGCGAGCGTTTGCTGAGCAACCTGGGCGCTGCGCCTGCGCCGTATCTCAAGGGCGTGGCCGTACACGAGTAACTGACACGCGACCGATCAAAATGTGGGAGCGGGCTTGCCCGCGAATGCGGCGGATCAGCCAGCACATGTGGCGACTGACAGACCGCCTTCGCGAGCACGCCCGCTCCCACATTAGGTTTGCGCACTGTTCAAAAGTTGATCAACTGCCTTGCAACCCTTTACGGCCCTGCCCTCCAGCCTTCGCCCAACAACTTATCCACAAAGCCACCCACAGCAATTGTGGGCAAGTGCACCTTCTTCTTCGAATTAAATGAAGAAAATCCGTGACTTATTCAAGTCTTGCAGTTTTCACCGCACCTGATCATTTATTAACCAAACCTCTGAAAGCCTCTGATCACGTGGCCTGTAGAACTACGCAAACACCTTATCCACAGAAGCACCAACAGACTTTGGGGGCAACTTTGTCAATGCTGTGGAAAACCGCGTCAAAGCTTCACAATTCAGGCGATTCAGGGGTTTCCGTCGGCAAACCAGACGAATTGATCATATTTTAAACAACCCACTGAAGGCCTTTTTTTATAAGGCCTGTAGCCGATAGCGAACATCTTATCCACAGAAGCGCCAACAGACTTTGGGGGCAAGTGTGTCTCGGGCGATGCCCACGCTTGTGGAAAAACCCAAGCAAAAACCGTCAGTTAGGCTGGTTGTTTTTCGTACAGCGGGCTGCAGGGCTTGATATACAGGGGGTGTGGACAGCCGCGAACAGGTTATCCACAGGTGGATCAACAGGGATTGTGGGTAAGCCCACTAATCAAATGTGGGAGCCGGGCTTGTCCGCGATGCAGGCAACTCGGTTTATCAGTTAGACCGACGTGAGGCTATCGCAGGCAAGCCAGCTCCCACACAAACCAGCTCCGACAGAAAATCACCGCACCACGCCTTCTTCAATAAGCAGCTTGAGAATGGCCTCGGCACCCGCCTCGGGGCTCAGCCCCTTGAGCACTTGCCCACCGCCGCCGCTGGCCTTGGCCGTGGCAGCCTTCATACGGTCGGCGCCGCTCTTGGCCTTGATCACCTTGAGGCGCTTGGGCCGAGGCTTCGCCGGCTGCAGCACCGCACCTGTGAATAACTCGTCCTGCTCAATCTCGACGTCATGGGCGGCCAATGCGCCGCGCTGCCCAGGGCCGTAGGCGCTTTGCCGTGGCTTGGGCGCGGCGTTGTCCACCGTGGCCAGAAACGGCAGGCGCACCTTCAAGCGCCGCCGCTGCCCACGCGGCAAGGCTTGCAGCACGTGGGCGATGCCGCCGTCGATGGACTCCACCTGCGCCAGCCCGACAATCAGCGGCCAGCCCAGTTGCTCGGCCAGCAGAAACGGCAACATGCCCGAGCCCTCGCCGGTTTCCGCCTGGCTGCCGGTGAGCACCACCTGGGCACCGGCATCGCGCAGGTAATCGCTGAGGGCCGGCAAGGCGTCAGCGCCGGCCGGCTGCTCAAGCACGTGCAATTGCGCCAAACCCATGCCCAGGTAACTGCGCAACGTCGGCTCGTGAATGTTGCCGGCGTGCAGCACCTGCAACTTATCCCCCGCCATTTGCAGGCCCAACTCGACGGCGCGGGCATCCTGCTCCGCGCGGCGTGGCCGGCCGGAAGTGGGGTGGGCGCCGATGGATACCAAGCTGATTACAGGCGTTGTCATGGTCATGTCCTTAAGCCGCATCGCGCTTGGCGCCGTTACGGTAGGCCTCGACCGCAGCGATCAAGGCTTGCAGAATCGCGGCGCTCTCGCCGATCACCGACAGGTCGGCACGCTTGATCATGTCGCAGCCGGGGTCGAGGTTGATTGCCACCACCTTGTCGCAGGCGCCAATGCCTTGCAGGTGCTGGATCGCCCCGGAAATGCCCACGGCCACGTAAACCCGCGCGGTGACCCAGGTGCCACTGGCGCCGACCTGGCGATCACGCGCCATAAAGCCATCGTCCACCGCCACCCGCGAGGCGCCTTCGGTGGCGCCCAGCGCCGCGGCGGTCCGGTGGAACAGTGCCCAGTCCTTCACGCCATTGCCGCCGGAGAAAATAAACTCCGCTTCGGCCATGGGAATCGCGCCGGGGTCCACCGCCACCGCGCCGAGGTCTTCGATACGCGGCAAGCTGCGCGCCAAGGGTGTGGATAACTCCACGGGCAACGCTTCGTGACGTGTTTCGCTGACCGGTTCGGCGCACTCCACGGCCGCCAGGATCAGGCGCGGCAATTGCCGGGCCAGGTCTTCCTGGCCCGCACCCGCGCGGCCGATGCACTCCTCGCCCTTGATCTGCCACACCCGCGTGGCCGGGCGTTCCTTGAGGCTCGCGGCAAAGCGCCGCCCCAACTCACCACCGCCGCTGCGGCTGTCCGGCAGCAGCCAGTGGCGCGGGTTGAACTGGTTATCCACAGCCCGCAGGCCTTGCACGCGTTGCTCCGGTGAATAACCGTCGAATGCGTGACCTTCCAACACCAGCAGGCGATCAACGCCTGCCGTGGCAAAGGCACTTTCCTTGTGCTCGCCAAACACCACCGCCAGCACGGCGCCGTCGCTGCCGGCGAGTTGCCGCGCCAAGCCGAGCACGTCGCGGTCGTGGCTGCTCAGGCGGCCGCCGACCATGTCCGGCACCACGCTGATGTAAAACGCCGGCGCTGGCACCTGATGCAATGGCAACAGCACCTCCACCGCCGCTTTGCGCTTGGCCGCGCCGCCCTGCTGGGCACCGCTGCGGTCGATACGCTTGATACCGTTAGGGCCGATAAAACCGACCCCATGTACGTTCTTGCGGATGACGCCGTTGGGTCCCATCCAGCTGTGTTGCTGCGGCTGCATCGCCGCATGCAGTGGGTGCAGGCGGTTGCGGGCGATCCATTCGGCCCGTGGGTCTCGGCGGATAACGTCGCTCATCAATGCACCTCCGCAGGTTCACGTTGGGTTGCAGACTTGGCCGGTGCTGCGTCTTCAAGCAAAGCGTCAGCCACCAGTTCGGCGATGTCCTTGATCAATGGGCGTGGTTCAACCACACCTTCAAGCATCGCCGTGCACTGTGGACAACCCACGGCCACCAGCTCGGCGCCGGTTTCACGGATGTCGTCCATGCGCATGTCGGGAATACGTTGCTTGCCGGGAATGTCAGTGATCGGTGCACCGCCACCGCCACCGCAGCAGCGTGAACGGAAGCCCGAGCGTTGCATCTCCTTGACCTCGATGCCCAGCGCGCGCAGCACTTGGCGCGGCGCCTCGTATTCGCCGTTGTAACGGCCCAGGTAACAAGGGTCGTGATAGGTCACGCTGTTGCCTTTGTGCTGACCCAGGTTCAACGCGCCTTCGCCGATCAGTTCGGCCATAAAGGTGCTGTGGTGCTGCACCCGATAGTTACCGTTGAAGGCGCCGTACTCATTTTTCAGTACGTGGAAGCTGTGGGGGTCACAGGTGACGATGCGCTTGAAGCAGTATTTTTCCAGGGTCTGGATATTGCGCGTGGCCAACAGTTGGAACGTGGCTTCATCGCCCAGGCGCCGCGCGACGTCGCCGCTGTCGCGCTCTTCCAGGCCGAGCACCGCGAAGTCGACCTTGGCCGCTTTCAGCACTTTGACGAAGGCGCGCAGGGTGCGTTGGTTGCGCATGTCGAAGGCACCGTCGCCGACCCAGAACAACACGTCGGCGCTGCCTTTTTCACTGAACAGCGGCAGGTTCAGATCCGCCGCCCAATTCAGGCGGCCGCCCGGTGCGAAACCGCCGGGGTTATCGGTGGCGATCAGGTTTTCCAGGACTTCGGCACCCTTGTTCGGCGTCGCGCCTTTTTCCAGGGTGAGGTGGCGGCGCATGTCGACGATGGCGTCCACGTGCTCGATCATCATCGGGCACTCTTCCACGCAGGCGCGGCAGGTGGTGCATGACCACAGGGTTTGGGCATCCACCAGCCCGTTGACGATCGGCTGGTGCGGGTTGCCGCCGTGTTCGCCCACCGGTTTGCCGGGATACGGGCTGCCGGCGAACTTGGCATCAGTGCCACCGGCCAGGCCGACGACCATGTCCTGGATCAACTTCTTCGGGTTCAACGGCTGGCCGGCGGCGAACGCCGGGCACGCGGCTTCGCACTTGCCGCACTGCACGCATGCGTCGAAGCCGAGCAGTTGGTTCCAGGTAAAGTCCTTGGGTTTTTCCACGCCCAGCGGCGCGGTTTTATCGCTCAAGTCCAGCGGCTTCAGGCCGGTGGAGCGGCCGCCACCAAAGCGTTCGGCGCGGCGGTGCCAGGCCAGGTGCAGCGCACCGGCGAAGGCGTGTTTCATCGGGCCGCCCCAGGTCATGCCGAAGAACATTTCCGACACGCCCCACAGCACGCCCAGGCTGAGCAATGCCGCCAGTAGCCAGCCGCCGAAGTCGGCCGGCAGAATCCCGGCCACCGGCAAAGTCACCAGGAAGAAGCTCACCGAGAACGCCATCAGGCTTTTCGGCAGGCGCATCCACGGGCCTTTCGACAGGCGCGACGGCGGGTTACGACGGCGCAGATAGACAAACGTGGCGCCGACAAACATCAGCATCGACGCCAGCAGCAAGGCGTAGCCGAGGATGCGGTTATGCAGGCCGAAACCGTGCACCAGAATCGCCAGCAACGCCGAGAGCACAAAGCCCAGGGCGGTGGCGACGTGGGTGTTGGCGATGTATTTGTCGCGGGCCACCACGTGGTGCAGATCGACCATGTAGCGCTTGGGCATGGCCAGCAGACCGCCGAGCAGGTCGACCTTGGAGGCACGGCCGCGGCGCCACATGTTCACCCGGCGCAGGGCGCCCAGCAAAGCCAGGCCCAGCGCCGCGAACAAAAGAACAGGCAGCAAGGTGTTCAACATGGTGAAGCTCCCACAAACCGCACATATCTACTGTGAAACGGGCCTGAATGTGGGAGGGGGCTTGCCCCCGAAAGCGGTGGGTCAGCTACAGCTGTATCACCTGGCCCGCCGCCATCGGGGGCAAGCCCCCTCCCACCTTTTTGGCCGAGTTCACCTCGTCAGAAATCCTTGCACAGGCGCAGGGCGTCATAGATCGCGGCGTGGGTATTACGCTGCGCCACACAGTCACCGATGCGGAACAGCAAGTACCCCTCGCCCGGCTCGCTCAGGCACGGCTGCGGCTTGATCGCGAACAGCGCTTCGATGTCCATCTGGCCTTTGTTGCGCGAACCCTGCTTGAGCGCGTAGTAGATTTCCTCATCCGGACGCACACCGTTCTCGACCACCACTTGATCGACCACGCGTTCTTCCTTGGCGCCGGTATATTCGTTCTCCAGCACCGCCACCAGCTTGTCGCCTTCGCGGTAGACCTTTTCCAGCATCATGTCGCCGGTCATGATCACTTCTTTGGGGTACATGCTGCGGTAGTACGTCGGGAACGACGTACCGCCCACGGCCACGCCCGGCTTGATGTCATCGGTGACGATTTCGACCTGGCTGCCTTTGTCCGCCAAAAAGTCCGCCACCGACATGCCGGTGAACTCGCAGATGGTGTCGTACACCAGCACGTTTTTGCCCGGCGCGACCTTGCCGTCGAGCACGTCCCAACTGCTGACCACCAGGCCTTCTGCTGCGCCCCAGTGTTCGTTCTGCTCCAGGAACGGGTGCCCGCCGACGGCCAGCACCACCACGTCCGGGCGCAAGTCGAGGATCGCATCGGCGTTCGCCGCCACGCCCAGGCGCAGGTCCACGTTCAGGCGCGCCAGCTCCAGCTGGAACCAGCGCGTGATCCCGGCAATCTGGTCGCGCTGCGGCGCTTTGGAAGCGGTGGTGATTTGCCCGCCGATAAACTCTTTCTTCTCGAACAACGTCACGTCATGCCCACGCTCGGCGGCGACGCGCGCCGCTTCCATCCCGGCGGGCCCGGCACCGACCACCACGACTTTGCGTTTGGGCCCGGTGGATTTCTCGATGATGTGCGGCACGCCCATGTATTCACGCGAGGTCGCGGCGTTCTGGATGCACAGCACATCCAGCCCTTGGTACTGGCGGTCGATGCAATAGTTGGCGCCGACGCACTGCTTGATCTGGTCGATCTGGCCCATCTTGATCTTGGCGATCAGGTGCGGATCGGCGATGTGCGCACGGGTCATGCCGACCATGTCCACGTAGCCGCCTTCCAGAATGCGCGTGGCCTGGTTCGGGTCCTTGATGTTCTGCGCGTGCAGCACCGGGGCCTTGACCACTTCCTTGATGCCGGCGGCCAGGTGCAAAAACGGCTCCGGTGGATAACTCATGTTCGGGATCACGTTGGCCAGGGTGTTGTGGGTATCACAGCCCGAGCCGACCACACCGATAAAGTCCAACATGCCGGTGTCGTCGTAATACTTGGCGATCTGTTTCATGTCCTCGTGGGACAGGCCGTCCGGGTGAAATTCATCACCGCACAGGCGGATGCCGACGCAGAAATCCGGGCCGACCTCAGCCCGCACAGCCTTCAATACCTCAAGGCCGAAACGCATGCGATTTTCGAAGCTGCCGCCCCATTCGTCAGTGCGCTTGTTGACGCGCGGGCTCCAGAACTGGTCGATCATGTGCTGGTGCACCGCCGACAACTCCACGCCGTCCAGGCCACCGGCCTTGGCGCGCGCCGCCGCGCTGGCGTAGTTGCCGATCACGCGCCAGATTTCTTCCGGCTCGATGGTTTTGCAGGTGGCGCGGTGCACCGGCTCGCGGATGCCCGAGGGCGACAGCAGCGTGGGCCAATGCTCACCGTCCCAACGTGAGCGACGGCCCATGTGGGTAATCTGGATCATGATCTTGGCGCCATGCTTGTGCATGGCATCGGCCAGGTTCTGGAAGTGCGGGATGATGCGGTCGTCGGCCAGGTTCACCGACTTCCACCAGCCTTGCGGGCTGTCGATGGCCACACTGGAAGAACCGCCGCAGATCGCCAGGCCGATCCCGCCCTTGGCTTTCTCTTCGTAATACTTCACATAGCGGTCGGTGGTCATGCCGCCGTCGGTGGCATACACCTCGGCATGGGCGGTACTGAGCACGCGGTTGCGGATGGTCAGTTTGCCGATCTGGATCGGCGCGAACATTGCTTCGAAAGCCATGGCACGGTTCCTCGACTTACAACGGCTTGACGGTGAACAGGCCGTCGTCGTGGCCCTCTTCGGAGCCTCCGTACACTTGCTCGGCCACGGTGCGGATCTGGCTGCCGCGCGCCTGCAGAATCTGGTCCATGGCGCCGGCAAACCAGCCGGTGAACATGTAGTCGACCTTGCGCCCGACCTTGCCGTACACGTAGACAAATGCCGAGTGCTCGAGCTTGACGCTGGCGGTGCCTTTGTCGAGGTCGATGTCCTGGATCTTGAACAGGCCCCAGCCGCGTTGCGACAAGCGCTTCATGTAGTGTTCGAACACCGCGACGCCTTCCAGGCCGTGGCATTCAGCTTCTTTTTCACACCAGTGCCAGGCGGATTTGTAGCCGGCCTTGTAGAGGATTTCGGCGTAGGCCTCGCTGCCCAGGACTTCTTCAATGCCCATGTGGTTGTTGACGAAAAAGTGGCGCGGCACGTACAGCATCGGCAGGGCGTCGGAGGTCCAGACACCGGTTTCGCTGTCGACTTCGATAGGCAATTGCGGGGCGATCTTGGCCATGGAAACTTAACTCCAGAAAATTCGTTTGAATGCCCCAGGCACCGGATGGCCTGGGGAAAAGAAGTGTTGGCGGTGGCTTATTCGCCCCAGACGTCCTTTAAGACGTTGACCCAGTTCTCGCCCATGATCTTGCGCACCACGCGCTCGCTGTGACCGCGCTTGAGCAAGGTCTCGGTGAGGTTGGGAAACTCGCCCACGGTGCGGATGCCCAGCGGGTTGATGATCTTGCCGAAGCTGGTCAGGCGGCGGGCGTAGCCCTTGTCATGGGTCAGCATTTCGAAGAAATCCTGGCCATGGCCCTGGGTGAAGTCGGTACCGATGCCGATGGCGTCTTCGCCGACGATGTTCATGGTGTATTCGATGGCTTCGGCGTAGTCGTCGATGGTCGAATCAATACCCTTGGCCAGGAATGGCGCAAACATGGTCACGCCGACAAAACCGCCGTGGTCGGCGATGAACTTGAGTTCTTCATCGGATTTGTTGCGTGGGTGCTCTTTAAGCCCGGACGGCAGGCAGTGGGAGTAGCACACCGGCTTTTTCGATTCGAGGATGACTTCTTCGCTGGTTTTGGAGCCGACGTGGGACAGGTCGCACATGATGCCGACGCGGTTCATCTCGCCGACGACCTCACGGCCAAAGCCTGACAGGCCGCCGTCGCGCTCGTAGCAACCGGTGCCCACCAGGTTCTGGGTGTTGTAGCACATCTGCACCACGCCAACCCCGAGCTGCTTGAAGATCTCGACGTAGCCCAACTGGTCTTCAAACGCATGGGCGTTCTGGAAGCCGAAGATGATGCCGGTTTTGCCCTGTTCCTTGGCTTTGCGGATGTCGGCGGTGGTTTTCACCGGGATCACCAGGTCGCTGTTCTCACGGATCAGGGTCTGGCTGGCCACGATGTTGTTGATCGTGGCCTGGAAGCCTTCCCACACCGACACGGTGCAGTTGGCGGCGGTCAGCCCACCTTTGCGCATGTCCTCGAACAGGTCGCGGTTCCACTTGGCAATGATCAGCCCGTCGATAACGATGCTGTCGGCGTGCAATTGCGCTGGGCTCATCAGGCGTCCCCTTATTGGCGATTCATGCGCCGAATCGTCTGCCGGCGCTTTGGGGCCAGCATATGCCCAGGGGCTGAACGAACCGGGTGCAAAAACGACAGGGGAATTGCCGAAAGCGTCAATCCGCGACAAAGGCCTACATGACACGTCTGACTGACGACTGTTCTTTGTCTTACGCTTGAGCCAGAATTCCGCATCACCTGAAATGAGACGGCGCAATGAAATCGATTTTCCTGGCTTTGGCACTCATCGCAACCGGCGTCCACGCGGCCGAAGACACCGACAACACGCCCTGCGATGGCATCGAAAACGACAAACAAACCCTGGAATGCGCCACTTACAACAAAACCACCGCCGAACAATTGCTCAAAGACAACTATCAAGGCCTGCTGGAACGCATGGGTTCGACCTATGGCAGCAACAAGTCGCAATTGGCCGACATTACCGCTCGTCTGAAGGATGCTCAGCAAAAGTGGGAAAAACTACGTGACGCCGATTGCGCAGTGGACACCTTTCCGGCAGTCAACGGCAGCAAGGAATACGCGATTCAACTCAATGACTGCCTGGCGCGGATGAGTGATGAGCGGTCGGAGTTTTTGGAGTCGATCGGCCAGGAATAAGCCGGTTGCAAGCGCCAAGGATTATTGAAAAGGAATTCACATGTATTACCCACGCGAAGCGCAGAGGGATTTCCTCTACACGCGCGCCGCCCTGCTGTTTTTGGCCATGCTGATACTGTCGCTGATGCTGAGTTTGTCGGTGAGCCGGGGCGCACCTTTTGCACTGATAAAGGCGGCGCCCATCGAAACCATCGGGCACATCACCCAACTGGAACGCCTCAGCGCCTGGGCCTCCAGCATCAACGTGTATTACGCCTTCGAGCATGAAGACCAACGCATCGAAGGCATGGTGAACAACAGCAGCTACGTCGACGACCCTGGCTACGAAGTGGGCGGCCCGGTCCCCGTGGTGTACTCAAAATGGTTTCCGACGGTGCATAACATCAAGGCGAACTTTAAATCGAGTTCGCCTAACTTCTACATCATGAGCGTAAGCGTCGGCCTGATGGTGGTGTTCTCGATACTGATGTTCTGGACGGCGCATCAGATCTATCAACATCAAGAAGAAGACCGGCATTACTGATACTCGCCACTCAGCCCCATTTTTAATAGGCCATTGAATGACTATCTGCGGCATCGAAATCAAAGGCAGCGAAGCCATCATTGCTGTCGCCTCTCAGGACAATCAGGCGCTGACCCACGTCGCCCTGGCCACCAAGAAAATCGCGCTTGAGGATGACGATGAAGCGGCGAACGTCAAAGCTTTCGCCGCCCAGGTGAAGGCGTTTGTGCAGGCAAACGCCATCACCCGCATCGCGATCAAGAAGCGCAGCAAGAAAGGCGAATTTGCCGGTGGCCCGACCACGTTCAAGATTGAAGGCGTGTTTCAGTTGCTGGAGGGGGTTGAGGTGACACTGCTGTCGCCGCAGACCATCAATGCGCAGAACAAGAAGCACAACTTTGAGTTGCCGGCTTCGCTGAACAAGTATCAGCACGAGGCTTACAAAGCGGCGTGCTCGGCGCTGGTAAAGAAATAAACCACGACGCATGTCAGATGTGGGAGGGGGCTTGCCCCCGATGTCGGGTGTCAGTCATTTATAGGCTGCTGACCCACCGCTATCGGGGGCAAGCCCCCTTCCACATTGGTTTTGTGGTGCGCTTCAGCGCTTGTGCAGCAGCCAATCCCCGAATGACTTGTCTTCCAGGGCATACCCGCCACGGCTCGACTTCCACACCAGCTCCTTGTCGCGCAGCGCATCAATGCACGCCTGTATGGTCTGGGTGCCCGGCACCACATCGCTGCCCATGTCTTCCAGCGCCTTGCTGACCGCCGTGAGGGTGCTGTCGGTAAAGGGCGCAAAGGGTTCATTGTTTTGTGAACGCGCCACCATCACCTCCAGCACAGCGCGCTGGGGGACGGTGAGGTTGTTCCAGGCACTTTCGAACTCCGTCCACACGCCCGCGCGCAGGAATTCGGCGCGACTGTGCAGCAATTGGCCCAGGTTGCTGGCCTCACCCAGTTCCAGCGCCACCTCACCGATGATGGTGCGCAGCATCTCGGGGCGACGGCCGACCAACTCAAACGCCTCATCAATGTCGGCGGCGTCGAACTGATTGGTGCTGGCCAAATGCGCGTTGAGGTGCGCGGTGTAGGCTTGGGTGAACGCTTTGCCGAGCAAGGGAAACGGCGTGATGCTGGAACCGAAGAACGGCTGGCTTTTGCCCAACACCAAATGCGCCAGCTTGTCGCGGTTGGAACCGGTAAACACCAGGCGCAAGCCGCTGCCCTCCTCGTCACGGCCTTGGTTGAGCTGATCCCGGGCGGCCTTCAACGCGAACATCGCGTTGATACCGGACTCGGTGGTTAAAGCATGCTGGGCTTCGTCAATCACCAGCACCACAGGTTTTTCCGCCGCGCTGTGCAGCAACTCCAGGGCTTGGGTCAGTGTGGCACCGACGGGCAATTGTGGCTTGGTGAAGTCCCAGGACAGGGTGCGCAGAAAGCTTAGTTTCTCGATGCCAATGTTCTTGGCCAATTTGCGAATGCCCTTCTCAAAGGGAACCAGCGCAGCGGCAATGGCGCTGGCGATCAATTCCGCCGGATCTTTCTCTTTATCGGCCCAGAGATCGACATACACCGCCAGCCAACCCCGCAGCTGACACTCGGGGATCAGGTCTTCACGCAAAAAGGTGCTTTTGCCGGTGCGGCGCGGCGCCGCGAGAAACAGGCCAGAGGTAAAATCCTGAATACCGGCCCCCACCAAACCGTCGGCAATACTGCTTGCCAGGGCGGGGCGGCGAAACACGAAGCCGCTGTTCTTCGACATGCTTTTATACTCAATTATGGAAAGGACTATAAATTATAGTGGCGAGTATAATTGACTATAATTGCCCGTCAAACCGCCTCTCGTCGCCGATCCTCCCTTGGGCACTTGGCAAACCGCGCCCGATAGCTGCGCGTGAAGTAAGAAGGCGACTCAAACCCGCACGCAATACTCACCTCCAGCACACTCATGTCGCTCTGACGCAGTAGCTGCCGGGCTTTTTCCAGGCGCAGGCCGAGGTAGAAGTTGCTTGGCGTGTCGTTCAAATGCAGACGAAACAACCGCTCCAACTGGCGCCGGGTGACTTTGATCGCCTCGGCCAGTGCCAGGGTGGTCAGCGGCGGTTCGGTGTGTTGTTCCATTTCACCGATCACTTGCACCAGCTTCTTGTTGTTGATGCCGTAGCGCGTGGCGATCTGCATGCGCTGGTGGTCTTTGCGTGGGCGGATGCGCCCGAGTACGAATTGCTCGGAAACCTGGATCGCAAGGTCCGGGCCGTGGGCCTGGGCGATCAGGTCGAGCATCAGGTCGATGGACGCCGTGCCGCCCGCGCACGTGATGCGACGACGGTCGATTTCGAACAGCTCCTGGGTCACGGTGAGCTGTGGATAAGATTCCTTAAAGGCGTCAATAGCTTCCCAATGCAGCGTGAGGCGGTGGCCATCGAGCAAGCCGGCCTCGGCGAGCACACAGGCGCCCGTGTCGATGGCGCCGAGGGTGACGCCGTCGTGGTCGAGGCGGCGCAGCCAGTGCTCCAGCGCAGGCGTGGTGAACTTCAAGGGTTCGAAGCCGGCGACCACCATCAGCGTCGCGCCTTTTTTCAGCGGCTCCAATGCGGCGTCGGCATTGACCGACATGCCATTGCTCGCCAGCACCGCGCCGCCATCGGCGCTCAGCACGTGCCAGCGGTACAGCTCGCCGCGAAAGCGGTTGGCGACGCGCAGCGGTTCGAGCGCAGAGATAAAGCCGATGGCCGAGAAACCCGGCATCAGCAGAAAGTAGAAATCCTGGGACATGGTGGCGCTCTCGTAAGACGGGCAGCGTGGTCACTGTGATACGCCAGTTCAACCGGCCATTCAAGAGCACAGGTCGCTGCAGTGCAAGAGCGGGTCGCCGCCGTGCGTTTTGTCGGGCCCGAAGGTACGTAACTTGATGCCACGGCGCACAAAGACGCCGGAACCCACAATAACGACCTGCCGAGGGAACCACCATGAACCGACTGATCAGCCGCTGCGTGCTTGCACTCAGCGCCAGCGCCATTTTGAGCACCAGCGTACTCGCGGCCGATGCAGAATCTTGCCGGAACGTGCGCATGGGCGTGGTGAACTGGACCGACGTGATCGCCACCAGCGCCATGACCCAAGTGTTGCTCGACGGCCTCGGCTACAAGACCAAACAGACCAGCGCCTCCCAGCAAATCATCTTCGCCGGCATTCGCGACCAACGCCTGGACCTGTTCCTGGGTTACTGGAACCCGCTGATGACCCAGACCATCACGCCATTTGTCGACGCCAAGCAAGTCAAAGTCCTCGAAAAACCCAGCCTGGAAGACGCACGCGCCACCCTCGCCGTGCCGACTTACCTGGCGGACAAGGGCCTGAAAACCTTCGCCGACATCGCCAGGTTCGAGAAAGAACTGGGCGGCAAGATCTATGGCATCGAGCCAGGTTCGGGCGCCAACACCCAGATCAAGGCGATGATCGCCAAAAACCAGTTCGGCCTGGGCAAATTCCAGCTGGTGGAGTCCAGTGAAGCCGGCATGCTCGCCGCCGTCGACCGCGCGGTACGCCGCAAGGAAGCCGTGGTGTTCTTTGGCTGGGCGCCACACCCGATGAACGTCAACGTTGCCATGACCTACCTCACCGGCAGCGACGACGCCCTGGGCCCGAACGAAGGCATGGCCACGGTGTGGAGCGTCACTTCGCCGACCTACGCCGAACAGTGCCCGAACGTGCACAAGCTGCTGACCAACCTGACCTTCACCGCCGCCGACGAAAGCCGAATGATGCAGCCGTTGCTGGATCACAAAGACGCGCTCGAATCCGCCAGGCAGTGGCTCAAGGACCACCCGCAGGACCAGCAGCGCTGGCTGGAAGGCGTGACCACCTTCGATGGCAAACCGGCCGCAGCCAACCTGCAATTGACCAGCCAATAACCTGATCCGAATCACCGCGTCGCAGCCGCTGTTGGCTGCGAGCGGCATCACTACGCCCGCCTGTAAGGAACCGACTCATGAACCACGACGTCATCATCACCTGCGCACTCACCGGTGCTGGCGACACGACCGGCAGAAGCCCACACGTGCCGGTCACGCCCAAACAAATCGCCGCCGCCGCCGTGGAAGCCGCCAAGGCGGGTGCCACCGTGGTGCACTGCCACGTGCGTGACCCGCAAACCGGCAAATTCAGCCGCGACGTCGCGCTGTACCGCGAAGTGATGGAGCGCATCCGCGAGGCCGACATCGACATCATCGTCAACCTCACCGCCGGCATGGGCGGCGACCTGGAAATCGGCGGCGGCGAACACCCGATGGCGTTCGGCCCCAACACCGACCTGGTCGGCCCGCTGACGCGCCTGGCGCACGTGGAAGAGCTGCTGCCGGAAATCTGCACCCTGGACTGCGGCACGCTGAACTTTGGCGATGGCGACACCATTTACGTCTCCACCCCGGCCCAGCTGCGTGCTGGCGCCAAGCGTATCCAGGAGCTGGGCGTTAAGGCCGAGCTGGAAATCTTCGACACCGGCCACCTGTGGTTCGCCAAGCAGATGATCAAGGAAGGCCTGCTCGACAACCCGCTGTTCCAACTGTGCCTGGGCATCCCCTGGGGGGCTCCGGCCGACACCACCACGATGAAAGCCATGGTCGACAACCTGCCCGCCGATGCGGTGTGGGCCGGCTTTGGTATCGGCCGTATGCAAATGCCGATGGCGGCCCAAGCGGTGCTGCTGGGCGGCAACGTGCGCGTCGGCCTGGAAGACAACCTGTGGCTGGACAAGGGCGTGCTCGCCACCAATGGCCAACTGGTGGAACGCGCCAGTGAAATCCTCAGCCGCCTCGGCGCGCGGGTCATGACCCCGGCGCAAGGTCGAATCAAGATGGGCCTGACCAAGCGCGGCTAACTTCCTGCCGAAACCGAATTAAAAAGGTGGGAGCGGGCTTGCTCGCGAAGGCGGTGAATCAGTCACCGAATGCAACAACTGACACACCGCCTTCGCGAGCAAGCCCGCTCCCACATTTGAACCGGTTCCTCACACAGAATTTGCGAATACTTTAGGAAATTGCCATGCGCTTTATCACTGAAATCAAAACCTTCGCCGCCCTCGGCAGCGGCGTTATCGGCAGCGGCTGGGTGTCTCGCGCCCTCGCCCACGGCCTGGATGTGGTCGCCTGGGACCCCGCGCCCGGCGCCGAAGCGGCCCTACGCAAGCGCGTCGCCAATGCCTGGGGCGCGTTGGAGAAACAAGGTTTGGCACCGGGTGCGTCTCAAGACCGCCTGCGCTTTGTTACCACCATTGAAGCGTGCGTGAAAGACGCCGACTTCATCCAGGAAAGCGCCCCGGAACGCCTGGAGCTGAAACTTGAACTGCACAGCAAAATCAGCGCGGCGGCCAAGCCGAATGCACTGATTGGGTCGAGTACTTCGGGTCTGTTGCCGAGTGAGTTCTACGAAGGTTCCACCCACCCGGAACGCTGCGTGGTCGGCCACCCGTTCAACCCGGTTTACCTGCTGCCGCTGGTGGAAGTGGTGGGCGGCCAAAACACCGCGCCCGAAGCGATTCAGGCGGCGATCAAGGTGTATGAATCCCTTGGCATGCGCCCGTTGCACGTGCGTAAGGAAGTGCCGGGGTTTATCGCTGACCGCTTGCTCGAAGCGCTGTGGCGTGAGGCGCTGCACCTGGTGAATGACGGCGTGGCGACCACCGGTGAAATCGACGATGCGATCCGCTTTGGCGCCGGCTTGCGCTGGTCGTTCATGGGCACCTTCCTCACCTACACGCTGGCGGGCGGCGATGCCGGTATGCGCCACTTCATGGCGCAGTTCGGCCCGGCGCTGCAGTTGCCGTGGACGTATTTGCCGGCACCGGAGTTGACCGACAAGTTGATCGACGATGTGGTCGATGGCACCAGTGAGCAGTTGGGCACACACAGCATTTCGGCGCTGGAACGCTATCGTGATGATTGCCTGTTGGCGGTGCTTGAGGCGGTGAAGACCACCAAAGCCAAACACGGTATGAGCTTCGCTGAGTAACGGCTGTTGATTTCCTGTGAGAGCGGGCTTGCCTGCGACAGCGGTGTACGACTCACCGCCGCCATCGCAGGCAAGCCCGCTCCCACAGTTGACCGAGTAATGACCTGGAATCCCAGACATGCCTGCATTGACCACCTACACCACCAAAATCCAGCCCGAGTGGGTGGATTACAACGGCCACCTGCGCGATGCGTTCTACCTGCTGATCTTCAGCTACGCCACCGACGCACTGATGGACACCCTGGGTTTGGACAGTGAAAACCGTGAGGCCAGCGGCCATTCACTGTTCACTTTGGAACTGCACCTAAACTACCTGCATGAGGTGAAACTCGGTGCCGAGGTAGAGGTGCGCACTCAGCTGATCGCCCACGATGCCAAGCGTCTGCACCTCTATCACAGTCTGCACTTGGTGGGCGACGAGAAGGAATTGGCGGGCAACGAACAGATGTTGCTGCACGTCGATCTCGCCGGTCCGCATTCGGCGCCGTTTACCGAGGCCACCCTGGCAAAACTCACCGCGATCAGCGCGCAGCAGGCCGAGCTGGCGCGCCCCGCCCTCCTCGGCCGCGTGATTGGATTGCCGCCCAAAAAACAATAAGGAGCCACCATGCAAACCGCCGCCGCTGTTGCCGATTTTCGTACCTACCCAACGATCAGCGACCTCGCCGAGGTGCAGGTGCTGACCGATCAGCTACGCGTGCAATGGGCCGATGGGCGGGTGAGTCCGTTTCATCATCAGTGGCTGCGCGACAACTGCCCGTGCGCGCAATGCGTGTACAGCGTGACCCGCGAGCAGGTGCTCGAGATTGTCGATGTCGACGAACACCTGACTGCCGTCAGCGCGCATATCGATCAGGGATGCCTGAGTGTGCAATGGAGCGGCGGCCATCGCAGCCACTACGATCCGGGCTGGTTGCGGGCCCATGCCTATGACGACGAATCACGCGCCGAACGCCGTGCAGCCAAGCCCGCATCGCAGCGATGGGACAGCACCTTCGCGTTGCCCGTTTTCGACTACGCGGCCGTGATGCAAGACCCGAACATCCTGCTGCAATGGTTGCTGGCCTTGCGTGACTCGGGCCTCACGCAAATCCGTGGCGTGCCCACCGAACCTGGCTCGCTGGCGCTGATCGCCAAGCGCATTTCGTTTATCCGCGAGAGCAACTTCGGTGTGCTGTTCAACGTGCAGTCCAAGGCCGATGCCGACAGCAATGCGTACACCGCTTTCAACCTGCCGTTGCACAGCGATTTGCCAACGCGCGAGCTGCAACCGGGGCTGCAATTTCTGCATTGCCTGGTGAACGAGGCCACGGGCGGCGAGAGCATTTTTGTCGATGGGTTCGCCATCGCCCATGCGCTGCGCACTGAAGACCCCGAGGCGTTTCGCGCGCTGTGTGAAATCCCCGTGGAGTTTCGCAATAAAGACCGTCACAGCGACTATCGCCGCCTGGCGCCGATCATTGCGCTGGATGCCTTGGGTGACGTGGCGGAGATCCGCATGGCCAACTTTCTGCGCGGGCCGTTCGAGGCGCCGGTGGAGCAGATGCCGTTGTTGTATCGCGCGTATCGGCGCTTTATTGCGATGACCCGCGAGGACCGTTTCAGGCTGGTCAAACGGCTGAATCCGGGGGAGTTGTGGTGCTTTGATAACCGCCGCACCTTGCATGCGCGCAATGCGTTTGACCCAGCTTCCGGGGCGCGGCATTTTCAGGGTTGTTACATTGACCGGGATGAGTTGCTGTCCAGGATATTGGTGTTGCAAAGGTAAACCGAGGTGCGCCCTTCGCGAGCAAGCCCGCTCCCACATTGGACTGCGTTCACAATTCAAAATGTGGGAGCGGGCTTGCTCGCGCAGAGGCCAGTGCAATCACCACAAACCCCAGGCAAAAAAAGCCCCGATCAAGCCGTGACTGGATCGGGGCAGAGTGCTTGGTGTGAGCGTGACATCCCGAGGGTGACCAAACCTTCAAGGTGCGTGCCTGGCATTCAGTGTGCCTATTACTTCTTTCGGTAAATGACCCGAAAACGACCTGCTCATAGCCATATGAGCCATTCGTCAATTCTGCCCTTGCCGACCGGCCGGGGGGCTACCAGAATCCCAGTCAGTCCCCGCTCCCTACACCAGGATGAACGTCATGATGCACGCGGATTTGATTGACCAGGATGACCTGCTGGGCCAACTGCGCTCGCTGGGTTTTGAAGTCTCCAGCGGTGCCACCGCCGAGCAGGCTTGCGAGTGCGCGGTACGTGGTTTGAGCGCTGCACGGGCCAAGGCGCTCAAGGGCATGGTGGAACAGATGTACACCGGCAGTGCGACGATCTTGCCGGCGGTGCGCCAGGCGATCGACAAGCAGTTGTTGCCGGCGTTGGTGCAGTTCAAGCAGAACTCTGGCGCCTGATAGATCGCTTTCGCAGGCAAGCCAGCTCCCACATTTGACTGTATTCACAGATCAAAATGTGGGAGCTGGCTTGCCTGCGGTGAAGCCGACTCGGTCTAGAGCCTCACACTCGCAAACGTCGACTCATTCCTGGCCTGGCTCAACGCCGACATCGGCCCGGACAACGGTGACAACACCAGCGCCTGTGGAATCGGCATCATCGCCACTTGCTGGGTGGTGTTGGACCCCACGCGCTCATCGCGCGGCGGAATGCCAAAGTATTCGCGGTAGCACTTGGAGAAGTGCGGCGTGGACACAAACCCGCACACCGAGGCCACTTCGATGATCGACATCGGCGTTTGCTTGAGCAGTTGCCGCGCACGAATCAGGCGCAGCTTCAGGTAATAACGCGACGGCGAGCAGTGCAGGTATTTCTGGAACAGCCGCTCCAACTGACGACGCGACACGGCGACGTACACCGCCAGCTCGTCCAGGTCGATCGGCTCTTCGAGGTTGGCTTCCATCAGCGCGACGATTTCCTGCAGCTTCGGCTGGTTGGTGCCGAGCATGTGCTTGAGCGGCACGCGCTGGTGATCCTGTTCGTTGCGGATGCGTTCGTACACAAACATTTCGGAGATGGCGGCGGACAGTTCACGGCCGTGGTCGCGGCTGATCAGGTGCAGCATCATGTCCAGCGGCGCGGTGCCGCCGGAGCTGGTGAAGCGATTGCGGTCGAGGGTGAACAGGCGCGTGCTCATGGCCACGCGCGGGAAGGCTTCCTGCATCGACGCCAGGCATTCCCAGTGCACGCTGCAATCAAAACCGTCGAGCAAACCGGCGCAGGCCAAGGCCCAACTGCCGGTGCACACCGCGCCAAGACGACGCGACTGACGCGCCTGGCTTTGCAGCCACGACACGTGCTCACGGGTAACGGTACGCTGGATTCCCACGCCGCCGCACACGATCACAGTGTCCAGGGCCGGGGCTTTGTGCATGGAGGCATCGGGGGTGATTTGCAGACCGTCGCTGGCCCACACCTGGTTTCCGTCGACACTCAGGGTTGTCCAGCGATACAGCTCGCGGCCGGACAGCTGGTTGGCCATGCGCAGGGGTTCCACTGCCGAGGCCAGGGAAATCAGCGTGAAATTGTCCAGCAGCAAAAAGCCGATGGATTGAGGCGCACGGTTCTGGGGTTGAGCCCCGGAGTTGAACGACGTCATCGCGGTATCTCCTCACACAAAGCGGGTGATGGCCTCAGGCGAGGCTCTTGTTATTGCGCTCACCCTGGAAAGGAGAGGCTTTGAATTGATAGAGCAAATGCCATGCCTAAAATTGAATGGCCATTCAATAACTCCTGAAAACGACCTGATGACGCGTCTATATAAGCCCGCGTGGGAAGTGCGGGATAGGCCCCGAAAAGGACGTCGGAGCGCGCCCGCTCACAGGGTGTGAGCAGATCGGTAGCACTTGTGGGAAGGCGCTTTGCGGGCGTAGGAAACGTCTGTCACCGCACGCACGGGAACCCGGTGGGCGGACGGGAAATCGTTTGGGGGCTACTTATCTGTTTGCGACGCGCTAAAAGGTGGCGCTTTTGGATCCGGGTGTTCACTTTATGAGCAGTGTTGCTGCATCTAACGCTATCGCAGGCAAGCCAGCTCCCACATTTGGAATGCATTCCCTTGTGGGAGCTGGCTTGCCTGCGATGGCGGTATCACTGGATCAACACTCAACCGCACTCACCGCCAACCCGCCCCGCGAGGTTTCTTTGTACTTGTCGTGCATGTCCGCGCCGGTATCACGCATGGTGCGGATCACCCGGTCCAGGGAGATAAAGTGCTGGCCATCGCCACGCAGGGCCATCTGCGCTGCGTTGATCGCTTTCACCGCCGCAATCGCATTGCGTTCGATGCACGGCACTTGCACCAGCCCGCCCACCGGGTCGCAGGTCAGGCCGAGGTTGTGTTCCAGGCCGATTTCGGCGGCGTTGCACAATTGTTCCGGCGTGGCGCCAAGAATTTCCGCCAGCCCCGCCGCGGCCATGGCGCACGCCGAACCCACTTCACCCTGGCAGCCGACTTCGGCGCCGGAAATCGAGGCGTTCTTTTTGCACAAAATTCCCACGGCCGCCGCGCTGAGCAAATAGTCGACCACGTTGGCTTCGGTGACCTCGTCGCTGAATTTCATGAAGTAGTGCAGCACCGCCGGGATGATCCCCGCCGCGCCATTGGTCGGTGCGGTGACCATGCGCCCACCCGCTGCGTTTTCCTCATTCACCGCCAGGGCGAACAGGTTGACCCACTCCATCGCGCTCAAGGTCGAGCCAATCACGTTCGGCTTGCCCAACTCCTGCAAGCTGCGGTGCAACTTGGCGGCGCGGCGCCGCACGTTCAAGCCACCCGGCAAGATGCCTTCGTGCTTGAGGCCCTGCTCCACGCAATCCTGCATGGCGCGCCAGAGCTTCATCAGGCCGCTGCGGATTTCTTCTTCGCTGCGCCAGGTCTTTTCGTTGGCCAGCATCAACTCGGCCACGCGCAGGTTATGGGTTTTGCACAGCTGCAACAGCTCTACAGCGCTGGAAAAATCATACGGCAGCTCGGTACGGTCCATGTCAGCCACGCCGCTTTGCGCCTGGGCCTGGTCCACCACAAAACCGCCGCCGACCGAATAGTAGGTATCGCGGTGCAGCTCGCCGTCATCGCCGAACACCACAAGGGTCATGGCGTTAGGGTGAAACGGCAGGTTTTCGTCAAGCAGGCGCATGTCGCGCGCCCAGACGAAGGGCACCGGCAGGCGGCCGTCGAGCAAGAGCGTGTCGGTCTCGCGCAGGGTGTGAATACGCAAGCCGATGTGCGCCGGGTCGATTGCGTCCGGCCACTCGCCCATCAGGCCCATGATGGTGGCGGTGTCGCTGCCGTGGCCGATGCCGGTGGCCGACAATGAGCCGTACAGCTGAACTTCAACGCGCCTGACCTGTTCCAACAGTTCACGTTCACGTAATGCCTGGACGAACAACGCCGCGGCGCGCATGGGGCCGACGGTGTGAGAACTAGAAGGCCCGATGCCGATCTTGAACAGGTCGAAAACACTGATAGCCATTGCGGTAGAACTCCTCGATAAGCACGGCCAGGCTTGAACGAGGTGCTACGCTCAGATCGCCCAGATGGCGGCATCATCAAGCTTTTGCTTGCCCTCACGGCGTCTCACACCGACGTAACCATGCTCACCAGCGTCGCTCCCGTGCGATCGGGCGTTTTGGCCGTTTTTAGCGGTGCAGATTGGTAAAAACTGCGGTTTTGCCATTGGAAAAACCTGTAAGCGACGTCACCGACACTGGATACGACCATCCCTGTACTGGATACGACGCCCCCTGTAGGCGTCAGATTTTCACTGGTACATGATCAGTCTCGACTCGTTTGCAAGGCACCGTGCCGTCGCCGCGATGCACGCCCCAACCGCAACACTTATAAAGCGCGGCGAATGCCGCCAGAAAAGACACAGGAGTCTACCCCGATGAAAGGTTCACCCTCGTTGTTGTTGGCCGCCATGCTGAGTCTGCCAGTCCTGGCACACGCTGCAGAACCGGAACAGTGCAAGACCGTCAACTTCTCCGATGTCGGCTGGACCGACATCACCGTGACTACCGCAACCACCAGCGAAGTCCTCAAGGGCCTGGGCTACAAGCCGCGCACCACGATGATTTCGGTACCGGTGACTTACAAGTCACTGGCCGACGGCAAGAACATGGACATCTTCCTCGGCAACTGGATGCCGACCATGGAAAACGACATCAAGCAGTACCGTGATGCCGGCACCGTGGAAACCGTGCGCGCCAACCTGGAAAACGCCAAGTACACCCTGGCGGTCCCGGAGGCGCTGTACAACAAGGGCCTGAAAGACTTCGCCGACATCGTCAAATTCAAGGATGAACTCGGCGGCAAGATCTACGGCATCGAGCCGGGCAACGACGGCAACCGCACCATCCAGACCCTCATCGACAAAGACGCCTTCGGCTTGAAAACCGCCGGCTTCAAAGTGGTCGAGTCCAGCGAAGCCGGGATGCTCTCGCAAGTGGAACGCGCCTCCAAGCGTGACCAGGCCATCGTGTTCCTGGGCTGGGAACCGCACCCGATGAACACCCGCTTCAAGATGAAGTACCTGACCGGTGGCGATGACTCGTTCGGCCCCAACTACGGCCAGGCCACCATCTACACCAACGTTCGCAAGGGCTACACCCAGGAATGCAGCAACGTTGGCCAATTGCTGAAAAACCTGTCGTTCACCTTGAACATGGAAAGCACCCTGATGGGTAACGTCCTCGACGACAAGATGAAGCCCGACGCCGCAGCCAAAGCCTGGCTGAAGAAGAACCCACAAGTGCTCGACACCTGGCTGGCCGGTGTGACCACCGTGGATGGCAAACCCGGTTTGGAGGCGGTCAAAGCTTACCTGGACAAGTAATCGCTGACCCCGGGCCGGTGCGCTGGCCCGGGATGTTTTCCCCTTCGCATGTGGACATTCACTACCATGCTGACTGAACAGAAAATCCCACTAGGCCAGTACATCGCTGCCTTCGTCGAATGGTTGACCCAACACGGCGCCAACTACTTCGACGCAATCGCATCGACCCTGGAAACGATGATCCACGGCGTGACGTTTGCGCTGACCTGGTTCAATCCGCTGGCATTGATCGGTCTGATTGCGCTACTCGCTCACTTCATTCAACGCAAATGGGGCCTGACAGTATTTGTCATCGCCTCCTTCCTGCTGATCCTGAACCTGGGGTACTGGCAGGAAACCATGGAAACCCTCGCGCAGGTGCTGTTCGCCACCCTGGTCTGCGTGGTCATTGGCGTGCCGCTGGGCATTGTTGCCGCGCACAAACCGATGTTCTACACCCTGATGCGGCCGGTGCTCGATCTGATGCAGACCGTGCCGACCTTCGTCTACCTCATCCCTACCCTGACCCTCTTCGGGCTGGGTGTGGTGCCCGGGCTGATTTCCACGGTGGTGTTCGCGATTGCCGCGCCGATCCGCCTCACCTACCTGGGCATCCGCGATGTGCCGCAAGAATTGATGGACGCCGGCAAGGCCTTTGGCTGCTCGCGCCGTCAGTTGCTCTCACGCATTGAACTGCCCCACGCCATGCCGAGCATTGCCGCCGGCATTACCCAATGCATCATGCTGTCGTTGTCGATGGTGGTAATCGCGGCCCTGGTAGGCGCTGACGGCCTCTGCAAGCCGGTGGTCAACGCACTCAACACCGCCGACATCGCCCTGGGCTTTGAAGCCGGCCTGGCAATCGTGTTGCTGGCCATCATGCTCGACCGCATCTGCAAACAACCCGACGCCAAAGTAGGGGGTGATGCATGAGCATTATCCGATTCGACAATGTCGATGTGATCTTCTCCAAAGACCCGCGCGAAGCCCTCAAGCTGCTTGACCAGGGCATGCACCGCAACGAAATCCTGAAAAAGACCGGGCAGATTGTCGGCGTTGAAAAAGCCAGCCTGGACATCGAGAAAGGCGAAATCTGCGTGCTGATGGGCCTGTCCGGTTCCGGCAAATCCAGCTTGCTGCGTTGTATCAATGGCCTCAACACCGTCAGCCGTGGCCAGCTGTTTGTGGAGCATGAAGGTCGCCAGATCGACATTGCGTCGTGCACCCCGGCCGAGCTGAAAATGATGCGCACCAAGCGCATCGCCATGGTGTTCCAGAAGTTCGCATTGATGCCGTGGCTGACGGTGCGTGAAAACATCAGCTTCGGCCTTGAGATGCAGGGCCGTCCGGAGAAAGAACGCCGCGCGCTGGTGGATGAAAAGCTCGAGCTGGTGGGCCTGGCCCAATGGCGTAACAAGAAGCCCGACGAGCTGTCCGGCGGCATGCAGCAGCGCGTCGGCCTGGCCCGCGCGTTGGCAATGGACGCCGATATCCTGCTGATGGACGAACCTTTCTCAGCCCTCGACCCACTCATTCGCCAAGGCCTGCAGGATGAACTGCTGGAGCTGCAACGCAAGCTGAGCAAGACCATTGTGTTCGTGAGCCACGACCTCGATGAGGCGCTCAAATTGGGTAGCCGCATCGCAATCATGAAAGACGGCAAGATCATCCAGTACAGCGTGCCGGAAGAGATCGTGCTGAACCCGGCGGATGACTATGTGCGCACCTTCGTCGCCCATACCAACCCGCTGAACGTGCTGTGCGGCCGCAGCCTGATGCGCACGCTGGACAACTGCACGCGGGTCAACGGCTCGGTGTGCCTCGATCCGGGCGGCGATTCCTGGCTGGACCTGGCCGAAGGCAACACGATCCAGGGCGCCCGCCAGAATGGAGCGGTGATGAACCTGCAGAACTGGGCACCGGGGCAAGCCGTGGAAGGGTTGGGCCGGGTACCGACGCTGGTGGACTCCAATATCGGCATGCGCGATGCGTTGCAGATTCGTTATCACACCGGGAACAAACTGGTGCTGCATAACAACAACCAGGTGGTGGGAATTTTGGGGGACAGCGAGCTTTACCATGCCCTGCTAGGCAAGAACCTGGGCTGAGCAGTGCACAGATCGGCTGAATGAACTGGGTCCTACATTTGACCCCATTCCAATCTTGAAACAGCGGCGCCAGGGAAGGCGCCACTCGGATTAACTATCAGCTATAGACACGGCCAAGGAGCTGCCGATGGCTTTCAAACTGATCGAGCACGTCCCGGGTGATCTGTTCCTGGGTAAAGCCCATCAGGTCGTACTCTTGAGGTCCGTTGTGCAGGTAGACCTCGGCCCGGTAGTAACGTGTGCGCTCTTCTTCGGGCAAGTCGCTCGGTGCCGACGAATACGCATCCAGGCTCACTTCATAGACAAACGGGTTGCCCTCTTCCATCTCGATGCGCACACCGATGCAACGCTTGGATTTGCCCAACAAGGTCTGCACTTCCAGCCCTTGCTCACGCAGCGCCGTCGCCGCCTCTTCCAAGGCCGGCGTTACGTGCTTGTCCATAAAGCGCTGCACGGTGGCCTGGCTCGGTTGCAGGTCCAGGGCAGTCAAACGCTCGCTGAAACCACGGCGGCCACGCTCAGCCAATTGCGCTTGCTCCTGTTCGATGGCCACGTCCTGGCGCATGGCCTTGTGCAAACCGAACATGAACAGAATCAGCACCACCGAGAACGGCAGCCCCGCCAGCACCACCATGGTTTGCATGGCTTCGAAGTTGCCGGCAAACAGCAGGCCGATGGTCACCAGGGTGATCACGACCGACCAGAAGATCCGCAGCCAGTGCGGCGCATCTTCGTCCACATTGCCGCCTTTGCACGACAGGTTGGCCATCATCACCGCGCCGGAATCCGCCGGGGTCAGGAACAACACAAAGCCCACGAAGATCGACACGCCGATCACGATTTTCGACGCAGGGTAATGCTCCAGCAATTGGTAGATGGCCATCGACGGTTGTTCCAGCGCCGTCTTGCCCAACTCCACGGCACCGTGGTTGAGCACCAGGTCCAGCGCCGAGTTACCGAAGATCGACAACCACGCCAAGGTGAAGCCCAGCGGGATCAGCAGCACGCCGGCCACCAGTTCACGCACGGTGCGGCCACGGGAAATACGCGCGATGAACATGCCCACAAACGGCGCCCAGGAAATCCACCAGGCCCAGTAGAACAGCGTCCACAGGCCCATCCAGCGCTCGGTTTTGTCGGCGTCGCCTTCGTACACATACAGGTCGAAGGTTTTCAGCACGATACCGTTGAGGTAGTCGCCGGTGTTCTGCACCAAGCCATTGAGCAGGTGCAGGGTGGGGCCGAACAGCAGCACAAAGATCAGCAAGCCGCTGAACAGCACGATGTTGAGGTTGGAGAGGCGGCGAATGCCGTTCTCCACACCCGACACGGCAGCGATGGTCGCTACGGTGCTCATCACGATGATCACGATCAACAGGTTGGTGTTGCTGTGCGCCATGCCGAACAGGTTTTCAAGCCCGGACGACACTTGCATCGAACCAATCCCCAGGTTGGTCACCAGGCCCAGCAGGGTCACGAACATGCCGAAACCGTCCACCGCGTGGCCGGCCGCGCCCTTCACCCAACGCTCGCCCACCAGCGGGTACAGCGCCGAACGCAAGGCCAGCGGCTGGTTGTGGCGATACGCGAAGTACGCCACGGCCAGGCCGACCAAGGCATAGATCGCCCAGCCGTGCAGGCCCCAGTGCAGGAACGTCAGTTGCAACGCCTGGCGTGCCGCGCCATTGCTGGCGGCCGTGCCTTCGGGCGGGTTGAAGTAGTGGTCCAAAGGCTCCGAGGCACCAAAGTACAACAGCGAGATGCCGATGCCCGACGAGAACAGCATGCCGGCCCAGGCGCCGTAGCTGAAGTCCGGGGTGTCGTCCTTGCTGCCCAGTTTCAACTTGCCGTAGGACGAAAACGCCAGGCCGACCACAAACACGAGGTAGGCAGCGATGACCACCATGTAGTACCAGCCGAAGCTTTTCGACAGCCATGCCTGTGCTACGCCGAGCATGCGCCCGGCCTCCTGCGGGGCGATGATCAGAATGGCGGTCAACAACAGAATGAGCGCGGTGGAGGTGTAGAACACCCAACCGTTGACCCGGACCTTTTCCGGCGGGGTCTTTATAAGAGAGGCAGAACTCATGGCGCAGATGCTCCAGGCAGTGCGAGAGAGAAACACAAGGCAACGGTTATCCCGGGACATCGATTTTTCGGCAGTCGACGGACGGGTGTTATAAAGACACCCCGAAAATTCTTGAGCCGCGCCGAAGCAGTGGCCAGGCCCTGATACGGCCTGTTTCAAGGGTTTTTGCAGGTGTCAGAGGCAGTGGCTCACAGGTAGGAAATATCTGCAGGTCGCGACCATTTGTCGCAGAGCTTATTCTTTGTTGATTGAACGTTCAATCAAAACAAAATAGACTGGCCTTCAAGCCGACGGACGTTTATCGCCCACCGGCAGGCCTAAGGAGAGGTGCTACATGCCCAAGGTCGGTATGCAACCCATACGCCGCCAGCAGTTGATCGAAGCCACCTTGACGGCCATCGATCAGGTCGGAATGGGAGATGCCAGCATTGCGCTGATCGCCCGTTTGGCCGGCGTCTCGAACGGCATCATCAGTCACTACTTTCAGGACAAGAATGGCCTGATCGCCGCGACGATGCGGTACTTGATGAATGTGCTGATCGAGAACGTCCACGAACGCCGGCAAGCGTTAAAAGACGACAGCCCCCGTGCCCACCTGCAGGTGATCATCGGCGGCAACTTCGACGCCAGCCAAGTCAACGGCCCGGCGATGAAAACCTGGCTGGCCTTCTGGGCAACCAGCATGCACCACCCGTCATTGCACAGGCTGCAGCGGATCAACGATCACCGTCTGTATTCCAACCTGTGCTGCCAGTTTCGCCGAGTGCTGCCGCTGGAAGATGCACGCAGCGCAGCCCGGGGCCTGGCGGCTTTGATCGACGGTTTGTGGTTGCGCGGCGCCCTGTCGGGAGACGCTTTCGACACGGAGCAGGCGCAACGGATCGCTTACGAATACATGGATTTCCAATTGGCCAAGCAGGTGAGTTAGAGCACACATAACCGCTCAACCCCTGAACGTCTGCCGCTCAGTGTTGCCAGAAACCCCATGGCTCACCGGCGGCGGGTAACGCCAACCACTTATGCACTTGCGAGGACTTTATGGCCCGTTTCGAACTGCAAAAACTCTACATTGACGGCGGCTACAGCGACGCTGGCAGCGATGCCACCTTCGAAGCCATCAACCCGGCTAACGGTGAAGTTCTCGCCCAAGTGCAACGTGCTACCAAGGAAGACGTTGAACGTGCCGTGGTCAGCGCCGAAAAAGGCCAGAAAATCTGGGCCGCGATGACCGCCATGGAGCGTTCGCGCATCCTGCGCCGTGCCGTCGACATCCTGCGTGAGCGCAACGATGAGCTGGCCGCGCTGGAAACCCTGGACACCGGTAAAGCCTTCTCCGAAACCCAATACGTCGACATCGTCACCGGCGCCGACGTGCTGGAATACTACGCAGGCCTGGTGCCGGCCATCGAAGGCGAGCAGATCCCACTGCGCGATACCTCGTTCGTCTACACCCGCCGCGAGCCGCTGGGCGTGGTCGCCGGTATCGGCGCGTGGAACTACCCGATCCAGATCGCCCTGTGGAAATCCGCACCGGCCCTGGCTGCCGGTAACGCGATGATCTTCAAGCCAAGCGAAGTCACCTCGCTGACCACCCTGAAACTCGCCGAGATCTACACCGAAGCTGGCGTGCCGGCTGGCGTGTTCAACGTCCTGACCGGCAGCGGCCGTGAAGTCGGCACCTGGCTGACCGAGCACCCGCGCATCGAGAAAGTCTCGTTCACCGGCGGCACCGACACCGGCAAGAAAGTCATGGCCAGCGCTTCGAGCTCTTCGCTCAAAGAAGTGACCATGGAACTGGGCGGCAAGTCGCCGCTGATCGTGTTCGAAGACGCCGACCTGGATCGCGCGGCCGACATCGCGATGATGGCCAACTTCTACAGCTCCGGCCAGGTCTGCACCAATGGCACTCGTGTCTTTGTGCCTAAGCACCTGCAGGCAGCCTTCGAAGCCAAGATCGTTGAGCGTGTTGCGCGCATCCGCATTGGCGACCCGCAAGACGAGAACACCAACTTCGGCCCGCTGGTCAGCTTCGCCCACATGGAAAGCGTGCTCGGCTACATCGCCAAAGGTAAGGAAGAAGGCGCCCGCGTCCTGTGCGGCGGCGACCGTCTGACCGATGGCAACTTTGCCAAAGGCGCCTACGTGGCCCCGACCGTGTTCACCGACTGCACCGACGAGATGACCATCGTCCGTGAAGAAATCTTCGGCCCAGTGATGAGCATCCTCACTTACGAGACCGAAGAAGAAGTGATCCGCCGCGCCAACGACACCGACTTCGGCCTGGCTGCTGGCCTGGTCACCAAAGACCTGAACCGCGCTCACCGCGTGATTCATCAGTTGGAAGCGGGTATCTGCTGGATCAACGCCTGGGGCGAATCCGACGCCAAGATGCCGGTCGGTGGCTACAAGCAGTCCGGTGTGGGCCGTGAGAACGGCATCAGCTCGCTGAACAACTTCACCCGCATCAAATCGGTACAGGTTGAGCTGGGCGACTACGCCTCGGTGTTCTAACACCCAAGCGTTGGATTGCCTGCGAGGCCGCCATCGGGGGCAAGCCCCCTCCCACATTTGGCATGCAGTCCCCTGTGGGAGGGGGCTTGCCCCCGATGAGGCCCGACCTGACCACACTTCAAAGAGGGTGCATTTATGTCCCAAGAATACGATTACATCATTGTGGGTGCCGGCTCCGCCGGTAACACCCTGGCGACCCGTCTGACCGAAGACGAAGGCGTCACCGTCCTGCTGCTGGAAGCCGGCGGCCCGGATTACCGTTTTGACTTCCGTACCCAAATGCCGGCCGCGCTGGCGTTCCCGCTGCAAGGCCGTCGCTACAACTGGGCCTACGAAACCGATCCAGAGCCACACATGGACGGTCGCCGGATGGAATGCGGTCGCGGCAAGGGCCTGGGCGGCTCCTCGCTGATCAACGGCATGTGCTACATCCGTGGCAACGCGATGGACTACGACAACTGGTCGAAGCTGCCAGGTCTGGAAAACTGGACTTACCTCGACTGCCTGCCGTATTTCCGTAAAGCCGAAACCCGCGACATCGGCCCGAACGACTACCACGGTGGCGACGGCCCGGTCAGCGTGACCACGCCTAAAGCCGGCAACAACCCACTGTTCCACGCCATGGTTGAAGCCGGCGTGCAGGCCGGTTACCCGCGCACCGACGACTTGAACGGCTACCAGCAAGAAGGCTTCGGCCCGATGGACCGTACCGTCACGCCTAAAGGCCGTCGCGCCAGCACCGCACGCGGTTACCTGGACACGGCTAAAAAGCGTTCGACCCTGACCATCGTCACCCACGCCCTCACCGACAAAGTCTTGTTTGAAGGCAAGCGTGCCGTTGGCGTGCGTTACCTGATCGGCGCCGCCGAAGAGCGCGTTGAAGCCCGTGCGCGTAAAGAAGTATTGGTGTGCAGCGGCGCAATCGCGTCGCCGCAACTGCTGCAACGCTCCGGCGTCGGCCCGGCCAAGCTGCTCGAAAGCCTCGACATCCCGGTGGTTCACGACCTGCCAGGCGTCGGCGAAAACCTGCAGGACCACCTTGAGCTGTACCTGCAATATGCCTGCACCCAGCCAGTGTCGCTGTACCCGTCGCTGCTCTGGTACAACCAACCGGCCATCGGTGCCGAGTGGCTGTTCAACGGCACTGGCATCGGCGCCAGCAACCAGTTCGAGGCCGGCGGATTTATCCGTTCGCGTCCGGAATTCGAATGGCCGAACATCCAGTACCACTTTCTGCCGGTGGCGATTAACTACAACGGCAGCAACGGTGTGAAAGAGCACGGTTTCCAGGCGCACATGGGTTCCATGCGTTCGCCAAGCCGTGGCCGCGTGCAATTGAAGTCGAAGAACCCACGGGATTACCCGAGCATCCTCTTCAACTACATGGCCACCGAGCAGGACTGGCAGGAATTCCGTGACGGCATCCGCCTGACCCGTGAAATCATGCAACAGCCGGCGCTGGACCAATACCGTGGCCGCGAAATCAGCCCGGGTATTGAAGTGCAAACCGATGAGCAACTCGACAAGTTCATCCGCGAGCACGCCGAAACCGCGTTCCACCCGTCCTGCTCGTGCAAGATGGGCACCGACGAGATGGCTGTAGTGGATGGCGAAGGCCGTGTGCATGGCATGCAGGGTCTGCGCGTTGTGGATGCGTCGATCATGCCGATCATCACCACCGGTAACCTGAACGCGCCGACGATCATGATCGCCGAAAAAATCGCCGACAAGATCCGTGGCCGTCAGCCGCTGCCGCGCAGCACTGCGGATTACTACGTGGCAGGCGATGCGCCGGTGCGTGGCAAGCCGATGCGTGAAGTGGGCCCGACCGCGCAGTAACTGATACACCGCGGCGCTCCTATCGGGGGCAAGCCCCCTCCCACACTTGATCGGGTGCACAGGGTCAAAATGTGGGAGGGGGCTTGCCCCCGATAGGGCCCGACCAGACGCTGCAAAACCGCTTTCCTTGATCAGCTCCCAGCCCAGGCCTACTCTATTTGCCTGCCCGCGCCGAGCCGCCCACAAGGAAGGCCCCATGTTCGACCACCACGCCACCCTCAAAAAACACTTCAGTGCCCTGCGCACCACCGCCGACTTCTTCTCCCTGCGCTACGTGCGCGAGTCCGGCCAGTACCTCTCAGTGCGCAAAAACGTCGCCGAGCCGCCACACCTGAACCACGACGAGGGCGCCATGCTCACCGTGCGTCTGAACGGCGTGGAAGCCTACGCCGCCACCAACGATATCTCCCTTGCCGGCCTGCAAGCCGCCCTTGAGCGCGCTGAACAGCAAGCCCGGCGAATCTTGCCCCACGCCCTGCTCGACCTGCACACGCAGCCGGTCTCCAGTGACGTCGCCGACTACCTATCACCGGACCTCGACCAGCCCTTCCCGTCCTTGAGCGACTGCTACCAATTGCTGGGCGATGAGTCTGCCAGCGTGCCCAAGGACGAGCGTCTGGTCAGTTGGGAAGTCAGCCTGGGCACCACCCGCGTGGAGCAGATCTACCTCAACAGCGCCGGTGCCGAACTGCGCCAGGCTCAGCGTTTCGTCTACCCGGGCCTGAGCGTCACCGCGTTTGACGGCAACGACAGCCAGACCCGCACCCTGGGCGGCACCAACTTCGGCCAGCAAGGCAGTGCGAACGTGATTCGCCGCTTCGGCCTGGCCGGCGCCGCCCGCCAAGTGGCCGACGAAGCCCTGCAACTGCTGCTCGCGCCCAATACACCAAACGGCCCGCGTGATCTGCTGCTGATGCCCGACCAGATGATCCTGCAGATCCACGAGTCCATCGGTCACCCGCTGGAACTGGACCGCATCCTCGGCGACGAGCGTAACTACGCCGGCACCAGTTTCGTGAAGGTCAGTGACTTCGGCCACCTGCAATACGGCTCGCCCTTGCTCAACGTCACGTTCGACCCGGACATCCCCGAGCAGCTCGCCAGCTACAGCCATGACGACGACGGCACCCGCGCCACCAAGCAGTTCCTGATCCGCGACGGTCTGCTGCTCAAACCATTGGGCGGCGCGCTGTCGCAATTTCGCTCGGGGCTCGGCGGGGTCGCTAACAGCCGCGCGTGCAGCTGGAACCGCGCGCCGATCGACCGCATGGCCAACTTGAACATCGAGGCCGGCGACAAAACCCAGGCCGAACTCGTTAGCGGCATCGAGCATGGCATTCTGATGAGCACCAACCGCTCATGGTCCATTGATGATGCGCGCAATAAATTCCAGTTCGGCTGCGAGTGGGGCCATCTGATCGAAAACGGCGAGCTTAAAGGCGTGGTGAAGAACCCCAACTACCGTGCGATTTCCGCGCAGTTCTGGCGCAAGCTCAGCGCCGTCGGCGACGCCAGCACCTTCAAGGTGCTGGGCACGCCGAATTGCGGCAAAGGCGAGCCCAACCAAGTGATTCGCGTGGGTCACGCGTCACCGGCGTGTGTGTTCAGTGATGTCGACGTATTTGGGGGAGATGCCTGATGAACAACTTCAAGGCACTGGTGAACTGGCTCAAGCAGGCCATCACCGACAAGGAACAGTTTCACCTCGGCTACGCAGACGAATCATCCGAGTTCGTACGCTTCAACCACGCCCAGGTGCGCCAGGCCGGCCAGGTGCAACAGGCCAGCCTCAACCTCAAGTTGATCAACGACGGCCGCCACGCCGACCTCGGCATTACCCTGGCCGGTGAGCCGGAACTGGACCGCCAGCGCCTCGCCCATGGCCTACAACAACTGCGCGAAACCTTGCCTTTACTGCCACAGGACCCGTACCTGCTGCTGAACCACAACGCCTGGCAAAGCCATAACGAGCAGTTACGGCCGCTGCCGGAACTGGCCCAGGTGTTGGAAGACATCAGCCAGGCCGCAGAAGGTGTGGACCTGGTCGGCTTTTACGCTGCTGGCCCGATCAGCCGTGGGTTCGCCAGTTCCGACGGCGCGTTCGGCTGGCACCAGGCCAACAGTTTCAACTTCGATTTCAGCCTGTTCCACGCCAATGGCGAAGCGGTCAAAGCCAGCTACGCCGGGCACACTTGGAACAGCGCCGAATTCGCCGCACGCTTCCAGCAGGCGCGCGAGCAACTGGCGTTTCTTGGGCGCCCGCTGCACCAGCTCGCCCCTGGGCAGTACCGCGCCTACCTGGCCCCTGCGGCGCTGGAAGAAATCATCAGCATCATCACCTGGGGCGGGTTTTCCGCTCAGGCCATCGCCAGCAAAGCCAGCTCGTTGCAAAAGCTGTATGCCGGTGAGCAGTCGTTGAGCCCATTGGTAAAAGTCGATGAGCAGATCAGCGGCTCGCTGAGCCAGGCGTTCTCCACCGAAGGCTACCCGCGCGGGGACGTCACGCTGATCAACGCGGGCAAAGCCGAGGGCCAGTTGATCAACTCGCGCAGCGCCGCCGAATACGGCCTGAGCACCAACGGCGCCAGCAGCGACGAGTCGCCCAGCGCCTTGCAGATGGCCGCGGGCAGCCTCGCCCAGGCCGATATTCTCAAGCAACTGGGCACCGGGCTGTACATCAGCAACCTGTGGTACTTGAACTACTCCGACCTGCCGGCCGCCCGCCTGACCGGCATGACGCGCTTTGCCACCTTCTGGGTGGAAGACGGCGAGATCAAGGCGCCGGTCAGCACCATGCGTTTTGATGACAGCGTCTATCAGTTGCTCGGTTCACAGCTGGAAGCGCTGACGGCTGAGCGGGAGTTGCTGTTGTCGGCCAGTACGTATAGCCAGCGCAATACCGCGTCCAACTTGTTGCCAGGCGCGTTGGTCAAACGCCTGACTCTCACCCTGTAAACACCAGCACCCCCCTGTGGGAGCGGGCTTGCTCGCGAATACGGTGTATCAGTCGACCTATCTGTTAACTGACACTCCGTATTCGCGAGCAAGCCCGCTCCCACAGGGGGTTTCGCTGATTTCATACATCACTGCTCCACCCCCTCCTACTGTCATTTCCCTTCTTCGCCGCCCGCGAACACGGCCGGTTGTCGCCCGTAAAAAACCTCGTTATAACGGTTAGTGGCACCCCGCCACTAACCCCACGTGTGCGCACGTGATGCATGACCTTGCCTGGATTGGGCAAGCTGGAGCGTTGACATGGACCATGGAAGTTTTGTCATAGAAGGGCTGTTCAAACACTACAACGTTCACGTTGAGCAGCTCGGTAACGATTCGGAAAAGAAAACCGTCCTGATGGTCAATGGGGCACTGTCCACCACCCGCTCCTTCGCCCGCACCAGCAAATGCCTGGCGGAACACTTCAATGTGCTGCTGTTCGATCTGCCGTTCTCCGGCCTTTCGCGCGAGCACAACAGTAACCTTGACCTGGTCACCAAGGACGACGAAGTCCAAATCCTGCGTGCCCTGGTGGAACGTTTCCAGGTCAGCCACCTGGTGTCGGCCTCCTGGGGCGGCATCTCCACGCTGCTGACCCTGGCGCACAACCCGCCCTCTATCGAAAGCTCGGTGGTGATGGCCCTGGCGCCCAACCTCAACCAGGCCATGCTTGACTATGTGGAGCGCGTGCGCGTGTTGATCGAAGCGGATGACAAGTCCGCCGTCGGTCACCTGCTCAACGAGACGGTCGGCAAATACCTGTCACCCAGGCTCAAGCGCAATAACCATCGGCACCTGTCGAACATGGCCACCACCGAGTACCGCCAGGCGCGCTTTCATATCCACCAGGTGCTGGGGCTGGGCGATGGCAACTACTTGCCGGCGCTCACGCAGATCGAAACACCGGTGCATTTCATCAACGGCGCGCTGGATGAGTACACCCCGGCAACGGAGGCCCGGCTGTTCAAACAATATGTGGGCCGCAGCACGTTCGCCGTCGCCGAACACACCGGCCACTTGCTCGACCTTGAATCCCGCGAGGCTGCGCTGGCGGTGCACCGTGCGCTGCTGGATTACCTCGTCAGAGAGCACGCGACATTGTCAGATTTAGACGAACCGCCAGTGGGAAAAGGAGCGACGGATGGCGCATAATCGCCGACACATAGCCTGCTAACAAAAAGGTAGCTCATGCCCAATCGCGCCCCTCTCGACGCCAAGACCGCCCGCTGGCTCCCCTGGGTGGTGGCGATTGCCTTCTTCATGCAGTCGCTGGATGGGACGATTCTCAACACCGCACTGCCGGCCATGGCCCGGGACCTCGCGGAAAACCCGCTGCGCATGCAAGGCGTGGTGATTGCTTACATGCTCACCGTCGCCTTGCTGATCCCGGCCTCGGGTTGGGTCGCCGACCGCTTCGGCACCAAAAAAATCTTCTTTGGCGCGATCATGCTGTTCAGCATTGGCTCGCTGCTGTGTGCCCTGTCCAGCAGCTTGACCATGCTGGTGGGCGCGCGGGTCATCCAGGGCTTGGGCGGCGCGCTGATGCTGCCGGTGGGGCGACTGGTCGTCTTACGCGCTTATCCGCGCTCCGAACTGGTGCGGATCATGGGCTTCATTACCATTCCCGGCCTGCTCGGCCCATTGCTCGGCCCGACCATGGGCGGCTGGATGGTGCAATACCTGACCTGGCACTGGATCTTCCTGATCAACCTGCCGGTGGGCATGATCGGATGCTACGCCGTGTGGAAACTCATCCCCGACTTGCGCGGCAGCGAGCGCACGCGTTTCGACAGCGTGGGGTTCGTGCTGTTTGGCGCGGCGATGGTGCTGATCACCATCGCCATGGAGGGCCTGGGCGAATTGCACTTGCCGCATTTGCGCGTGATGTTGCTGCTGTTCGGCGGGCTGGCGTGCCTGGCGGCGTATTGGCTGCGCGCCGGGCATATCGACAACCCGCTGTTCTCGCCGGTGCTATTCAAGACGCGCACCTTTGCTGTGGGCATTCTCGGCAACCTGTTCGCCCGCCTGGGCAGCGGCGCATTGCCGTTCCTGGTGCCGCTGCTGTTGCAGGTGGCGCTCGGTTACTCGCCGTCCGAAGCCGGGATGAGCATGCTGCCCCTGGCGGCGGCGGCGATGTTTGCCAAGTCCATCGCCCGGCCGCTGATCGAGCGCCTGGGCTACCGCGTGGTGCTGACCGGCAACACCCTGGCGCTGGGCATCATGCTGGCGAGCATGGGCCTGGTCAGCGAGCAGACGCCCTATCCGCTTCTACTGGTAATGCTGGCGGTGCTGGGTGCGATCAACTCCTTGCAGTTCACCGCAATGAACACCGTCACCCTGATCGACCTCGACGACGCCCAGGCCAGCAGCGGCAACAGTTTGCTCTCGGTGGTGGCGCAGTTGTCCCTGAGCCTTGGGGTGGCGTGCGCCGGTGCGCTGCTGGGTGGTTTCACCGCTGAAGTAGGCAACGATGGAGTCGACACCGTGCTCGGCGCGTTCCAATTGACCTTCGTCACCGTGGGCATCATGGCGATGCTGGCGGCGGCGATCTTCCTGCAATTGTCGCCAAAAGACGGCAAACGCGTGGTCAGCCGTGAGCACGACATTGAGCATTAGCAGCAGCCGCAAGCGTCAAACTGTAAGCCTCAAGCCGGCGGCTTGCAGCGCGTAACATGCCGCTGCCCGCCTCCCCTCGTCTAGAACTTGCGAGAAAAACCCCGGCGGGCTGCTACACTGCGCGACATTTTGTTTTGCAGAGCCAGTCCCGTGACTACCATCGCCACCGCTTTTAATACTTTGCCGCTCTCCGCCGCCATGCTGGCTAACCTCGACTCGCTGGGTTATGTCGAGATGACGCAGATCCAGGCGCAAAGCTTGCCGGTGATCCTCAAGGGGCTGGACCTGATTGCCCAGGCCAAGACCGGCAGCGGTAAAACCGCCGCCTTCGGCATCGGCCTGTTGAACCCGATCAACCCGCGCTACTTCGGCTGCCAGGCGCTGGTGATGTGCCCGACGCGTGAGCTGGCCGACCAGGTCGCCAAGGAAATCCGTCGCCTGGCGCGCGCCGAAGACAACATCAAGGTGCTGACCCTGTGCGGCGGCGTGTCCCTCGGCCCGCAGATTGCCTCGCTGGAACACGGCGCCCACGTCATCGTCGGCACACCGGGCCGCATCCAGCAGCACCTGCGCAAGGGTTCGCTGGTGCTGGACGGTTTGAACACACTGATCCTCGACGAAGCTGACCGCATGCTCGACATGGGCTTCTACGACGCCATCGAAGACATCATCAGCAAGACCCCGGCGCGCCGCCAGACCCTGCTGTTCTCGGCCACCTACCCGGTGAGCATCAAGCAGCTGGCGTCCAAGTTCATGCGCGCGCCGCAGCAAGTGAAGGCCGAAGCGTTCCACTCCGACGACCAGATCGAACAGCGCTTCTACGAGATCTCGCCGGAAGAGCGCATGGACGCCGTGACCAAGGTGCTGGCGCATTTCCGCCCGGCCTCGTGCGTGGCGTTCTGCTTTACCAAGCAGCAAGTGCAGGAAACCGTCGATCACCTGACGTCCAAAGGCATTTCCGCCGTCGGCCTGCATGGCGACCTGGAACAGCGCGACCGTGACCAGGTACTGGCGATGTTCGCCAACCGCAGCACCTCGGTGCTGGTCGCCACCGACGTGGCCGCGCGGGGCCTGGACATTGACTCGCTGGACATGGTGATCAACGTCGAACTGGCCCGCGACTCGGAAATCCACATTCACCGCGTAGGCCGTACCGGCCGCGCCGGCGAAACCGGCATCGCCATCAGCCTGGTGGCGCCGTCCGAAGCGCACCGCGCCCAGGCCATCGAGCAGCTGCAGAAGTCGCCGCTGAACTGGGACCAGCTGGACAACCTCAAGCCACAAAGCGGCGGCCCGTTGCTGCCGCAGATGAGCACCCTGTGCATCGCCGCTGGCCGTAAAGACAAGGTTCGCCCAGGTGACATTCTCGGCGCATTGACCGGTGAAGCCGGGATTCCGGGTGCCCAGGTCGGCAAAATCGCGATCTTTGACTTCCAGGCCTTTGTGGCCGTGGAGCGCGGGATCGCCAAGCAGGCGCTGCAGCGTTTGAACGACGGCAAAATCAAAGGCCGTTCGTTGCGCGTGCGCATCCTGTAAAAACACCGCGTTCCTGTTGTAGGAACCGAATCAATGTGGGAGCCGGGCTTGCCCGCGATGCAGGCGACTCGGTCTGACAGATCGACCGAGTGGGTGCATCGCAAGCAAGCCAGCTCCCACATTTGATTGCATTTCAGATCAATTTTTTTGTGAGGACATTGCTGTGCGCTCGACCGAAGTTGTGATCATTGGCGCCGGCGCCGCAGGCTTGATGTGCGCGCTGACCGCCGCCGGGCGTGGGCGCAAGGTGATGTTGATCGACCACGCGAACAAGGCCGGCAAAAAGATCCTGATGTCCGGCGGTGGCCGCTGCAATTTCACCAACATGTACACCGAGCCGGCCAACTTCCTCTCGCACAACGCGCACTTCTGCAAGTCTGCGCTGGCCCGCTACACCCAGTGGGACTTTATCGGGCTGGTGGCCAAGCATGGCGTGCCGTACCACGAGAAGAAGCTTGGCCAGTTGTTCTGCGATAACAAGTCCAGCGACATCCTCGGCATGCTGCTCGATGAATGCATACAAGCCGGCGTGAGCATGCACCTGGACACGTCGGTTCAGGAAATTGCCAAGCTGGAGGCCGGTTATCAGTTGCAAACCACCCTGGGTGAGTTGCGCTGCGAATCCCTGGTAATCGCCACGGGCGGCCTGTCGATTCCGACCCTGGGCGCGACCGGGTTCGGTTATCAGGTAGCCAAGCAGTTCGGCCATGAACTGCTGCCGACCCGCGCAGGGTTGGTGCCGTTTACCATCACCGACCAGCTCAAGGACTTGTGCGGCGAGCTGTCCGGCACCTCGGTGGACTGCCTGGTCAGCTGCAACGACCAGAGCTTTCGCGAGAACATCCTGTTTACGCACCGCGGCCTGAGCGGACCGGCGATCTTGCAGATTTCCTCGTACTGGGAAACCGGCGACACGGTCGAAATCAACCTGCTGCCCGACCACGACGCCCACGCCTGGCTGCAACAGCAACAGGTCGAGCGCCCCAACAGCGAGTTGAAAACCCTGCTGGGTGAGATCTTTACCAAGAAGATGGCCAACCTGCTGGCCGACACCTGGTTTGCGTCCAAACCGATGAAGCAGTACACCCACGCCGAAATCGCTGACATCGCGCAAAAGCTGTCGAGCTGGCAACTGGTGCCGGCGGGCACTGAAGGCTATCGCACGGCCGAAGTAACGCTGGGTGGAGTTGACACGCGGGAAGTGTCGTCCAAGACCATGGAATCGCTGAAAAGCCCTGGGCTCTACTTCATCGGCGAAGTGCTGGATGTGACCGGTCACCTGGGCGGGTTCAACTTCCAGTGGGCCTGGGCGTCGGGCTACGCCGCCGCGCAATACGCCTGACGCCGCTTAAACCTTGAAATGCAAAACCCTGTGGGAGCTGGCTTGCCTGCGATAGCGGCGTTGGATTTACCATCGCTATCGCAGGCAAGCCAGCTCCCACATTAGATTTGGGGCGCCTGGAAGTTATTTTGCGCAATTGATGTGATCGCCACGCTTGCCGTGACGTCCTTGATAGCTCAATTTAGCGGCATCGTCCCGGAAGACTCCAGCCTTCATGTCATCGACCTCGTTCAAGCAGTCCATGCGGCGCCTGTGGGCGCTGGATAAATTCAGTTACAGCGTACGGGTGTTCATCGCCCTCACCGGCAGCATGGCGCTGTGCTGGTATCAGGACGAAATGACGCTGCTGATCCCGCTGTTCCTGGGGATTATCGCCAGCGCCCTGGCCGAGACCGATGACAGTTGGCAAGGCCGCCTCAACGCTCTGGCGGTGACGCTGGTGTGTTTCAGCATCGCCGCGCTGTCGGTGGAGCTGCTGTTCCCTTACCCGTGGATTTTCGCGATAGCCCTGGCCCTGGCCAGTTTCTGCCTGACCATGCTGGGTGCGCTGGGCGAACGCTATGGCGCGATTGCTTCGGCGACGCTGATTCTGTCGGTGTACACCATGATTGGTGTGGACCAGCGCGGGGGCGCCGTCTCTGATTTCTGGCACGAACCGCTGCTGCTGGTGGCCGGCGCCGCCTGGTATGGCGTGCTCTCGGTGCTGTGGCAGGCACTGTTTTCCAACCAGCCGGTGCAGCAAAGCCTGGCGCGGTTGTTTCGGGAATTGGGGCGCTACCTCAAACTCAAATCATCCTTGTTCGAACCGATCCGCCAGCTGGATGTAGAGGCGCGCCGCCTGGAACTCGCCCAGCAAAACGGGCGCGTTGTAGCAGCGCTGAATGCGGCGAAGGAAATCATCCTGCACCGCGTGGGCAATGGTCGGCCCGGTTCGAAGGTCAGCCGCTACTTGAAGCTGTACTTCCTCGCCCAGGACATCCACGAACGCGCCAGCTCCTCGCACTACCCTTACAACGCCCTGGCCGACGCCTTTTTCCACAGCGACGTGCTGTTCCGCTGTCAGCGCCTGTTGCGCCAGCAAGGCAAAGCCTGCGAAACCCTGGGCGAGTCGATCCAGCTGCGCCAGCCATTCATTTATGACGACAGCTTTGCCGAAGCGCTGGGCGACCTGAATGCCTCGCTGGAACACCTGCGCATCCAGAGCAACCCTGCCTGGCGCGGCCTGCTGCGCTCGTTGCGCGCCCTGGCAGCCAACCTGTCGACGCTTGACCGCCTGCTCGGCGACGCCAGCAACCCCGACGCCCTCGCGGACGCCACCGACAGCAACCTGCTGGACCGTGCGCCACGCAACCTCAAGGAAATGTGGACGCGCCTGCGCACGCAACTGACGCCGACCTCGCTGCTGTTCCGCCATGCCTTGCGCCTGGCCCTGGCGCTGACCATTGGCTACGGCACCCTGCATGCGATTCACGCCTCTCAGGGTTATTGGATCATCCTTACCACCCTGTTCGTGTGCCAGCCCAACTACGGCGCCACCCGGCGCAAACTCGGCCAACGGATCATCGGCACGGCCATCGGCCTGACCGTGGCCTGGGCCCTGTTCGACCTGTTCCCAAGCCCGCTGGTGCAATCGCTGTTCGCCATCGCCGCCGGCCTGGTGTTCTTTATCAACCGCACCACCCGCTACACCCTGGCCACGGCGGCGATCACCTTGATGGTGTTGTTCTGCTTCAACCAGGTGGGTGATGGCTACGGGCTGTTCCTGCCACGGCTGTTCGATACGCTGATTGGCAGCCTGATCGCGGGCCTGGCGGTGTTCCTGTTCCTGCCGGACTGGCAAGGCCGGCGCCTGAACAAGGTGCTGGCCAACACCCTGACCTGCAACAGCATCTACCTGCGCCAGATCATGCAGCAATACGCCGCCGGCAAGAGCGACGACCTGGCCTACCGCCTGGCCCGGCGCAACGCGCACAACGCGGATGCGGCGTTGTCCACCACGCTGGCAAACATGCTGATGGAGCCTGGGCACTTTCGCAAAGAGGCTGACGTAGGCTTCCGCTTTTTGGTGCTGTCGCACACCTTGCTCAGCTACCTGTCGGGGCTGGGCGCACACCGGGAAACCCAGCTGCCGGCTGAAGTGCGTGAGCACTTGATCGACGGCGCCGGCAACAGCCTGGCAGCGAGTATCGACGAGATCGCCACGGGGCTGGCCAACAAGCAGCCGATCGCGATTCAAAGCGACGCCGAAGAAGCCCTGGCGGCGGACCTGGAGCAGATGCCGGATGAGATCGATGAGGGGCAGCGGTTGGTGCAGACGCAACTGGCGTTGATCTGCCGGCAGCTGGGGCCGTTGCGCACGCTGGCGGCGCACCTGATCAAGGACACCCGCGCGGCTTAGGCCGCCTTAGCGAGCAAGCCCGCTGCCACACTCGACCGCATTACAAAGGGTGTACACGGTTAAATGTGGGAGCGGGCTTGCTCGCGAAGAGGCCCGCAAGAGCACTACAAACTACATCCCATGCGCCTTCATCAACCGCGCATAACTGCCATCGACCTTCATCTTGGCAATCTCGCGGTCGAAACCGGCAATGATCTGCGCATGCTCGGGGTTCTTCAGGCTGACCAGAATATGCAGGCTGTTTTCACTCAACGGCTGGGGTAAAAACTCCACCGCATTGCGCACACGCGGCGACTCGCGTGCCAGGTAATAGCGGGCGACATACTCGTCTTCCAGCGTCAGCCTCACGCGTTGCGCCGCGAGCATGCGCACGGCCATGGCGAAGTTATGCACCGGCACTTTCTGCAACTGCGCATCCTGGTCGAACGCCGCCGAATAGGCATACCCGCGCACCACAGCGATGGGCTCACCGTGCAGCTGTTCCAGGATCTGATAGTCGATGGGGTCGTCCCGGCGCTTGATAAACCGCACGCGGTTGAGCAGGTATTCAGCGGAAAACTGCCCCAGTTGCGTGCGCGCCTCGTCGTACCAGGCATTGACCAACACGTCATAGCGGCCATCACCCACGCCCATCAACGCCCGCGCCCAAGGTACCTGCTCAAAATCACTGGCGTAGCCGGCGCGCGCCAGGGCCGTGCTGACAATGTCGGTGGCCAGCCCACCGTTGATCAATGTCGAATCGGTAAACGGTGGCCAGGCATCCGCTACCAAACGCAGACGTTGTGCGACCGCTGGCGTGGCCAGCAACAACACTCCTATCAAAGCAACGGCACGAGAAAATCGCGGCATGCTTAAAGTCCTTGGCGGGCAGGCAGTGGCCTGATAACAGTAGCTCATCAATGAACCTGCATTGCAGATTACACAAAGAACCGGGCCGCGCTCGCACTGAATAATGGCAAATTGACGCCATTCACAAAAATGCTGAATTTAGACAGTCGTGACCGTCACGCTTACTATCGGCAACAGCCATTAACAAGAGAACACACCATGACGGTTAATTGGGTCTGCAAACACCAGGAAGACTTGGGCAAGGACCAGCTGTACGCCCTTCTGCGCTTGCGCAGCGAGGTCTTTGTTGTTGAACAGCAGTGCGTGTATCCGGACCTCGACGGGCAGGACCTTTCGGGTGATACCCACCACCTGATGGCCTGGAAAGACGACGAGCTGGTGGCCTACCTGCGCCTGCTGGACCCGGAATCCCAGGGCGGTGATGTGGTGATCGGCCGAGTGATCGTCGCGCCAGTGGCACGCGGCACCGGGCTGGGCCATCAAATGATGGAAGAAGCCCTCAAGCGGATTGACGACATCTGGCCTGAAACGCCGATTTTTCTGTCAGCCCAGGCGCATTTGCAGGGGTATTACGGGCGGTACGGGTTTGTGGCGGAGGGTGAGGAATACCTGGAGGACGATATTCCGCACATTGGCATGCGGCGTCAGTAAGGGCGCCATCGCAGGCAAGCCAGCGCCCACATTTAACCGTGTTCACCCTTTGAAACGCGGTCGAATGTGGGAGCGGGCTGCTCGCGAAGGCGTCAGCGCAATAATCGCTACATTCAGGGATAACCCAACACCTGCTTGATCGCCCCCAGATTCGCCTCGATCCACTTGCGGTCGATCGCCCCCCAGCTGCGAATCCGGTAGCGCCCGGCATGATTGCGCGCGCCGTCTTGCTGCTCGAACTCACACAGGATATCCAGGTCGGCCAATGCCGCAATCGTGTCCTGCGCCGTGCGCCGCGGCATGCCGGTGGCGTCGGTCAACGCCGGGACGCTGCTGGCCAGCCCGCTGTCGATCAGGTACGCCACGTACAGGCGGCGATAGAAACTGCTTTTGGTCTTGCTCACGTCCATGCTTGGTCGCCTGGTGAGGTTAGGGCTTGCCCTGCAAGTCGCGATACGTGAGGTACACCCGCAGGTCGAATTCCACCTGATGGTAGCCGGGCATCATGTATTCGCAGAGTTTGTAGAACGCCTTGTTGTGGTCCGATTCCTTGAAGTGCGCCAGTTCGTGCACAACGATCATGCGCAGAAATTCCGGCGCCGCCTCTTTGAACAACGCCGCGATGCGGATCTCTTTCTTGGATTTGAGATTGCCGCCCTGCACCCGTGAAATCGTGCTGTGCAGGCCCAGGGCGCGGTGGGTCAGGTCCAGGCGGTTGTCGAACAGCACTTTGTCGATGGCCGGCGCGTTACGCAGGTGTTCCTGCTTCAAGGCCAGGGCATAGCTGTACAACGCCTTGTCACTTTGCACCGCATGGCGCTCGGGGTAGCGTTGCTCCAGGTAGGCGCCCAACTGATCCTTGGCGATCATCTGGCGCACTTGCTCCTGGAGCGCTGCGGGGTAAGCCTGGAGGTATTTCAGCGCGGTCATGGGGTCTGCAACAGGGTTCGAATGGGCGCCAGTGTAGCGAATTCAAAGCAGACGGGGGTGAGACCAATCGGCCACTTCCTCAGCAATCAAGGGCTGGGCCGCCCATGGCCCTTGGACGAACGAGCAACCATTGGCCTTCAGCCATTGCGCCTGTTCGAGTGTTTCCACGCCTTCGGCGATCACTAACACATCAAAATGCCCGCACAACTGGATGATGCTGCGCGCCATCGCGGCGTCCCGCACCGAACCCGGCAGACGCGCCACCAATTGCGGGTCCAGCTTCAACGTATCGAACTCCAGGTCACGCAGATGGGCCAGCGAACACTGGCCCAACCCGAAGTCATCCAGGGCGATACGCACGCCGATCCGCCGCAACAACTTGAGCTGCTTGTTGGTTTCATCAAGGTTGCTCATCAGGCTGTCTTCACTGATTTCCACCTCCAGCTGCCGCGCCTGCAACCCATGTCGTTCAAGGACCTGCTGCAGTTGGCCGGCCAGGTTGGGCATGTTGAACTGACTGCTGCTCAGGCTCACGCTCAGCACCAGTTCTTCATCGAAGCTGGTTTGCCAGGCCTGACGTTGGGCGGCGACCTGCTGGTAAATCCAGGCGCTCAACTGGCTGATCAGCCGCGCCTCTTCAAGCAACGGCAAAAACAAGCCCGGCGGCACATCGCCGACGCTCGGGTGCTGCCAGCGCAACAACGCCTCGACGCCACGCAAGCGCCCGTCCTCCAGCGAGACCTGGGGCTGGTACACCAAGGTGAAATCCTTGTTTTGAATCGCGTTACGCACGCTGTCTTCAAGCATCAGACGCGAGCGGGCGCGGCCGTTCATTTCCTGATCGTAATAGCGATATTGCTGACGCCCCGCACGCTTGGCTTCATACATGGCGATGTCGGCCGCGCGCAGCAGGCCATTGAGGTCCGAGCCGCAGTCCGGGAAGGTCGCAATGCCAATGCTGACGCCAAGCATCACATCCAAACCGTCGACCTGCTGACACACCGACACGCGTTCGATCAGTTTTTCCGAAATCTTCGCCGCCTGTTCCGGGAATTCCAGCTCCACCAATGCGGTGAACTCATCCCCGCCCATGCGCCCAAGAATGTCGTAGGAACGCAGACACGCCTGCATTTGCTCGGAAACCCAGCGCAGCACCCGGTCTCCCGCGTCGTGGCCCAACGAATCGTTGACCCGCTTGAAGCCGTCGAGGTCCAGGTAGAGCAGCACCAGCGATTGCTCGGTTCGCTCGCTGCGCAGCAACGTGTTTTCCACTGCCTGGTGGAAGCCGCGCCGGTTCAGCAGGCCGGTCAACGGGTCGGTCACCGCCTGGAACTCCAACTGCTGGTGCAGATGGCGCACCTCGGACATGTCCAGCACCGTCACGACCATGGCCTTCTGCTCGGCGGGTAACGGCGCGCAGGACAATGCCACCGGCACCTGCTGGCCGCGACTGGTGCGCAAAATGGCGTCGTGCTGGCGCCATGTCTCACCTTTGCGATACGCCTCGTACATCGCGAACCCCAGCCAGGCCGGCACATGGGGCTTTTGCAGGAAGCTCAAAAAGCTTTCGCCCTGCAACTCGGCCATCGTCGCATTCAGCAGCCGCGAAATGGCCGGGTTGGCATACTGGATCACACTGCCCTCGCCCACCACCAGGATGCCCTCGGCGGCGTTGTCGAGCACCGAGGCATTAAAGGCACGCGCGGACTCCAGGTCATGGCTCAGGCGCTGCAAGGCACGGCGGTTGCGCTGGTGTTCCAGCAACGCCTGCACCTTTGGCTTGAGAATGTGGGGGTCGAAGGGTTTGAACAGGTAATCAATGGCGCCGCTGGCATAGCCTTCCAATACAGAGGCAGGCGACTGGGCATGGGCGGTCAGGAAGATAATTGGCGTCATGCGCGTGCGTTGGCTGCCACGCATCAGGCGCGCAACCTCAAACCCATCCATGCCGGGCATGCGCACATCCAGCAAGACCAGGTCGACTTCGTGCGCGAGCAGTAACTCCAACGCCTCCAGCCCGGAAGCCGCGGTCATCACGTGCCAATCTTCACGCTGCAAAAGCGCACGCATGCTGATGAGGTTTTCCGGGTAGTCATCAACCACCAGAAGAACCGAACTACCATCGCCGGGGTGTGGAGCGCAATCCATGCTACGTCTCTTCCTTGAAGGGCTGTACCGGTCACTTCTGATATAAAAACCGGACAAACACTGAGGCCTCACTCTAGCCCCGGTTCTAAAAAAGCAGAAGTGACGCGGGTGCCATCATTGCGCCAAAGCTCAGGAAGCCGACTAACGGTCAAGCGCTACAGCCCACGCCCCATGGGAAACATGGCTTTTTGGCACTCCTCTGACGCCAATAAATTGCCAGCAATTGTTTAACAACCGGACGATCACCGCCTATAAAGAACGTGAATGGCCCCCGGGCCAAAGCCTCACTTCTGTAAAAAGGCCAACACCATGATCGACCTTTCCACCTGGAACCTGAGCATTCCGGTCGGCTCGCCGCCCACGACCATCGACACTCCGAAACTGCTTAGCGGCTTCAAGGACCAATATTTCCAGGCCGAAGGCAGCGACGTGCAATTCTGGACACCCGTGACCGGCACGCGCACAGAAAACGCCGTCTACCCGCGCAGCGAATTGCGCGAAACCTATGCCGACGGGCGTCTGCGTAACTGGACTTACCCCGACGCCGACAACTTTCTGCGCGCCACCCTGGCCGTCAACCAAGTGCCCTCGAGCGGCAAAGTAGTCATCGGTCAGATCCACGCCTATGACAGCCAGAAACCCCTGATCAAGCTCGAATATCAATTCAAGGAAAAAACCCAGACCGGCAACATTGTCGCCAAAGTGCGCATGCGCCCGGACGAGGATGAAGGCCGCGTGATTATCGTGGCCTCCAATGTGCCGCTGGAGAAGAGTTTCACCTACGTGATCAACCTCAATAAAGCCGGGCTGCTGACCGTCGAGGCCGCTGACGGCCAGTGGAATGAGCGCATTGGTGCCGCGTGGGGCGCCAAACCGCTGTATTTCAAGGCGGGCGCCTATGTGCAGGACAACAGTGGCAACAGCAAGGAAGGCGCGCGGGTGACGTTTGCGAAGCTGGATATTGATCACGAATGAGTGTCGCCTGATTTCAAGCAGGCCTGGCCCTACGACTCCACGGATTATTCGCGTTTAAACACGCCGCTGATCCCTGTGGGAGCCGGGCTTGCCCGCCAGGGCAGACTGTCAGCCAACCCATTCGGTCACTGACACGCCGCGTCGCGGGCAAGCCCGGCACCCACAGGCAATCTGCATTGGCAGGGCAACCCTGCGGCGAATCAGCTCGGCGCAACGCACAAGGGTCAAATCCCGGCCACAAAAAAGCCCGCATCGCTGCGGGCTTTTTGTTTAAACGCCTGAGGCTCAGTTCACCTTGGCGTTCAACTCACCTTTCAGGTAACGCTGGTACATCGCTTCCAGGGAGATCGGCTTGATCTTCGAAGCATTACCGGCCGTACCGAACGCTTCGTAACGAGCGATACACACGTCACGCATCGCGGTCACAGTGGCACCGAAGAATTTACGTGGGTCAAATTCGCTCGGGTTGGTGGCCATCAGGCGACGCATCGCACCGGTGGACGCCAGACGCAGGTCGGTGTCGATGTTGACCTTGCGCACGCCGTACTTGATGCCTTCGACGATTTCTTCAACCGGCACGCCGTAGGTTTCTTTGATGTCGCCACCGTACTGGTTGATGATCGCCAGCCACTCTTGCGGTACCGAGGAAGAACCGTGCATCACCAGGTGGGTGTTAGGGATGCGTTTGTGGATTTCCTTGATGCGGTCGATCGCCAGCACGTCGCCGGTAGGTGGCTTGGTGAACTTGTAAGCGCCGTGGCTGGTGCCGATGGCGATGGCCAGGGCATCCACTTGGGTCTTCTTCACGAAGTCAGCGGCTTCTTCCGGGTCGGTCAGCATCTGGCTGTGGTCCAGCACGCCTTCAGCGCCGATGCCGTCTTCTTCGCCGGCCATGCCGGTTTCCAACGAACCCAGGCAGCCCAGCTCGCCTTCAACCGAAACGCCGCAGGCGTGAGCCATGGCCACGGTTTGTTGGGTCACGCGTACGTTGTACTCGTAGTCGGTTGGGGTCTTGCCGTCTTCGCCGAGGGAGCCGTCCATCATCACCGAGCTGAAGCCCAGTTGGATGGAGCGCTGGCACACGTCAGGGCTGGTGCCGTGGTCCTGGTGCATGCACACCGGGATGTGTGGGAATTCTTCGATGGCGGCCAGGATCAGGTGACGCAGGAAAGGGGCACCGGCGTATTTGCGGGCACCGGCCGAAGCCTGAACGATCACTGGGGAGTCGGTCTTGTCAGCGGCTTCCATGATGGCGCGCATCTGCTCAAGGTTGTTGACGTTAAAGGCTGGGACGCCGTAGCCGAACTCGGCTGCGTGGTCCAGCATTTGACGCATGCTGATAAGTGCCATTGTGTTGTCTCTCCCGATCGTGGGTCGTTAATCGTGCAAGCCTGCCGTAGCGGCGGCTGCTATTCAAGTTATTGCAGATCAAGGGGTTAAGGCTTGGCCTGCTGAATCGTTATTGCAGTGACGGACCTGACACAAGTTCCAATTTGAAACCCGATCAATGTGAGAGCTGGCTTGCCTGCGATGGCGATTTGTCTGTCGACATCTTCGGTAACTGACCCACCGTCATCGCGGGCAAGCCCACTCTCACATTTGATTTTCATTGGGCTCACTACTGGGCCTTGCAGCCTCGCCCAATCAAATCATCGGTGGCGACCCAGTAAATCAGGCCTTCCTCACCCTTTTGGTGAAACGCCAACTGGTCGTTGCTGTACAGCACGCCCGAGGCAGCAACGTCCTGTTTAAGACGATAAACCTGGTCGGAACCGCCGAGGCGTACATCCACCTCGGAACGCGCCTGGTTGGCAAAGCGCCAGTTGACCTCGGCCTTGCTGTCGCACGTCCAGGTGGTCCACTTGTCGGCCGGCTCTGCCTTGTTGAACATGTTCATGCTGCTGCAGCCGGCCAACAAGGCCAGGGCTGCCAGGGCGAAAACGCCTTTCATTGCCAATCCTCGAACGGCGACCCAAAAGGCCGCCAAAGCTGTCGGTTAGTTGATCAGACCCGTCAAGGGCAACCCTGTTCCTGACCGTTGGGCGCGGCATCGTATTGCTCAAGCCGCTCGTTGCCGATGCGCTTGTTGATCACCGGCATGGTTTCGGCTTGCCAGTCAGCCTGGTAGCAGCTCTTTTTCTGCGTAGGCGCAGGCTCTGCAGCGGCAGGCTTCGTGCTTGGCGTGCCGCCGCAGCCGGCCAACAGGCCCGCTGCGATCACCAGTGCCAACGACTTGATCATGGGAATACTCCTTTTCCGGATCACGAGCCTTAGCCTTTGGCTCGAGTTTCCAGCACTTCAACGGCCGGCAGCACTTTGCCTTCGACGAATTCGAGGAACGCGCCGCCACCGGTAGAAATGTAGGAGATCTGGTCAGCAACGCCATATTTATCGATGGCCGCCAAGGTATCGCCACCGCCGGCGATGGAGAATGCCGAGCTTTCAGCAATGGCGTGGGCCAGTACTTTGGTGCCGTTGCCGAACTGGTCGAACTCGAACACGCCGACCGGGCCGTTCCACAAAATGGTCTTGGACGACTTCAGCAGTTCAGCGAAGTTGGCTGCGGTTTGCGGGCCGATGTCCAGGATCATGTCGTCGGCGGCCACGTCAGCGATGAGCTTGACGGTGGCTTCGGCGCTTTCAGCGAATTCCTTGGCCACGACTACGTCCACCGGCAGCGGCACGCTGACTTTGGCCGCGATGGCGCGCGCGGTGTCGAGCAGGTCCGGCTCGTACAGGGACTTGCCCACCGGGTGGCCGGCTGCGGCCAGGAAGGTGTTGGCAATGCCGCCGCCGACGATCAACTGGTTGCAGATCTGGCTCAGGCTGTTGAGCACGTCGAGCTTGGTGGAGACTTTGGAACCGGCCACGATGGCCGCCATTGGCTGCGCCGGAGCGCCCAGGGCCTTGCCCAGTGCATCCAGTTCTGCGGCCAGCAGCGGGCCGGCGGCGGCGACTTTGGCGAACTTGGCCACGCCATGGGTCGAACCCTCGGCGCGGTGCGCAGTGCCGAAGGCGTCCATCACGAACACGTCGCACAGGGCCGCGTATTGCTGGGCCAGTTCGTCGCTGTTCTTTTTCTCGCCTTTGTTGAAGCGCACGTTTTCGAACAGCACGATGTCGCCTGGCTTGACGTCAACGCCGCCCAGGTAGTCAGCCACCAGCGGCACGTCGCGGCCCAGGGCCTCGCTCAGGTAGTCGGCCACCGGCTTGAGGCTGTTTTCGGCGGAGAACTCACCTTCGGTCGGACGACCCAGGTGGGAGCAGACCATCACGGCCGCGCCTTTTTCCAGGGCCAGCTTGATGGTCGGCAGCGAGGCCAGGATTCGCGCATCGCTGGTGACAACACCGTCCTTGACTGGGACGTTGAGGTCTTCGCGAATCAGTACGCGCTTACCTTGCAGATCGAGGTCGGTCATCTTCAACACGGTCATGGGTCGCAGTTCCTGAATTACTGTTGAGGTTGTATGGAGGCGATGTGCAGATAATGTTCGGCAACATCCAGCATTCGGTTGGCAAACCCCCATTCGTTGTCGAACCAAGCCAGGATGTTCACCAGCCTGGGGCCGGAAACGCGGGTCTGGCTGGCATCGACAATCGCCGAATGCGGGTCATGGTTGAAATCGCAACTGGCATGCGGCAACTCGGTGTAGGCCAGCAAACCCTTGAGCGGGCCGCTGGTGGCGGCGTCGCGCAGAATCCGGTTGACCTCCGTCGCGTCAGTGTCGCTGACAGTCTGCATGGTGATGTCCAGGCAAGACACGTTCACCGTTGGCACCCGTACGGCTTTGGCTTGAATTCGCCCGGCAAGTTCCGGTAACAATCTTTCGATACCTCGCGCCAGGCCGGTAGACACCGGAATCACTGACTGGAAGGCCGAACGCGTGCGGCGCAGGTCTTCGTGGTGATAGGCGTCGATGACCGGCTGGTCGTTCATCGCCGAGTGAATCGTGGTGATCGACACATAATCCAGGCCAATCGCCTGATCCAGCAGGCGCAACAGCGGCACGCTGCAGTTGGTGGTGCAGGAGGCGTTGGACACCAGCAGCTCATTGCCGGTCAGGCAATCCTGGTTGATGCCGTAGACGATGGTGGCGTCGACATCCGCCTCGCTGGCCATCGGCTGGGAAAACAGCACACGCGGTGCGCCGGCGTCGAGAAAACGCTGGCCATCGGCACGGGTGTGGTAAGCACCGGAGCATTCCAACACCAGGTCGACGCCCAGCGCCGCCCAGTCGATGCCCTCGGGGGTGGCACTGCGCAGGACTTTCACGCAGTCGCCATTGATATGCAGACAGTCGCCTTCAACGCGCACTTCGCCGGGAAACCGGCCATGGGTGGAGTCAAAGCGTGTCAGGTATTCGATGCTGGCCATGTCGGCCAAATCGTTGATCGCGACAATTTCAAACCCGGCCGCCGCCCCTCGCTCAAACAGAGCACGCAAGACGCAACGACCAATGCGGCCGTAGCCGTTGAGTGCAACTTTGTAGGGACGCGGTTGGGGCATGGGGTTCTCGATCAATGTTAGTTCGGTGTTGAATGCTCTGACGCTATCGCGGGCAAGCCCGCTCCCACATTAGACCGCGATCCAAATGTGGGAGCGGGCTTGCCCGCGATAGCGCCAGTGCAGACAACGCAGACTGACTTAGTCTTCCAGCAGCTCTTCAGCCTGACCCAGGATGTTTTCCAGGGTGAAACCGAACTCTTCGAACAACGCTGGCGCTGGCGCCGACTCACCGTAGGTGGTCATGCCGATCACGCGGCCTTCCAGGCCCACGTACTTGTACCAGTAGTCGGCGTGAGCCGCTTCGATGGCAATACGCGCGCTGACCTGCAACGGCAGAACCGATTGCTTGTAGTCGGCGTCCTGGGCTTCGAACAGGCTGGTGCACGGCATGGACACAACGCGCACGTTGCGGCCCTGGGCCGTCAGCTTGTCGTAGGCCTGAACGGTCAGGCCGACTTCGGAACCGGTGGAGATCAGGATCAGCTCCGGCTCGCCAACGCAGTCCTTGAGCACGTAGCCACCACGGCTGATCGCAGCGATCTGCGCGTCGGTACGCACTTGGTGCTGCAGGTTCTGACGCGAGAAAATCAGCGCCGAAGGGCCGTCCTTACGCTCAATGGCGTGTTTCCAGGCCACGGCAGATTCGACCGCGTCGGCTGGGCGCCAGCAATCCAGGTTCGGTGTGGTACGCAGGCTGGTCAGTTGCTCGACCGGCTGGTGCGTCGGGCCGTCTTCGCCCAAACCGATGGAGTCGTGGGTGTACACATGGATCACACGCTTTTTCATCAGCGCGGCCATACGTACGGCGTTGCGCGCGTATTCCATGAACATCAGGAAGGTTGCGCCGTAAGGCAGCAGGCCGCCGTGCAGGGACACGCCGTTCATGATGGCGCTCATGCCGAACTCGCGCACGCCGTAGTACATGTAGTTGCCGCTGGCGTCTTCGGCCGAGACACCTTTGCAACCTTTCCACAGGGTCAGGTTGGAACCGGCCAGGTCAGCCGAACCGCCGAGGATCTCAGGCAGCAACGGGCCAAAGGCGTTCAGGGTGTTCTGGCTGGCTTTACGGCTGGCGATGGTCTCGCCCTTGGCCGCCACTTCGGCGATGTAGGCCGAGGCTTTTTCCGAGAAGTCGGCAGGCAGGTCACCGGCCAGGCGGCGTACCAGTTCGTTGGCCAACTCAGGGAATTCGGCGGAGTAGGCCGCAAAACGCTGGTCCCACTCGGCTTCGGTCGCCAGGCCTTTTTCCTTGGCGTTCCACTCGGCATAGATGTCAGCCGGGATTTCGAACGGGCCGTGGTTCCACTTCAGCGCTTCACGGGTCAAGGCGATTTCCGCGTCACCCAGTGGGGCGCCGTGGCAGTCTTCTTTACCTTGCTTGTTCGGCGAGCCGAAACCAATGGTGGTCTTGCAGCAGATCAGGGTCGGCTGCTCGCTCTTGCGGGCGGTGTCGATGGCGGTCTTGATCTCTTCCGGATCGTGGCCGTCGACGTTACGGATCACTTGCCAGTTGTAGGCTTCGAAACGCTTCGGGGTGTCATCGGTGAACCAGCCTTCGACTTCGCCGTCGATGGAGATGCCGTTGTCATCGTAGAAGGCAATCAGCTTGCCCAGGCCCAGGGTACCGGCTAGGGAAGCCACTTCGTGGGAAATGCCTTCCATCATGCAGCCATCACCCAGGAACACATAGGTGTGGTGGTCGACGATGTTGTGACCAGGGCGGTTGAACTGCGCGCCCAGGACTTTTTCAGCGAGTGCGAAGCCAACAGCATTGGCCAGGCCCTGGCCCAGCGGACCGGTGGTGGTCTCAACGCCTGGGGTGTAGCCGAATTCCGGGTGACCCGGGGTGCGGCTGTGCAGCTGGCGGAAGCTCTTGAGGTCATCGATGGTGACGTCGTAGCCGGTCAGGTGCAGCAGCGAATAGATCAGCATCGAGCCATGGCCGTTGGACAGCACGAAGCGGTCACGGTCGGCGAACGACGGGTTGCTCGGATTGTGTTTCAGGTAGTCACGCCAAAGTACCTCGGCGATATCCGCCATGCCCATCGGGGCACCGGGATGGCCGCTGTTGGCTTTTTGCACGGCATCCATGCTGAGGGCACGAATGGCGTTGGCACGCTCACGACGGCTGGGCATCGCTGATCTCCTGGGGTTGCTTAAAAGAAACGGAAAAAAGGATCGGCATTTTCCCTCAGCCACCGCCTGCGGGCAATCACAGATAGTCACTTGAGGTGTTTTTCCTGCGGTTTGCGCGCTAATCGCTTGCAGAAAAGCCTGACCGCTTCGTCTAAAGGTTATAGCGGCTGCTTATAACTACCGATTATCGACCAATATCAAAACTTTTTGATATTGGCCTTGCGGGGATATCCGCCCGTCACTAGACTGCTGGCCTTATGAACCTACCCGTGCCCTCCCTGCGTCCTGACGACGGCGATGAACTGGCAGCCTTGTGCAAGGCCGCTGGTGATCCGTTACGCCTGAACGTATTGCGCGCACTGGCCAACGACTCTTTCGGCGTACTGGAACTGGCGCAGATCTTCGCTATTGGCCAATCCGGCATGAGCCACCATTTGAAGGTCCTGGCCCAGGCTGACCTGGTGGCCACCCGCCGCGAGGGCAATGCGATTTTTTACCGCCGCGCCCTGCCCCACACCGAGCTGCTCGGCGGCAAACTGCACGCCGCGCTGCTGGAAGAGGTGGACAGCTTGAGCTTGCCCGGCGACGTGCAGTCGCGCATCAGCCAAGTTCACGGACAACGCGCTGCCGCCAGCCAGGATTTTTTCTCACGGGTCGCCGAGAAGTTTCGCGCCCAACAAGACCTGATTGCCGGCTTGCCGCAATACCGCGAAAGCGTACTGGCGCTGTTGGACAAACTGGGCTTCAGTTATTCGGCCACGGCGCTGGAAGTCGGCCCTGGCGATGGCGGTTTCCTGCCGGAGCTGGCGCGCCGCTTCAAGCAGGTGACGGCCCTGGACAACAGCCCGGCGATGCTCGAACTGGCGCGCCAGTTGTGCGAGCGCGAGGCGCTGGGCAATGTCAGCCTGCAGCTGGCGGACGCGTTGAACGACACAAACCTGCGGGCCGATTGCGTGGTGTTGAACATGGTCTTGCACCATTTCGCCGCCCCCGCCGACGCCCTCAAGCAGATGGCAAATTTGCTGCAACCCGGCGGTAGCCTGCTGGTCACAGATTTATGCAGCCACAACCAGAATTGGGCCAAGGAGGCCTGCGGTGATCTCTGGTTGGGTTTTGAACAGGACGATCTGGCCCGTTGGGCCACCGCTGCGGGACTCGTTCCCGGGGAAAGCCTCTATGTAGGTTTACGTAATGGTTTCCAGATTCAGGTCCGCCATTTTCAGCGGCCGGCTGGCGACACTCACCATCGGTAAATATCAGGAAAACATCGAGATGAGCGAATACTCCCTTTTCACCTCCGAGTCCGTGTCTGAAGGGCATCCGGACAAAATCGCCGACCAGATTTCTGATGCGGTGCTGGACGCCATCATTGCTGAAGACAAGTTCGCCCGTGTGGCGTGCGAGACTCTGGTGAAAACGGGCGTGGCGATCATCGCCGGTGAAGTCACCACCACCGCGTGGGTCGATCTGGAACAGATCGTGCGCGACGTTATCACCAAGATTGGCTACAACAGTTCCGACGTCGGCTTCGACGGCGCGACCTGCGGCGTGATGAACATCATCGGCAAGCAGTCGCCCGACATCAACCAGGGCGTGGACCGCGCCAAGCCTGAAGATCAGGGCGCTGGCGACCAGGGCCTGATGTTCGGCTACGCCAGCAACGAAACCGAGGTGCTGATGCCGGCGCCGATCACCTTCTCGCACCAGCTGGTGCAACGTCAGGCCGAGGCCCGCAAAAACGGCCTGCTGCCGTGGCTGCGTCCGGATGCCAAGTCCCAGGTGACCTGCCGTTACGAAGGCGGCAAAGTCGTGGGTATCGACGCCGTTGTACTGTCGACCCAGCACAACCCGGACGTGTCCTACGCCGACCTGCGCGAAGGCGTGATGGAGCTGATCGTCAAGCACGTGCTGCCGGCCGAACTGCTGACCAAGGACACCCAGTTCCACATCAACCCGACTGGCCAGTTCATCATCGGTGGCCCGGTGGGCGACTGCGGCCTGACCGGCCGCAAGATCATCGTCGACAGCTACGGCGGCATGGCCCGTCACGGCGGCGGCGCGTTCTCGGGCAAAGACCCGTCCAAGGTTGACCGTTCGGCGGCCTACGCCGGTCGTTATGTGGCCAAGAACATCGTCGCTGCCGGCCTGGCCGAGCGTTGCGAGATCCAGGTTTCCTACGCTATCGGTGTAGCCCAGCCTACGTCGATCTCGCTGAATACCTTCGGCACCGGCAAGATCAGCGACGACAAAATCGTCAAGCTGGTGCGCGAGATCTTCGACCTGCGTCCATACGCGATCACCACCATGCTTGACCTGCTGCACCCGATGTACCAGGAAACCGCAGCCTACGGCCACTTCGGCCGTACCCCTGTGCAGAAGACTGTCGGCGACGACACCTTCACCACGTTCACCTGGGAGAAAACCGACCGCGCCAACGACCTGCGCACGGCCGCCGGCCTGTAAGCACGCGCTACCACAAAAGCCCCGCCGGGTTCGCCCGGCGGGGCTTTTTATTGCCTGCGCGACAGGCATCACACGTTTGGCGCCCTGAGTACCCGACTGGGCGACAAACCCGGCGACTGCCAGCCGCACGCCAAAGACCGGCAAAGCAAAATTGACGTGGCGCAGGCCAAGAACGACGTACTAAGCGTTAAGGCTTTGAAGCCGCACGAGAGCAGGTCAACAAAGGTTGTAACAATCTGGCCGAGTCTTAAGCCAAAGTCGACGCCAGGCAGCAAACACAGGAAGCCAAGATGAATAAGAACGACGCGGTGAAAGGGTTGGGCGGCCTGTTCAAGTAATTCGAAACACCCGGTAAAAAGCCCCGCGCTGTCGGGGCTTTTTTGTGGCCGCCTGGATCACTTAGGCTGGGCGCCCCTTCCGAGCAAGGATGCTCATGATGCGTTTATTGATTGCTCTGTTACTCAGTGCCTTGCCCTTTCTGGTGTGGGCAGAAGACTGTCCCGAGGACGCCCGATCACAGGTCGGCGCGCTGGCCAGACAGATCACGCTGTGGGATGACAGCTACCACCGGCTCGGCCAATCCCCGGTGAGCGATGAACTCTACGATCAGGCGCGCCACCGCCTGGACCACTGGCGAACGTGTTTCCCCAAAAACGGCCTGACGGCTGACAAGCCACTCGCGAGTTCGCGGGGCACACGGCCTCACCCGGTCGCGCATACCGGCCTTGAAAAGTTACTGGATGAGCAGGCTGTCGACGAATGGCTCAGGACGCGGCAAGACGTATGGATTCAACCCAAGGTCGATGGGGTCGCGGTGACGCTGGTCTATCGCCAGGGCCGATTGAGCCGGCTTATCAGCCGGGGTGACGGACGCCTCGGCCAGGATTGGTCGACTGCCGCACGCCGGATCCCCGGGATTGTCCAGCAACTGCCGGAGCCCATCGACCTGGTGCTGCAAGGCGAACTCTATTGGCGCCTCGACGCTCATGTGCAGGCGACACAGGGCGGGCTGAATGCTCGCAGCAAGATGGCCGGGTTGATGAACCGCCTTCAGTTGAGCGACACCGATGCCGCGGGGATCGGGCTTTTTGTCTGGGCCTGGCCTGACGGCCCGACCGACTTCAACGAGCGCCTGACCACCCTCTCACGCTGGGGCTTCACCGATAGCCATCTCTACAGCCAGCGCATTCAAAACATCGCTGAAGCCTCACACTGGCGCAGTTACTGGTACAACCATCCCCTGCCATTTGCCAGCGATGGCGTGGTATTGCACCAGGCTGTGCATGCGCCCGGCAAACGCTGGCAAGCCAGCGCTCCCTACTGGGCGGTCGCCTGGAAATACCCGGCCGCCAAGGCGCTCGCGCTGGTGCGTAACGTGCGGTTCAACATCGGCCGCACCGGGCGTATTACGCCCATTCTTGAGCTGGAGCCGGTACGGCTGGATGACCGGCACATCCACCGCGTGAGCGTCGGCTCCCTGAAACGCTGGCAGGTGCTGGATATTCGCCCCGGCGATCAGGTGTCCATCAGCCTTGCCGGCCATGTTATCCCCCGCTTGGAACACGTGATCCTGCGCAACGAGAACAGGGTGGAAGTACGAGTGCCCGATGCGCGTAATTTTCACGCCTTGAGCTGTTGGCAACTGGACCCTGGTTGCGAGGAGCAATTGCTGGCTCGCCTGACCTGGCTGAGCGGCAACCAAGGCCTGGCCATGCCGCATATTGGCCGCGAAACCTGGAACATATTGATCCAGGCCGGTCTAATCGCCGGCATTCTCGATTGGTTGACCCTGGATGCGGCAGAGCTTGCTAACATTGACGGCTTCGGCGAACGCAGCCGCGCGCGGGTGCTCGATAGCATTCAAAACGCTCGGCAACGTCCCTTTGCACAATGGCTCAAAGCCTTGGGTGTACCGCCCTCGGCACGTAACGACCTGGACGGCGGCTGGCAGACCCTGGCCGCCAGAGACACCCAGGCCTGGCTGGCCACCGATGGCATCGGCCCGGGCCGCGCAGCGCAATTGAGCGCCTTTTTTCGCGACCCGCAAGTACAGGCGTTGGCTCAGACACTCCGCGAGGCGGGGATAGATGGGTTCTAACCTGGCCCGACCACTTTTTAACCAACGGCAGAATTCATCCTGCCATTTGATTGCACCCTGGAGCCTTTATGAAATTTCTTGCCCCTTTTGCCTTGTTAACGGTTGCAAGCTTCATGGCGACACCCCTGCTGGCCGCTGAAGAGGTGCCGGAACTCACCGGCTGCGCCGCCAAGCGCCAAGCCATCAGCGCTCAGATCGAACAAGCCAAGGCACACGGCAACAGCCAACAACAGGCTGGCCTGGAAAAAGCCCTGAGCGAAGTCACCGCCAACTGCACCGACGCATCCCTGAGGAAAGAACGCGAAAACAAGGTGCTCGACGCCAAGCACGAAGTCAGCCGCCGTCAGGCCGACCTCGACAAGGCGATGAAAAAGGGTGACGCAGACAAGATCAACAAGCGTAAGGACAAGTTGGCGCAGTCACGCAAAGAGCTGCAGGACGCTGTTGAAGAACTCGACCAGTAAACCCGGTCAGTGATCCCGAAACTGTTTATGGCAAGCCGTGCAGGCATCTTCGACTTTCTGCACCGCAGGCCCCAGGTTGCTGGCTTTGTAAGGCTGCACCTGGCTGGCGATCACCAGTTCACCGGTGGCCGCTTCAAGGTTTCGGGCCAACGCCTGGAACCGTGCCTGCTGTTGCCACACGCTGTCCTTGGCGCTGGTGTGATCTTCTTCGCGCACGCTCGGGAAATGCTTCCACGGTTCGTGGGACAACGCGTCAAGCTTGACCGCGCCTTCGGCGAACTTCGCGCCATCGAAAGGGATGCGCCCACGCAACATGCCGCCCAGGTCTTCGCCGGTCTTGAGCATTTGCTTGAAGATTGCCTTGCGCTGACCCAGGGGTGAATTCGGATCAACACCGCCACAAGCGGATAACGTCAGGCAGGCCAGCAATACAACGGTCAGTCTTTTAAAAGTCATGATGGCTTCAGGTCACGGGAACGGCGGCCAGTATCCTCGCCCCGCCCGTAAAGACCAATAGCCCTATTAATAATAGGGGTTGCCCAAACGCGCTGCGGCGCGGGCAATCGCTTCAGGAAGTGTTTGTATGAATGTCACCTTGAAACCCTGGAGCCGCCGCCTGGCGTGGGCTCTGCCGATCATTGCACTGCTGGCCGGCTGCGATGGCAACAAAGACGCCGGCAAAGATGAAACCGTTAAACCCCATGCCGTCGCCACGTATGTGAGTGCACCGTGGGAAGCCTTGCCGGCTGTTACCGATAGCGACCTGCTGGCCGGGTTTGAATCCTGGCGCAGCGCCTGCCAACGCCTGAAGGCCGACCCGATCTGGGGTGCGACCTGCGCAGCAGCGACCAGCGTGCCGGGCAACGCTCCGGCGGTGCGCAGCTTTCTCAAGGAGCGCCTGGACGTATTCGGCCTGCGCTCGGCCGACAACACGCCGAACGGCCTGATCACCGGCTACTACGAACCGGTCTACCCCGGCAGCCTGACCGAAACCGCCATTGCCCATGTGCCGGTGTACGGGGTTCCGGATGACCTGATCATCGTCAACCTGGAAAGCATCTACCCGGAACTCAAGGGCAAGCGCCTGCGCGGCCGCCTCGAAGGGCGTGTGCTCAAGCCATATGACGACGCCAGCACCATCAACGGCCAGGGCTCCACCGCCAAGCCGATTGCCTGGCTGACCAACCCGATGGACCTGCAGTTCTTGCAGATTCAGGGCTCGGGCCGCATTCAACTCGCCGGCGGGCGCCAACTGCGTGTGGGGTATGGCGACCAGAACGGTTACCCGTACCGCCCGATCGGCCGTTGGCTGGTGGAGCAAGGCGAGCTGAAAAAAGAAGACGTGACCATGGGCGCCATCAGCGCCTGGGCCAAGGCTAACCCGCAACGTATTCCACAACTGCTGGCGAGCAACCCCAGCTACGTGTTTTTCAGCGCTCGCCCGGACAGCAATGAAGGCCCGCGCGGCTCACTGAATGTGCCGCTGACGGCGGGCTACAGCGTGGCGGTGGATCGCAAGGTGATTCCGCTGGGCAGCCTGTTATGGCTGTCGACCACCAAACCTGACGGCTCGCCCATTGCCCGACCCGTGGCCGCACAGGACACCGGCGGTGCAATCACCGGCGAAGTGCGCGCAGACTTGTTCTGGGGCACCGGTGATGCAGCGGGCGAGTTGGCGGGGAATATGAAGCAGCAGGGCCAGATCTGGATGTTGTGGCCCAAAGGCGCAGCGCTGCCACACGTGCCGGATGCACCTGCCGGTACCTGAGTGCTTACTGATAGGCGCGATTCATGGTGCTGAGCACGCGTGTGTGGCGAGCGGGCTGGTGTGACTAGCAGACCTAATGTGGCGAGCGGGATTGATGTGGCGAGCGGGCTTGCCCCGCGTTGGGCTGCGAAGCGGCCCTAAAAAAATACACACCGCGTTCTTTCTGAAAGAACTCGGCGCTTTTAGTGGGGCCGCTTCGCGCCCCAACGCGGGGCAAGCCCGCTCGCCACCACAAGCCCGCTCGCACACCCATTCCGCTCGGCATAACAAACGGGCTCGGCACAACAAGCCAGCTCACACGAGAAATCGCATCAGGCCTTAGATCGAGACAAAAAAGAAACTCGCAATCAATGCCATGCCCAATGCCCAGACCAGCGAACGCAGCATCGCCCAGTCCGCCAGGTAGCAAATGATGTACAGCAGCCGACTGGTGATAAACAGCACCGCCAGCACATTGATGGTCACCAGTGACGCCGTGCCGGCCAAGTGCGCAATGATCACTGCCGCCGCAAACGCCGGCGTCACTTCAAAGCTGTTGAGTTGTGCACTGTGAGCGCGCTTGGCGAACCCATCGAGGGTGTCCAGGAAAGCCCGAGGGTCATGGTTCTGCCGAGGCCCGAACTTGCCGCCGCTGAACTTGGCCACACCCGTGCACAGATAAGGCAGGAAAATTGCGATCAACACACACCAGAAAGCCACCGTCATCACTGATTCCTTTTGTAGTTTTAGCCAGCGGTTAGAGTTTTAGCACTAAAAATGCCACACCGCACTTAACCGCTATGAACCGCGCCACCGCCAAAGGTTCTACCGGCCTTTTGCCCCATGGCCTGCAACATCCCGCCAGTGCTGCGGTCCATCCACCCATTAACCAACGCACACTCCACCTTCCAAGGACCCCGGATGCTTGAACTTGTCGCCGCCTTCATTTGCCTCACCACCCTGCTCACGTATGTGAACTTCCGTTTTATCGGCCTGCCGCCCACCATCGGCGTGATGGTCACCGCCCTGCTGTTCTCACTGATCCTGCAAGGCCTGAGCTTCATCGGCTACCCAGGCCTGGAGGAGCGTATTCAGCAATTGATCGGCCAGATCGACTTTGGCGATCTGTTGATGAACTGGATGCTTTCGTTCCTGCTGTTCGCCGGCGCCTTGCACGTCAACCTGAATGACTTGCGCAGTTATCGCTGGCCCATCGGCCTGTTGGCAACCTTCGGCGTGTTGATTGCCACCGTGGTCATCGGCAGCCTGGCGTTTTACATTTTTGCCCTGTTTGGCTGGCACGTGAGTTTCCTCTACTGCCTGCTGTTCGGCGCGCTGATCTCGCCCACCGACCCGATTGCGGTGCTGGGCGTGCTGCGAACGGCCAACGCATCGAAACCGCTGAAAACCACCATCGTCGGCGAATCGCTGTTCAATGACGGCACCGCGGTCGTGGTGTTTACCGTGCTGTTGGGCATCGCGCAGTTGGGTGAAACGCCAACCGTCGGCGCCACGGCCATGCTGTTCGCCCATGAAGCGATTGGCGGCGTGGTGTTCGGCGGGCTGATCGGCTACCTGGTGTACTTGATGATCAAAAGCATCGAGCAGCACCAGATTGAGGTCATGCTGACCTTGGCGCTGGTGATCGGCGGCTCGGCGCTTGCCACCGAACTGCACGTCTCGGCACCGATTGCGATGGTGGTTGCCGGCCTGATCATCGGCAACCTGGGCCGCAAGCTGGCGATGAACGACATGACCCGACGCTACCTGGACGGTTTCTGGGAGTTGCTCGATGACATGCTCAACGCCCTGCTGTTCGCGTTGATCGGCATGGAGCTGTTGCTGTTGCCGTTCAACTGGCTGCACGTATTGGCGGCCAGTTTGCTGGCGGTGGCGATCCTGCTTTCGCGCCTGCTGACCGTGGCCCCGGCGATCCTGTTGCTGCGCCGCTGGCGCACCGTACCGCGCGGCACTATCCGTATCCTTACCTGGGGCGGCCTGCGTGGCGGGGTGTCGGTAGCATTGGCACTGGCCTTGCCGTTGGGGCCGGAGCGCGACTTGTTGCTGAGCATCACCTACATCGTGGTGCTGTCGTCGATCCTGCTGCAGGGTTTGAGCATCGGCAAGCTGGTCAAACACGTGACCAAGGATGAACCGGCTCCGCAGGCCGAGACCCACTGATGGACACGGGCGGCGAGCTGACTTCGCCGCCCGCCTTACGGTCAGAGGGTCTGCACGATGATCTGGCTTTTCAGGTCATTGAACATCGCCTCGATCATCGGCTGCATCGCCTTGAACCACGCTGGGCTGCACACCGCTTCGGGATGACTGAACGCCAGGGTGCGGGAAACCAGTACGGTGTTGCCGCTGCGCTCATAACGGGCGTCGTAGGTAACATCCGCGCCCTTAAGCGAAACGGTCTTGGGCACCGCCAGAATATTCACCCCTTCGGGAAACTCGAAGCGGGCCTTTTCAATACTCTGGTTGGCGAAACAGCTGAAGTTCTGCAGCCGCTCCTTTTCCACCGACAGGGCCTGCACGTCCTGAGCAATATTGCTGCCCAGCCGACTGAGGGCCGGCACGCCGATCGGCCCCGGCAAGTTCACGAGGTTTTCCGTGCGCCCGGCCAACGTGGTGTTGAAGCCGGACCCATCCCCGTCGAGTGCATCTGTTTGCAGCGCACCGCTGCCCGTCAGGCCATGGCTGCGTAGCGTTTTCTGAATGATCTGCTCACGCTCCGTCGGCGGCAGCGACCTGATACCAAAACGCATCGCTTCCGTGCGCCAACCTTCGGCCAGAGACGTTTGGGTAAAATCCGCCGCGCCCGTGTCATCGATCTTGAACACCAACTCACTGGACAACTTGCCAGCTTGAGTGGCCGGGGTACGCGCCATCTCGCCGGTGCGCGTCAACAACACTGGCTTATCCAGGTCCTGCAGCGGCAGGTAACCGGCGGCGATGAAACGGGCGGTAGAGTCCAGGTACAGGTCAAGGCTGGGCACATAGGTGATCACATGGTTGATCACACGTAACGCGGCCACCGTGGGTAAGGTGTAGGCATTGCCCAGGTTGATCAGCGCCGGCGAGCTGTCGATGGCCACGGCCTTGAGCATGGCTTCGAGCAAGGCTACATGGTCCTTGCAGTCGCCGTAACGGTTATCCAGCACGGACTGCGCCGAGTGTGGCACCACGCCGCCGGCATCGATGTACACCGCCACATAACGGATGTTCTTGCGCACCCAGTCACTGAGCGCCAGGGCTTTGGCCCGAGGCGTTGGCTCGTCGGCCGTGAGCGTGTGCGCCAACTCAGTGATTTGCGGCGTCACCTCGACCTGGGCCCGTGCCTGGTACGCTTTGGCCAGGTCTTGGTAGTTTGCAAAGGTCGAAACGGCGAGGATTTGGCCATAGTCGGTGTAGGCCACAGCACTCTGCTCAGGTCGGAGTTTGTCAACCGGCACATAGTCCCAACGGTAGACCTTGCGCCCGGCCGTGGCCTGCGCAGGGGCCGCCTTGAAACCCCGAGCCTCGGCATACAAGGGTTTGTCGGCCGGCAGGTCATAGGTCAGGCTGTAATCCTGGGTCTGGCTCAGGCTCGGCGTGGCGAAGTCGGTGAACTCGCCAGGGAACAATGCCGGCTTGCGCGTTCGTGTGTAGCGCAGGCTCAAACGATCCCCTACCGCCACCTCAGGAAAAATCACCACTTTGACCCGTGAGTCCTGAAACATCGGGGCATTCGCCGACGCCTGCTCCTGTTGCTCCCTGATCTGCGGCGCGGTGACCCTCACTTTGCGCCCGTCGGGCTTGAGCGTGAAGGCTTCGACAATCTCCAGGCTGTCCAGCGAGCGGTTGTAACTGACCGCCTGCTGGGCACTGAACCTGATGGCTCGCTCTTCGTTGATCAACGTGACCTTATCGGCCTGCAGCACATAACTGCCGTCGGCGTTGATCACGTAGTGTTGAGTATTCTTTTCGATGGTCACCGAGCGATCCGCCGCATCGTCCCTGGCCTGCGCCATGCCGAACACGCCCAGCGCCACGATCAGCGCGCACCCATTGCGCACCCGTAAAAAAGGGGAAGCCCGCATAAAGATCCTTCTTTCATGAATGGAAAGCCGCGCAGCGACTTTGCCATTCATTTATGACGAATCGGCTTACCGCTCTTTGTTGACCTGCTGGGGGTGGCGCGGGTCTGCGGTCTCGCCCGGTAAACTGTTTTCGCTGCGAATCTGTGCGTGGCTGATCAGCGCAAAGATGAAACTGCCGCCGATGATGTTGCCCGCCAGCGTCGGCCCGGCGAACACCAGCCAGAAATCCTTCCACGGCAGTTCGCCCGCAAACACCAGGTACGAGACTTCCGCCGACCCGACGACGATATGGGTGAAGTCACCCAGCGCCATCAGGTAGGTAATCAGGATGATGATGAACATTTTCGCGCTTTCCATGGACGGGATCATCCATACCATGGTGGCGATCATCCAGCCGGAAATAATGCCCTTCGCGAACATCTGGCCGGGGTCGTTTTCCATGACTTTGCGACCGATTTCGAGGAAGGCCATGTCGGTCTTGGTGTCGAAGATCGGCAAATGCAGCATCACATACGCCACCAGCAAGGTGCCGCACAGGTTGCCCACCAGCACCACTGTCCACAGGCGCAGCAAGCGTCCGGCGTTGGCCAGGGTTGGCTTGCTCATTACCGGCAGCACGGCCGTCAGGGTGTTTTCGGTAAACAACTGCTGACGGGCGAGGATCACCGCCAGGAAACCTGCGCAGTACCCGAAACTGGCGATCACTTTGAACCCTTCGCCGTCCGGTAGCCGCGAATTGAGCAGGCCCATGCCCATCAACGACAGGCCCATGGTCAGGCCGGCGGCCAGCGCCGACCACCACAATGCGGCCACGGTGCGTTCCAGTTCTTGATCGCCCTGGGTGCGGATGATTTCATGCAGAACCGCCGCGCGAGGCGGCTGGTTCTTGTCGACGTCGTGCTGTTCTTCCTGCGACAGGTTAGGGGTCTTGCCGTCTGTTTGCGTAGCCATGGTGATACCTGAACGGGGGGCGTTGTTCAGGTACGACCTTTGACCTATCAATAGCGTTCACTGGCCAGCGGCAGGATTAGTCCTTGATGCCGTCTTCCTGGAACTGGTCCTTCACGTACTTGATCTCAGTGCGACCGTGTGGCGCCGGCAAGCCGTCTTCGCCGAGGTTGACGAAGACCATTTTTTCTACGGTCAGGATGCTTTTGCGCGTGATCTTGTTGCGCACTTCGCAGGTCAGGGTGATGGAGGTGCGGCCGAACTCGGTGGCGGTGATGCCCAGCTCGATGATGTCGCCCTGGCGCGAGGCGCTGACGAAGTTGATTTCGGAGATGTATTTGGTCACCACGCGCTGGTTGCCCAATTGCACAATCGCGTAAATGGCCGCTTCTTCGTCGATCCAGCGCAGCAGGCTGCCGCCGAACAGGGTGCCGTTGGGGTTGAGGTCTTCGGGTTTTACCCATTTGCGGGTGTGGAAGTTCATGGTCACTCCAAAGCGTATTGCGAAATGATGGGCAACATCATGGCAGAGCCCAGGCCCAAGCTCTATGAGCCATTGCCTATCAAGCCCATGAGCGATCTTCATATGCCCGACAGAAAGGCTTGGGAAGTCTGGCGCACACAGCTATAATCGCCACCGCTTCAAAACGGTCATCTCTGATTGATACCGTTCTCCCGCCACCTGTCCGAGGGGCGCTGCAGCAGGCTCGACCTGTCAGGCTCGGATGGGGCGTTGTCAGGCCTGGTTTATCGGGTTTGATACTAAACGCACAACGGCGCCCATTCGCACACTACGAATGGAGGCTCTTCATGAGCGCTGTAATCACGCCTGCAGATTTCACCGACTACAAAGTCGCCGACATGTCCCTCGCTGCCTGGGGCCGTCGCGAAACCTTTATCGCCGAATCCGAAATGCCTGCCCTGATGGGCCTGCGTCGCAAATACGCCGCCGAGCAACCGCTCAAGGGCGCGAAGATTCTCGGCTGCATCCACATGACCATCCAGACAGCCGTGCTGATCGAGACCCTGGTCGCGCTGGGCGCCGAAGTGCGTTGGTCGTCCTGCAACATTTTCTCGACTCAAGATCAGGCCGCTGCTGCTATCGCTGCTGCCGGCATCGCGGTCTATGCCTGGAAGGGCGAGACCGAAGAAGAGTACGAGTGGTGCCTGGAGCAAACCATCCTCAAAGATGGCAAGCCATGGGACGCCAACATGATCCTCGACGACGGCGGCGACCTGACTGAGCTGCTGCACAAGAAGTACCCGCAGATCCTCGACCGCGTCCACGGCGTGACCGAAGAAACCACCACCGGCGTGCACCGCCTGCTGGACATGCTGGCCAAGGGCGAGCTGAAAATCCCGGCCATCAACGTCAACGACTCGGTGACCAAGAGCAAGAACGACAACAAGTACGGCTGCCGTCACAGCCTGAACGATGCCATCAAGCGCGGCACCGACCACCTGCTGTCGGGCAAACAAGCCCTGGTGATCGGCTACGGCGACGTGGGCAAGGGTTCGTCCCAGTCCCTGCGTCAGGAAGGCATGATCGTTAAAGTCTCCGAAGTTGACCCGATTTGCGCCATGCAAGCCTGCATGGACGGCTTCGAAGTGGTTTCGCCGTTCATCAACGGCCAGAACGACGGCACCGAAGCGAGCGTCGACAAGGCCCTGCTGGGCAAGATCGACCTGATCGTGACCACCACCGGTAACGTGAATGTTTGCGACGCGAACATGCTCAAAGCCCTGAAAAAGCGCGCTGTGGTGTGCAACATCGGTCACTTCGACAACGAAATCGACACCGCTTTCATGCGCAAAAACTGGGCATGGGAAGAAGTGAAGCCGCAGGTGCACAAGGTTCACCGCACCGGCGCTGGCGATTTTGACCCACAGAACGACGACTACCTGATCCTGCTGGCTGAAGGCCGTCTGGTTAACCTGGGCAATGCTACTGGCCACCCAAGCCGCATCATGGACGGCTCGTTCGCCAACCAGGTTCTGGCGCAGATCTTCCTGTTCGGCCAGAAGTACGCCGACCTGTCGCCAGCCCAGAAAGCCGAGCGCCTGACCGTGGAAGTGCTGCCCAAGAAACTCGACGAAGAAGTGGCCCTGGAAATGGTCCGCGGCTTTGGCGGCGTAGTGACTCAACTGACCAAGACCCAGGCCGACTACATCGGCGTGACGGTTGAAGGCCCGTTCAAGCCGCACGCTTACCGCTACTGATATGCCTGCTGCCTGCTCCCCTTGTGGGAGCGGGCTTCTAATGTAGGAGGGGGCTTGCCCCCGATAGCGGAATGTCAGTTAACAACTATGTCGACTGATACATCGTCATCGGGGCAAGCCCCCTCCCACATTGACGGCGTACATCTCCCGGTTTTATGAGTTTTCAAGGGTATTACCATGTCCCAAGACCGTCGCTACAGCTTCGAGTTCTTCCCGACCAAGACCGATGCTGGGCATGAAAAACTGATGGCGACCGCCAAGCAGTTGGCCAGTTACAACCCCGACTTCTTCTCCTGCACCTACGGCGCCGGCGGTTCGACCCGTGATCGCACGATCAACACCGTGTTGCAGCTGGAAAGCGAAGTCAAAGTTCCCGCCGCTCCGCACTTGTCGTGCGTGGGCGACAGCAAAGCCGACCTGCGCGGCCTGCTGACCCAGTACAAGCAAGCCGGCATCAAGCGCATCGTCGCCCTGCGTGGCGATTTGCCGTCCGGCATGGGCATGGCCAGCGGTGAGCTGCGCTACGCCAATGACCTGGTGAATTTCATCCGTGAAGAAAGCGGCGATCACTTCCATATCGAAGTGGCGGCGTACCCGGAGATGCATCCCCAGGCACGCAATTTCGAAGACGACCTGCAGAATTTCGTGCGCAAGGCCAACGCCGGCGCCGACAGTGCGATCACCCAGTACTTTTTCAACGCCGACAGCTATTTCTACTTCGTCGAGCGTGTACGGGCCATGGGCGTGAACATCCCGATCGTGCCGGGCATCATGCCGATCACCAACTACAGCAAGCTGGCGCGCTTCTCCGACGCTTGCGGCGCTGAAATCCCGCGCTGGGTGCGCAAGCAACTGGAAGCCTACGGCGACGACGTCAAGAGCATCCAGGCGTTTGGCGAGCAGGTCATCACCCAGATGTGCGAACAACTGCTGCAAGGCGGCGCGCCAGGGTTGCACTTCTACACCCTGAACCAGGCCGAACCGAGCCTGGCCATCTGGAACAACCTCAAGCTGCCACGCTGAGGCTTGCTCCGTGACTCAAAGGCCCTCGTCAATACGAGGGCCTTTTTGTTTTAAATGCGCCACATCAACGTGCCCGCGAATGCTTGCGCCAGAGCTTCTCTTTAGCGCAAGAGCGTCGTAACCTCAGGGCATGCCTGTCATTCTCAAGTTGTTGACTGCTGTGTTTTTTACTTGCCTGAGCCTCACCGCTTACGGTGAGAAACTGCGCATTGTCACCGAGCCCTGGGCCCCCTACGTCTACGACGACAAAGGCAGCATGCGCGGGCTGGATTACGAAACCACGGTGACCGTATTCCAACGCCTGGGCGTGGACGTGCAATGGCAATTCCTGCCCTGGAAGCGCTGCCTGGCGATGCTCGACCAGGGCCACGCCGATGGCGCACTGGACATCTTTCACAGCCATGAGCGCGACGCCCTGCTGCTTTACCCCAGCGAGCCGCTGTCGGATGTCGAATTCGTGCTGTTCTACGCCAACGACCGCCCTCATCCGGCCGAAACCCTCGATGATTTGCGCGGGCTCACCGTCGGTACATCCCCTGGCTACCTCTATGGCGAAGATTTCAGCGAGTCGACCTTGTTCAACCGCGAGCCGGCGCCCAGCCATGAGGCCAACTTCGGCAAGCTGTCGCTGGGGCGCATCGATCTGGTCATTACGGACCGCCGAGTGGGCCAGCATGTGATCAAGGCCATGGGCCTGGAGGGTAAGGTCAGCCAGGCGCCCGTGGTGGTCAGCCGCCAGCCGCAGTTTCTTGCCGTGCGCCGTGGCGCCGGCATGGACTTGCTGGTGCAGCGCTTCGCCGCCGAGCTCAAGCGCTTCAAACAAGAGCCGGCCTACGCCGCCTTGAGCGCAAAATACGGCGGAATCCAGGCCATCACGGCCTCTGAACACACCGTTGAGCAGCAGGAAAGCGGCGCGCCGTGATTGCTCTGTTATACTCCGGCCTTTCCGCCAGGCTCACGCCCGGCCGCTGAGGTCTTGAAAAAGGCACCTAACCCAGCTACTGCGCAGCTTTCAGCCCGCGCGAGCCGGTGGAGTGCCCGCCAGACGCAGCAGGACCGGACGGGGTTGCGCTCCCCTAAGCGCCATTCACGCCCGGCAAGATTATCCCTTTGGGCCAAGCCCTAACTAAAACAGGATTACTCATGTCCTTTGCTTCCCTCGGTCTCTCCGAGGCTTTAGTCCGCGCCATCGAGGCAGCGGGCTATACCGAGCCTACTCCGGTGCAACAGCGGGCCATTCCCGCCGTGTTGCAAGGTCGCGACCTGATGGTTGCGGCTCAGACAGGTACTGGTAAAACCGGTGGTTTCGCCCTCCCGATTCTGGAGCGCTTGTTCCCCAACGGTCACCCGGACAAATCCCAGCGTCACGGCCCGCGCCAACCGCGCGTACTGGTCCTGACCCCTACCCGCGAACTCGCCGCCCAAGTGCACGACAGCTTCAAGCTGTATGCCCGCGACTTGAAGTTCGTCAGCGCCTGCATCTTCGGCGGCGTCGGCATGAACCCACAGGTTCAGGCCATGTCCCGCGGTGTTGACGTGCTGGTCGCCTGCCCGGGTCGTTTGCTCGACCTGTGCGGCCAAGGCAGCGTTGACTTGTCCCACGTGGAAATCCTCGTGCTGGACGAAGCCGACCGCATGCTCGACATGGGCTTTGTCCATGACGTGAAAAAGGTTCTCGCACGCCTGCCGGCCAAACGTCAGAACCTGCTGTTCTCGGCAACGTTCTCTCAGGACATCACTGCCCTGGCCGGCAAGCTGCTGCACAACCCGGAACGCATCGAAGTCACGCCGCCGAACACCACGGTCGAGCGCATCGAGCAACGCGTATTCCGCCTGGCTGCCAGCCACAAGCGTGCGCTGCTGGCCCACCTGATCACCGCCGGCGCCTGGGAACAAGTGCTGGTGTTTACCCGCACCAAGCACGGCGCCAACCGCCTGGCCGAGTACCTGGACAAGCACGGCCTCACCGCCGTCGCCATCCACGGCAACAAGAGCCAGAACGCGCGCACCAAAGCCCTGGCCGATTTCAAGGCCGGTGAAGTGCGCATCCTGGTCGCCACCGACATCGCCGCGCGCGGCCTGGATATCGACCAACTGCCACACGTGGTCAACTTCGAGCTGCCAAACGTCGACGAAGACTATGTGCACCGTATCGGCCGTACTGGCCGTGCCGGGCGTTCGGGCGAGGCCATTTCGCTGGTCGCCCCGGACGAAGAAAAACTGCTGAAAAGCATCGAGCGCATGACCAAGCAGAAAATCGCCGACGGCGACCTGATGGGCTTCGATGCCAGCGCCGTAGAGGCTGAAAAGCCTGAAGTGCGCGAGCGTCCGGATGTGCGTAACCCACGCAACCCACGCGGTCCGAAGGGCGATGGCCCGAACGGCGGCGGTGGTGGCGGTGGCCGTCGCGACAAAGGCAAGGACAAAGGCGGCAAGGACAAAGCGCCCACCAACGGCCGTGGCGAACGCCCAGCCCGTGAGCAAAAGCCGCGCGAAGGCACCCCGGCCCGCGAACAGCGCCAGCCAAGCCAGCCGCCACGCGCCGCCGCCGACCGCGCCCCGGACGAGTTCCTCGACGACGACGTGGACAACTTCGGTAACCGCGTCGACTACGTGCCTCAGGCCAAACCGGCCCAGGGCCGTGGCCGTCGTCCAGGTGCACCGGCACAGGGTGCAGGCGCAGCCGCTCCACGTGGCGGCCAGCCGCAGGGCGGCCGTCAGAATGGTCCGCGCAACAGCAGCGGCGGCACCACCGGCACGCCACCTGCCAAACGCAGCGGCCCACGCAATGGCGCACCGCGTGACGGTCAAGCCCGTCGCGAAGACTCGCGCAGCAACAACCGCCGCCCGGCCCGTGACGACCAGCCACGCTCGTCCGAACCTGCCGTGCAGAACCCGCGCGGTGGCCCGGCGCCGAAGATCATCCACAAGGAGTCGAAGGCTGACCGCTTCCCGACACCCGAGCAGTTGGATCAACTGCCAGGCCGTCCTCGTGGTGAAAAACCGGCGTTGCTGACCCGCAACCGCTGATTTTCAACGCGCCATAAAAAATGCCCCGCATCCAAAGATGCGGGGCATTTTTGTGTGTGAGGCGAAAATTACTTCGCTTTCACACCTTCAAACGTCACGTACAACTCAACCGAGTTGGACGCTGGACCCAGGTCCATCTGCTTGCCGAAGTCCTGGCGATTGATGGTGGTGGTGCCTTCGAAGCCGGCACGGTAGCCGCCCCATGGATCCTTGCCTTCACCCAGGAACGTGGCCTTGACCACTACTGGCTTGGTCACGCCCAGCAGGGTCAGGTCGCCTGCTACGTCAGCAGTGACTTTGCCATCAGCATTCTTGCCGGTTGGCGTGACCTTGGTGGACACGAACTTGGCGTCGGCAAACTTGGCAACGTCCAGGAAGTCTTTGCTGGCGATGTGCTTGTCACGTTCGGCGTGGTTGGTGAACACACTGGCGGTGCGCACGTTCACTTCGATCTTGGCGTCTTCAGGCTTGGCAGCGTCGAAGCTGAACTTGCCGTCCAGGTCCTTGAAGGTACCGGTGATGTAGCTGTAGCCCAAGTGGCTGATCTTGAAGTCGACGAAGGCGTGCTGGCCTTCTTTGTCGATCACGTAGTCAGCGGCCATCGCTGAACCGGCGGACAGCAGGGCAGAACCGATTGCCAGAGCGGCGAGTGTCTTTTTCAACATGCTTTCTATTCCTTGTGAGTCGAGGTTGAACATCAGGCTTTGCGCCCCAGCATTCGCAGGAGGGTCGCATCACGATCGATAAAGTGGTGTTTCAATGCAGCCACGCCGTGCAAACCGGCAAAGACCACCAACACCCAGGCAAGGTACAAGTGCACCACACCGGCGGTGTCTGCCTGGTCCGGTAGTCCGGAAACCACGGCAGGAATCTCAAACAGGCCAAACACCGGGATACCGACACCGTCTGCGGTGGAAATCAGGTAACCGGCAATCATCACGGCAAACAGCCCGAGATACAGGAACGCATGGCCAAACGCAGCGCCCAAACGGGTCAAACGACTGTAGCTGGCCAGCGGCGGTGGTGGCGGGCTGACCAAACGCCAGACGATGCGCACGAGCATGATGGCGAACAGCGTGATGCCGATGCTCTTGTGCAGGTCGGGCGCGTCTTTGCGCCAGGCGCTGTAGTAGTCGAGACCGACCATCCACAGGCCCAGCGCGAACAAACCAAACACCACCAGGGCCACGCCCCAGTGCAAAACCATGCTGACCCAACCATAGCGGGCCGGTGAATTACGTAGCTGCATGTCCCAAATCCCGTAAGAACTGTGCCCAAGACTAGCGATTTACCTATCGAATTAAAGCGGAAAATTTCGCTTTGAAATATCGAGAAATACGATCAAGAGGTTATGCACAGTACGTTAACAATGGATTAAGGACTATTCCTGAGAAACGTGACAGACCGTCCCGCGTTTACTGCCAATTCATCCGTAATGGGTTGTGGCACCGCCTGGCATTGCATAGGCTTGCGCGATTGTTACGCCTGCGCCGGCCGCAGGACCGCTTCGAGGAGATAACCGATGGGCTTGAATAACCAGTGGATGCAACGCGACCTCGCGGTGCTGTGGCATCCCTGCACCCAAATGAAAGATCACCAGCAACTGCCGCTGATCCCGATCAAGCGCGGTGAAGGCGTGTGGCTGGAAGACTTCGAAGGCAAGCGCTACCTCGATGCGGTCAGTTCCTGGTGGGTCAACGTATTCGGCCACGCCAACCCGCGCATCAACCAGCGCATCAAGGATCAGGTCGACCAACTGGAACACGTGATCCTCGCCGGTTTCAGCCACCAGCCGGTGATCGAGCTGTCCGAACGCCTGGTCAAAATGACGCCCGAAGGCCTGACCCGCTGCTTCTACGCCGATAACGGTTCGTCGTGCATCGAAGTCGCGTTGAAGATGAGCTTTCACTATTGGCTCAACCGCGGCCTGCCGAACAAAAAGCGCTTCGTGACCCTGACCAACAGCTACCACGGCGAAACCATCGCCGCGATGTCGGTAGGCGATGTGCCGCTGTTTACCGAAACCTACAAGGCCTTGCTGCTGGACACCATCAAGGTGCCGAGCCCGGACTGCTACCTGCGCCCCGACGGCATGAGCTGGGAAGAACATTCCCGGAACATGTTCCTGGCCATGGAACAGACCCTTGCCGAAAACCACGACACCGTCGCCGCCGTGATCGTCGAACCGCTGATCCAGGGCGCCGGCGGCATGCGCATGTACCATCCGGTGTACCTCAAGCTGCTGCGCGAGGCCTGCGACCGCTACGGCGTGCACCTGATCCACGATGAAATCGCTGTGGGCTTCGGCCGTACCGGCACGATGTTCGCCTGTGAACAGGCCGGCATCCGTCCGGACTTCCTGTGCCTGTCCAAGGCCCTCACCGGCGGCTACCTGCCGTTGGCCGCCGTGGTCACCACCGACGATGTCTACGACGCCTTCTACGACGACTACCCGACCCTGCGCGCCTTCCTGCACTCCCACAGCTACACCGGCAACCCGCTGGCGTGCGCGGCGGCCCTGGCGACCCTGGATATTTTCGAAGAAGACAACGTCATCGAAAACAACAAGGCGCTGGCCCAGCGCATGGCCACCGCCACCGCGCACCTGGCGGACCACCCGCACGTCTCGGAAGTGCGCCAGACCGGCATGGTGCTGGCCATCGAGATGGTCCAGGACAAAGCCACCAAGACCGCCTACCCGTGGCAGGAACGCCGTGGCCTGAAAGTCTTCGAACATGCCCTGGAGCGCGGCGCGCTGTTGCGGCCGTTGGGCAGCGTGGTGTATTTCCTGCCGCCGTATGTGATCACACCGGAGCAGATCGACTTTTTGGCTGAAGTGGCCAGTGAAGGCATCGATATCGCCACCAACGATAAAGTCAGCGTTGCGGTGCCGAAAGACTTCCACCCAGGCTTCCGTGATCCGGGCTGATAGCACCTACTTAAATTTTCCAGAGAACAGAAATGAGACTGTCCCGCTTTTTCACCGACACCCCGCTGAGCCTTGGCGAGCACGAACTGCCCGAAGCCCAGGCCCACTACATCAGCCGTGTATTGCGCATGGGCGAAGGCGATGCCGTGCAACTGTTCGACGGCTCCGGCCAGGAGTTTTTGGGCACGTTGCTGGAGGTCGGTAAAAAACGCGTCAGCGTGCAGCTCACGCAAAGTTTCGCAGGCCAGAGCGAATCGCCGCTGCACATCCACCTCGGCCAGGGCCTGTCCCGGGGCGAGCGTATGGACTGGGCGATTCAGAAAGCCACCGAGCTGGGCGTGAATGAAATCACGCCGATCTTCAGCGACCGCTGCGAAGTGCGCCTCAAGGACGAGCGCGCCGACAAGCGCCTGCTGCACTGGCGCCAGGTGGCGATCAGCGCGTGCGAGCAATGCGGGCGTTCGACGGTGCCGGTGATTCATCCGCCGCTGCTGCTCGCAGACTGGTTGAAGCAGGCCGAGGCGCAGTTGAAGCTGGTGCTGCACCCGGTGGCCGCGCCGATGATCAGCCATGCCAAGCCTGCCAGCCTGGCGTTTTTGATCGGGCCTGAAGGTGGCTTGACCGATAACGAAGTCGACACCGCCCAAAGCGCCGGCTTCCACGCCGCCCGCCTCGGCCCGCGCGTGCTGCGCACTGAGACGGCGCCAGTGGTGGCGCTGGCCGTCGCCCAGCAACTGTGGGGCGACTTCTAACCCCGCTGTGCAAACCCTAACCCAATGTGGGAGCGCGCTTGCTCGCCAATGCGGTGGATCAGTCAGCCTGTTTATCAACTGACACACTGCCTTCGCGAGCAAACCCGCTGCCACATTTTGGATTGGGTTGTCAGTCCACCGGGTCACTGACCGGCTTGGCGATAATCGCCTTCAACTCAGCCGTCATCGGGAATTCCAGGTTCAAGCCCTTGGGCGGGATCGGCTGTTCAAACCAGCGCTGGTAAATCCCGTTGATTTCCCCGGAGCGGTAAAGGTCAGCCAGCGTTTCGTTGACCACCGCCAGAAGCTGCGGGTCGTCCTTGCGCACCATGCAGCTGTAGATCTCCCGCGACTGCTCCTTGCCCACCACCACCCAGCGGTGCGGGTCGCGGGCCTTGGCGCGCTCGCCGTAGAGCAGCGCATCGTCCATGTAAAACGCCGCCGCGCGGCCGGTCTCGAGCATCTTGAAGGCTTCGCCGTGGTCCTTGGCACTGATCACCGACATGTTGCTGTTGTGTTCGGCGTTGTAGCGCTTGAGGTACCGCTCATTGGTGGTGCCGGCGGTGGTCACCACGTTCTTGCCCTTGAGGTCGTCAAACCCGTTGATGCCGCTGTCCCTGGCGCTCAGCAACTGGCCCTTCACGTAGATAAACCCGTACGAAAACGCCACCTGTTTCTGGCGCTCGGCGGTCACCCCGGTGGAGCCGCATTCCAGGTCCACAGTGCCGTTCTGCACCAGCGGGATGCGGGTCTGGGACGTCACCAGGGTGTACTTTACGCCAAGGTTAGCCACGCCGATTTTCTGCTGGATGCGCTCGACGATCTTGCTCGCCAACTCTACTGAATAGCCCATGGGTTGGCCGCTGTTGTCACCTACGTAGGAAAACGGCACAGACGCATCGCGATAACCCAGCGTGATGGACTTGGCGCTGGCGATCTTGCCCAACGTGCCGTCCAGAGGTGCTTCAGTCGCCTGAGCCTGAGCGCCCAACAAAAGCCCCAGGGTGCAGCCGGTCAACAGGATTTTTTTCATTGTTATTCTCCGTTGGTGGTGTGACGAATCAAGCCGCGCGGGGCGCCAGGCCCTGCATATCAATGGAAGGCGCCTGCTGGCCGATCAGCTCGGCCAGCAGTTGCCCGCTGCCACAGGCCAAGGTGAAGCCGAGCGCACCGTGGCCCAGGTTCAGCCACAGATTGCGATAAGCACTCGCGCCAATCAGCGGCACACCGGTCGGCGTGGCCGGGCGCATGCCGGCCCATTCGACCGCCTGGGCGTAATCGCCGCCATGGGGAAAGGTCTCCAGCGCCTGGCGTTTGATCAGCGCCAGGCGCTTGGGCTCAAGGCGGGCGTCGAAACCGACAATATCCACCATCGCGGCGACTCGCAGCTGCTCACCGATCCGCGCGTAGACGATCTTGCGGTCGTAATCGGTGATGCTCACATTCGGCGCCTGGTGCTGCGCGTCAATCGGCACGCTCAGGCTGTAGCCTTTGAGCGGATACAGCGCAAGGGCCACGCCAGGCAACGCTAACTCGGCGCTGCGATGCCCGGCGGCGATTACAAGCTGGTCCACCGGCATCATTTCATCGCCTAGATCGATGGCCTGCACCGCACCGTCGCCGTGACGTAGTCCCGTGACCTTGCGGCCAAGCAAAAACGAGCAGCGCCCGGAAGCCTCAAGCCGCGCGGCCAGTCGTTGGCAGAAGGCATGACAATCTGCGACCTCTTCATTTGGCGTGTAAATACCGCCGACAAAACCATCCCCCACCAGCGCCGGCTCCAGGCACGCGCACTCGGCGGCCGACAGCACCTGCTGTTGCAGAAAATCGGTGACCTTGCTGCGCGCAAGCTCAAAGGTGCCGGCACTGCGAAAGGTCACCAGCTTGCCGTTGCGCCGCCAGTCGAAGCCGTCCAGGCGATCATCCTCGCGCCATTGCTGCAAGGTGGCCTGGCTCAAAGACGCCAGGCGCAGCAGGTGAGCGGCATTACGCTTGTTCACCGAACCCCGGCAGGCGCCCAGGAAGGACGCCATCCAGCGCCATTGCCGGGGATCGAGACGCGGACGCAGGGTCAACGGCGAGTCCCCACGCAGCAGCCAGCCCAGCGCTTGCAGGGGCACGCCGGCGTCGGCCAGCGGCGCGACATAGCGGTAAGACAGTTGCCCGCCGTTGGCAAAACTGGTTTCGCTGCCCAGGCTGTCGCGCGCGTCGATCACCGTGACCTCATGGCCTGCGCGCACCAGGGCGTATGCACTCGCCAGACCGATGACACCGCCGCCGATGATGCAAACCCGCTTGGCCATTCCCCTCACCCGCAATTGAATTGACAGGCCTCAAGCCTAGCGGCAGGTGACAGGCCACCGACAATGAATAAAGATGGCTCACCTATAAACAAAGGTTATGGACGTGCCATGCGCTTGCGTCATATCGAAATCTTCCAGGCCATCCGCCAGACCGGCTCCGTCAGCGCCGCCGCGCAGTTGCTGCACGTCTCGCAACCGGCGGTGACCAAGGTGTTGCAGCACGCCGAGCTGCAACTGGGCTTTCCGCTGTTTCTGCGCGTGCGCGGCAAACTGCAGCCCACCCCGGAAGCCCTGGCGCTGGAACGCGAAGTCGAGAAAGTCACCGAGAGCCTGCAAGGTGTGCGGCGGCTGGCCAAGAGCTTGCGCCGCGAACCTGGGCAAAGTGTGAGGATAGGCGCCATCCCTGCCCTGGCATTGTCACTGCTGCCGCCTTCGATTCTGGAGTGGAAGCGCGCCTACCCGGACATCGCCTGCGAGCTGTCCAGCGACCACAGCCGTGAGCTGGTGCAGAAGCTGTTGATGCGTGAGATCGACCTGGCGCTGACGCTCAACTTCTCCGGCCATCCGGGTTTAACCACGCAAGTGTTGGCCAATGGGGTGCTGGTGGCGTTGGCTTCCAAGGGTTACTGGCCTGAGGCCGAGATGAGCAAACCGTTGCCACTGGCTGACCTGGCGGGGGCGCCGTTGATTGGCCTGTCCAGTGCCGACCCCTTGGCGGCAAAGCTCGACAGCTACCTGGAAAACGTCGACCCGCCGCCACGAGTGACCATTTCTGTCCAGACTTATTCCCTGGCCCGGGCCATGGTGGAGTCCGGCGCCGGCCTGACCGTGATCGATCCCTTCACCGCCCTCGGCGCATCGACGGCCACCACCTGCATCCGCACGCTCACCCCGCCGCTGCCGATCACCCTGTACGCGCTGACCCGCGCCGATGAGCCGCCGCCGCATATGCTGGCCAGCCTGCTGCAGATTTTCGGCAAGCGCGCCCGTGAACGGCTAGAACGCTTGTGATAACACCACCCAACCAGTGTGGGAGCGGGCTTGCTCGCGAAAGCGGTGTGTCATTCAACGCATCCAGCGACTGATACACCGCATTCGCGAGCAAGCCCGCTCCCACACAAGCCCGCTCCCACAGTTTTTGCCCGCGCCGCCTGTTAGAGCACGTAATGCATGATCGCCACAAAATGCAGCAGGCTGCCGCCGATCACGAATAAATGCCAGATGCCATGGGAGTGGCGCAGGCGATCTTCCAGGGCAAAAAAGATAATCCCGACGGTGTACAACACCCCGCCCGAGGCCAGCCATACAAACCCCGCCGTGCCCAACGCGGCAATCAGCGGTTTGACCGCCACCAGCACGATCCAGCCCATCACCGCGTAAATCACAATCGACAGGATGCGCGCCTCGGAGCGCGGCTTGATCTCCTGCAGGATGCCGATCACCGCCAGCCCCCACACGATTCCGAACAGTGTCCAGCCCCACGGCCCGCGCAGCGTCACCAGGCAAAACGGCGTGTAGCTGCCCGCGATCAACAGGTAGATCGAAAAGTGGTCGACCTTCTGCATGATCTCTTTTCGTCGCCCGCGCACGCTGTGGTACACGGTGGACGCGCTGTACAGCACCAGCAGCGTAAAACCATAAATCGCCACGCTGACAATCTTCCAGGGGCTGCCATCCAGGCTTGCCACCACCAACATCCACACTGCGCCAACAAAAGCTGCAACCGCCCCGACCAAATGGCTCCAGGCGTTAAATCGTTCCCCGTGATACATGTGTCACTCACCTCGCATAACGGTTACCACCTTGAGCATTCTGACGCCACCCTACCCATATCAGGTAACACCCTTTCTTCATTTGCCCAAATACCCACGTCCATAGATGATTCGCTTCATCCTGTGGGCGCTGGCTTGCCTGCGATAAGGGCCTAACATTCAACCTCTCTTTCGACTGTTACGCCGCAATCGCAGGCAAGCCAGCGCCCACGTAAAAGCGTCCTATCGGTAATTGCCATGCCCGAGCTAGAACCCGCCCCGCCTCATCCCAGCCTATGGCAGCTGTTTTACAACTTTGCCATGGTCGGCCTGTTCGGCTTTGGCGGCGTGATGCCCTGGGCGCGGCAGATGATGGTCGACCGGCGCCGCTGGGTCAGCGAGCAAAGCTTCAATGAACTGCTGACCACCGGCCAGTTCTTCCCCGGCCCGAATATCGCCAACGTCGGCATCATCTACGGGCGGCGCCTGCATGGCTTGCCCGGTGCGGTTGTGACCGTCTGTGGGCTGTACCTGTTCCCCTCGTTGATCACCGTGCTCGCCGGATTTGCCTATGCCAAGTGGTGGAGTCACGACGTGGTACAGCAGATCTTCGGCGCGGTGATGCCGATTGCCACGGGTTTGATGCTCGGCACCACGCTGCGCCTGCTCAAGGCCATGCCGCGCACGCTCGCCAACTACAGCGCCTTCGTGTTGACCTTCGTATTGATGGCCGTCTTTGTGTTGCCGCTGTGGATGGTCTTGCTGATCTGCATTCCCAGCTCCCTGGCCTTGAGCTTTATCGGTTCGAACAAGGTGGCCGGCTGATGCAGACCGTCCTGCTGCACCTGATGATCCAATGCGCGCTGTGGTCGTTGATGGCGATTGGCGGCAACACGGTGGCCATCGGCGATATCCATCGCTACACCGTGGTCGACATGCACTGGATCACCGACGCGCAATTTGTCGCCTTCTTCGCCTTGTCCCAGGCGTTGCCAGGGCCCAATGGCATGTTCCTGGTGTTTATCGGCCAACAGGCGGCGGGCTTGCCTGGCGCGCTGGTGGCGTTATTGGCCAAGCTGGTGCCCTGTTCGGTGCTGGCTTACCTGGGCGCCGGCTGGCTGGAACGGCACACCCGAACGCCGTGGGTGCAACGGGTTAAACGCAGCCTGCTGCCGATCTCCATCGGCCTGATCCTCGCCTCGACCTACATCCTGATGAACAGCCTGGAAAACAACGCGACCAGCCTGGTGCTGACCCTGGCCAGCGCCGCCGTGGTGTATTACACGCGGCTCAACGCGATCTGGCTGATCATCTGCGGCGTGCTGTTGGGCCTGGGCAGTGCATGGCTGGGAGTGAACTGGTTTTAGGGGCACAATCGAGGGCATTCGACTAAGAGCCACGGCCATGCTGATCGACGAAGAATTCACCCTCAAGAAGCTCGAGATCTTCCTGGCGTTCATGCGCACCGGCAACCTGGCCCGCGCCGCCGCCGAGCTGCAAACCAGCAACGTCAGCGTGCACCGCGCCATCCACTCGCTGGAAAACGCGCTGCGCTGCCCGCTGTTCAAACACGAAGGGCGCAACCTCACCCCGCTGGAAAGCGCCTACGTGCTGGAAGAGCGCGCGCAAAAGCTGGTAGCCGACGTGGTCGACAGCGTGCGCCTGACCCGCGAAGCCGCGGGGTTCTCGGCTGAGCGCTTCAAGCTCGGCTCGCTGTATTCGCTGACGGTCAAAACCGTACCGCAGCTGATCATGGGCCTGAAAATCAGGCGCAGCGAACTCAATATCGACCTGATCCTGGGCTCCAACTTTGACCTGCTCTACAAGCTCAAGAACATGGAAGTCGATGCGATCCTGATCTCCCTCGACGAACGCGCCAACGACCCCGATTGCGAACAGATCGCGCTGTTCACCGACGACATCTTCCTCGCCACCCCGGCCGACTCACCCTTCGATCGCGAGCAGGAAATCGACCTGGCCGATGTGCGCGACGCGACCTTCATCACCCTCACCCAAGGCTTCGCCACGCACCAGGATGGCAACCGGGTGTTCAACCAGGCGGGGTTTGAGCCGAAGGTGGCGATGCAGGTCAATGACATCTTCACCTTGCTGAGCATGGTCAGTTCGGGCGTGGGTTATGCACTGCTGCCGGGGCGGATTGCGGCGGTGTATGAGAACCGTGTGAAGCTGATACCGCTGCAGCCCAGGTACCGGCTGCAGCAGCACATTGGCGTGGTGTTTTTGAAGGCCAAGGAGCGTGATCCGAATTTGCTGGCGTTGTTGGCAGAGTGCCGGATGTATGCCAACCGCCAGGTGCCAACCTGACAAACCGCTTTCGCGAGCAAGCCCGCTCCCACATTTGAAATGCATTCCAAATGTGGGAGCGGGCTTGCTCGCGAAGAGGCCAGACCAATCAACTTGAATTACGGGGTTAGCCAACGATCCCGCGCACGATGAAGTACAACAACGAAGGCCCAAGCAAACACCCCAGCCCGGTATGGAAAGTAGCCGTCAACGCCCCGTACGGTACCAACCGCCGATCCGTCGCCGCCAACCCCGCCGTGACCCCACTCACCGTGCCGGCCAGCCCACCAAACACCATCGCCGAGCGCGGGTTATCCAGGCCCATCCAGCGCGCCGCCACGGGCGTGCCGACCATCACCAGAATCGCCTTGATCAGCCCCGTGGCAATCGACAGCGCCATCACATCCGAGGTCGCGCCAATCGCCGCACCGGTCACAGGGCCAACGATGTAGGTCACGGCGCCCGCGCCGATGGTGGTCATGCTGATCGCATCGCGATAGCCAAACGCCCAGGCCATGCTCGCGCCGACAATAAACGGCAGGATCGTGCCGAGCAGCAACGCAATCACACCGATCAGCCCGGCTTTGCGCGCTTCGGTGGCCTGCACTTCAAACGCGGTGGCAACAATGGCGAAATCGCGCAGCATCGCGCCGCCCATCAAGCCGATGCCGGAGAACAGCGCCATGTCCGCCAGGCCTTTTTGCCCGCCGGTGAGCGTGCCGCCGACCCAGGCCAACACCAGCCCGATCACGATGGCAATCGCCGAGCCATGAATGCGCCCGAACGTCAGGCGCTTGGACAGCACCACGGAAACCCACATCACCACCCCGACAAAGGCAAACGCGGTGACCAGGCTGTTATTTTCCAAACCTTTTTCGATCAGAGGCCACATATCAGCGACCTCCCGCAGCAGCGATCAGCGGCTCTTCGGCGGGCAAGGGTTCGCCCTTGTGCGTGCGGCTGATCAGGGCAATGGTGCAGCCGCAGACCACCACCGAACCGATGGCCGCCAGCACCGCGACCGGGCCGCCGTGCAGCGCGGTCACGACGTTTTGTTGCGCGGCCATCGCCACCACCACCGGGATATACATGGCGCCCCAAAAGCCCACGCCCATTTCGCAGTCTTTGGTCATGCCACCGTGTTTTTGCATCCACAAGCGCGCGCAGATCAGCAGGATCATGGCGATCCCAACGCCGCCCACATTGGATTTTACGCCCAGCAACACGCCGAGCATGTCGCCGAGGATCACACCCGCCAACATGCAGATCGCCAACAAGGCCACACCATAAATAATCATCGTTGTTGTCCTCAAAGTGCTTCATCGAAATTGTTGTTTTTGTGCTTCGAAAGCCTTGGGTGGTGCTTTATCGGTGGCGGCGTTCCTCCTCTTGCAGCAGGGCCTGCAAGGTGTCCAGGCGCGCGCCTTCGCAGGCGATCACCGTGCCCTGCTCGAACACGCGGCGTGACAGGCCGGTGAGCACCGCGCCCGGCGGCAGCTCGATTTGCAGGCGCACGCCACGCTCGTAGGCGCTTTGCACGGTGCCGCGCCAATCGACGATGCGGCACATGTTGAAGGCCAGGTCGTCGCGCAGCTGCTCGGGGTTGTGGATCGGCCGCGCGCGGGTGCTGCTCAGGTAAGTAATGCGCGGCGCCTTGAGCGCAACGAATGCTTGCGCCAGCGCCTGGGCAGGCGCCTCCAGCAGCGCGCAATGGGACGGCACGCTGACGGCCAGGCGCTTGGCGACGCCGTTGCCCTTGATGCGCGCCGCGACGCGCTTCATCGCTTCATCGCTGCCAGCAATGACGGTTTGGTTGTCGGCGTTGATGTTGGCCAAATACACCGGCGTTTGCGGGCTGTGGATTTCGCTCAGTATTTTTTCGACTGTGGATAACTCAGGGCCGATGAGTGCGGTCATCCCGTAGCCTTGTGGATAAGCGTGTTGCATCAGCTCGCCGCGCAGGCTGACCAGTTTTACCGCGTCGGCAAACCCCAGGGCGCCCGCGATAACGGCCGCCGGGTAGGCGCCGATGGACAGGCCCGCCACGTAATCCGGCGTGTGTTGCAGCTGACGGGCATGGGCCACGCCGACAATCAGCAGGCACAGTTGAACAGCGCGCGTACTCGCCAAGGCTTGCGCCGAATCGAGCAGGCGAACGTCTTCACCCAAGGCATCACTGGCTTCATCCAGAACGTCGGCCGCCAGCGCGCGGAGCATGCCCGTACGCTGGGCGCCCTGCCCCGGAAACACCAGAAGGCTGCTCATGCCACCGCCTGCCACGGGTCAACCACCAAGTGCGCGCCGCCGACGGTTTTCAGCAGTATTCGGCGCGAGCCACCCGCCCATTCGCGTAAGGCGACGGCGCCAAACGGGGTTTGCAGTTGCAGGTCCACGGCACACGGCGCCGTGTGCAATATCGCGAGCAGGTCCTCGGCATCACCGCGCTCCAGCCGCTGGGGCGTGCGCAGGATCAAATCCAGGTCGCTCTGCGCATGCAGCGCTGCAATTCCGCTGGCCAACTCGAAACCGGCGCTGCCGGTGACGCCCCACGCCTCCTGCGCTAACACGGGTCGTAGTAGATCGAGCGCGCGCAACGCCGGTAAATCCCGTGATGAGGTCACACCGCACAGTGCCTCGGGCACTACTCGCCGCTGCACCGCCGCGATGGGCATCACCGCCGCAAACCGCTGCTCACGCAAACGCCCGCGCACGCCGACGGCCACCTGGCCCGGCTCGGCGATGGCGCGACGCACCACCACCGGATGGCCGGCGTTGATCGCCTCCACCACCCAAGCCGGCGCGTCGGCGGGCAGATGCGCCGGGGTCATGCCCCAGAGCAAATCGTGGGCGTTCACCATTGCTCCCGCAGCAGTTGGCGCACGTGGCTGGAGGCGGCGCGGTGGGTGGCGCCCAGGCGCCCTTTTAAATCGGGGCCCGCGACATCGTTGATGGCGTGCAGCAGGCAATCACTGACGCGCACCACGTCGTCCGCCGTAGGGTGTTCAATCTGGCTGACCGACAGCGTCTCCCAGAGCAAACCAAGGCTGGCATAACTGTCGATGTCATAGGCCATCGGCGGCACGCTGGCGGCCAGGGCTTCCAGCTCTTCGACACTGCGCAGGGTCACCCGCGCCGCCGAGGCCTTGCCCATCGCATGCACCATCACGCCGGGGTCGCGCAGAGCAATCAGGCGGTTGGCCTGGTAGCCGTGGGCGAGGAACGCGCCGGACATGGCCTTGCCCACTAGCAGCGCAATCACCGGGTGGCCGGCCAACCGCGCGCGGGCGTAGCTGTCGGCAGCGGCGGCCAGGGCCTGATGAATGCCGAGGGCTTCTTCGCGACGGCCATAGGCTTGGCTGGGCACATCGACGATGGCGATGATCGGGCGCTTGTCACCGCGCGCGATGGCATCGTCCACCGCCTTGGCCAGGCCCCAGCCTTCCAGCAGGCCGACTTCACCATTGCGCGCACGCGCGAAGCGGTTGTGCGCGTCGGTGACCACGGCGATGAAGCGCACGGCTTGCTCACCCAATACGCCGTCGGCGACTTTCAGCGAGGCCGGCAAACCATCCACAGGTGTGGCGCCGGCACTCAATGCGTTGAACCACTGCAGGCCTCTCATGAGCGATCTCCTTGGTACAGGTCGCGCACCGTCGCCGCGTCGATCTGCGGCGTGGCGTCCAGCTCGGCCAGACGCGCCAGGTAAAAATCGACCTGACGGCTGCGTTGTTGTGTGGGCAAGCCTTGTTGCAGCAACTCGGTAACGGTCTGCTGAATCTGCGCCACATCGTCCGCCACGTAGCGGTCGGCCAAGCCGCTGTTGAAGCGTTGTTCGCCGCCCGTGAGGCTCCAGATAAACGGGCGGTCGCGGGAGTCGTATTCGTCCAGCCCGGCTTCCTGCTCGATCACTTGCGGACCATTCAGGCCCAGGCGCGCTTCGCGGGTCACCACCAGATAGCTGCACAGCCCAGCGGCGATGGACATGCCGCCAAAGCAGCCAACACTGCCGGCCACTACGCCGATCACCGGCTGGTACTGGCGCAGGTCGACAATCGCCGCGTGGATATCGGCAATCGCCGCGAGGCCAAGGTTGGCTTCCTGCAGGCGCACGCCGCCGGTTTCCAGCAACAGCACCGCGCCGGTCGGGATGCCCTTGCGGTTGTCTTCGGCCGCCAATTCCAGCGCACCGGCCATTTTTGCACCGCCGACTTCACCGAGGCTGCCGCCCTGGAAGTTACCTTCGATAGCGGCCACCACCACCGGCCTTCCGGCGATGCTGCCTTTGGCGATCACCACGCCGTCATCGGCCTGGGGCACCACGCCCTGGCGGCTGAGCCACGGCGACATCACGCGCTGGAAGGGGTCGATCAGTTCGCGATACGTGCCGGCGTCCAGCAAGGCCTTGGCCCGCTGCCGGGCCCCCAACTCAACGAAGCTGTGTTTGCTGAGCAAGTCAGTCATGGCCGATCTCCTCGAAGCCTTGCTCCAGACGCAAACGCACCACGCCGGGCGTGGCGCCGAAGTCGTGGATATCAATCTTCAAAGCGGGTGGCGTGTGCTCCTGGAAGATCCGCTCGAACAGATGCTGCCAGCGTTGTTCGGCGCCATTCACCGAGGTCTGCACCTGGATGGTCAGCGTGCCGGGCGTGCCCGGCTCCAGCAGCACTTCCAGGTCGCCGGAGCCGACGCAACCCACCAGCGCACGGCCTTTGGGCGGCTGCCCGGCGGGGAATTCAAAGGATAAGGTTTCCATCAAAACGCTCCGTCGAGGCGGTCGATAAACAGGCAGGCGGCCAACAGGTCGGCGGCGCCGCCGGGGGAGGCATTCAGGGCCAGCAATTGTTGGTCGAGTTCGTGCAGTTGGCGCCGGCCCGCGAGGGTCGCGCTGCCGCCTGCATCCAGTACGGCTTGAGCGCCGCGTTGCATGGCGTGCAAGCCTTCGGTGCCTGCGCGGTAGAGCACGCAGGTGTCGGCGAGGTCGGTCATGATGGCGAGCAAGGCGTCCAGGCGGGCGTTCTGTTCGCCAGCGTTTTGCCGGCGGCTTTTGTGCAGTTGCGGCAGGCCGCGCTGCATCACGGACGGGAAGCCCAGTTGTGCTTCTTCACGGGCACCGCGTGCGCCGTAGCGTTGCGCAACCTGGGCGCCGTGGCTCATCGGCTGTGGGGCGTAGCGGTCGTTGAGCAGGGCCAGCTTGGCCGCCGTCAGCGTGACGCTGCGTGGTTCCAGCGCCGCCGCAGCAGTGAGCAAACCGAGCGCCCAGATCGCGCCGCGATGAGTGTTCACGCCATTGGTGGTGGTGAGCATCGCCTGCTCGCCTTCACGGCCAATGCGCCCGAGTGCTTCGCGCAAGGGCAAACCGACTTCACCGAACTCAAGCGCGGCTTCCGCCATCTCCTTGAACATCGGCCACAGCGACAGCGCCGAAGCGTGCATCAGGCCCAGGTGCAAATCGCTGTGGGCGCCATTGCCGCGGCGGTCCACCAAGGCCGGTTTTGGCGACAAGTCCGCCTCATCTATCAATGCGTCGACCGCCATGTCTGCCAAGCGATCAGCCAGGCTGAGTTCATGCAATTTGAGGGCGCGCATTTACCAGCTCCTGAATTTGGCGGGCGGGTTGTACAGGCCACCGGACCACTCCACCAAGTCGGCCACGCTCTTGGCGGCCAACAGCTCGCGGGTGGCGTCGGTACGGCGGATGCCGAGGTCTTCGGGCAACGCGATCAAGCCTTCGCGGCGCATGCGCGCGGTGTCCTTGGGGTTGTGGCGCAGGCCGATGGCGGTGACGCCAGCGACGGCGGCGATCATCGCCTGGCGCTCTTCCAGCGAACGCGCCTTGTACAGGTAGGCGATGCCTTCTTCGGTGAGCAAGTGGGTGACGTCGTCGCCGTAGATCATGATCGGCGCCAGCGGCATGCCGCTTTTGCGCGCCACTTCCACCGCGTCGAGGGTCTCGACAAAGGTCGGTTTGCCGCCTTCCTGGAAGGTTTCGACCATCTGCACCACGAGTTTTTTGCCGCGTTCGAGCAGGGCTTCCGGCGCGTCGTCGTGGCGCATATCCAGCCAGGCCGGAGTGCCATGCCGACGACCGTGTGGGTCGTGGCCCATGTTCGGCGCACCACCAAACCCGGCGAGACGACCACGGGTCACTGTGGAAGAATGCCCGTCGCCATCCACTTGCAGGGTGGCGCCGATAAACAGGTCCACGGCGTATTGGCCGGCGAGCTGGCAGAACATGCGGTTGGAGCGCATCGAGCCGTCGCGGCCGGTGAAGAACACATCAGGCCGTGCGGCGATGTAGTTTTCCATGCCCAATTCGGTACCGAAGCAATGCACGCTTTCGACCCAGCCGCTTTCGATGGCAGGGATCAAGGTTGGGTGCGGGTTGAGGGTCCAGTTGCGGCAGATTTTGCCTTTGAGGCCGAGGGATTCGCCGTAGGTCGGCAGGATCAATTCGATGGCGGCCGTATTGAAACCGATACCGTGGTTGAGCGACTGCACATTGTGTTTTTCGTAAATGCCACGGATCGCCATCATCGCCATCAGCACATGCACCGGCTTGATATGGCGCGGGTCGCGGGTGAACAGCGGCTCGATGTAGAACGGCTTGTCGGCCACCACCACAAAATCCACCCAGCTTGCGGGGATGTCGACGCGGGGCAAATCGGTGACGTCATCCACCAACTGGTTGACCTGCACGATGACGATGCCATCGCTGAATGCTGCCGGCTCGATCAACGCCGGGGTGTCTTCGGTGCTGGCACCGGTGTAAATGTTACCGGCGCGGTCGGCCATGAAACCGGCCGAGAGCACGACGTTGGGGATCAGGTCCACCACCAGCCGCGCATAGAGTTCGATGTAGGTGTGGATCGCGCCAATTTCCAGCAGGCCGTCTTCCAGCAACTGGCTGATGCGCAGGGATTGGGTGCCGGCAAAGGAGAAATCCAGCTTGCGCGCGATGCCCTTTTCAAACAGGTCCAGATGCTCGGAACGCCCGACGCTGGGCATGATCATGTGCAAATCGTGGAGCTTGGCCGGGTCGGCCTTGGCCAGGGAGCGCGAGAGGAAGTCGGCCTGCTTCTGGTTATTGCCCTCCAGCACCACGCGGTCGCCGGGGAGGATCAGCGCTTCCAGCGCCTCGACGATTCTGTCACTGGGCAACACCGCCCCGTCTGCGTATTTTTTGACCAGCCCGAGGCGCCGCTGCTTCTCGTCGCGCCGCCGCGTCCAGCGCGAGTCGGGGGTGATGGTTGTTGTCATGGTCGCTCCACGGGGTTTGCTGTCGTGGGCTGTACCTTAGGAGTGAACGTGGGGGGTATCAATCAAGCCCGAAGGCGGATCGTTACGGCTGGAGTAATGGATCGTCAGCAATCGCTGAGCTAGGACCAAATGAAAATCAAAATGTGGGAGCGGGCTTGCTCGCGAATGCAGGGTGTCAGTCGGTACATAAGTCACTGACCCACCGCATTCGCGGGCAAGCCCGCTCCCACATTTGTTCGGTGGTGTTCAGGGAAATCTCATCATTGTCACCAATGGTCAGCCAACAAGTTTTCCACTTCATTCAGCAGTACTGTCGCGCCATCCATCAACTGCCCCAGCAACGCCTCGTCCTCATCCATATACCCTTCATATTCCGCCAGGTTTCGGCGTTCATGACACAACGCCAGTAACCTCACCTGCACCTTGTTCACGTCGGCGGAGTGAATCAGACATTGAAAGACCAGATAGCGTTTGTCAGAACGATACCCTTGCAGGCGCAAAGCCGTGAGCGCGATAGCGTGGGCGGCGTTGTAGGCCAAGTCGAAACGACTGGCGAACGATAGCTGTGGATTACCCGCATCCGTTAACCGGTCCCGTGCTGAGCGCATCAGCCCATCACACTCCTTGCGATCCGGCGGCTCAGCCTTCAAGCCACCACTACGTTGCAGATTCTCCAGATTGGCTTTGCTGTCCATCCATGGATTCCAGGGGGTTGGCCCCAATCAGATTAATCTTGTCCTGTGCCAAGACCCGCTGCACAAAACTGTTCCCGGCATTCCATTTGCCGATCCAGTCCTCGGGGGTGTAAAGCGTCGGGTTGATGGTGCGGCCCAGCTGCTCTTCCAGCGGCATGAGCTGCTCCATGACTTCACTGTAGTTGAGGCTTTCGCCGATCAGCATCAGATCTATGTCACTGGATGAGTGCGCCTCACCCCTGGCGATGGAGCCGTAGATAAAGGCCCAGGTTATCTGCTCCACGAACGGTGCCAATGCATTGCGCAAGGGTTCGTCCAGGCTCAGGGTCTTGCGCACGATGGCCAGCAACTCCGAGTAAATCGGGCATTGGGGGTTGGCTTGGTAGTGGGTCTGATTGCCTTGGCGCGTCATGCTCAAGATGCCCGCCAGCTGCAACCGCTCCAGCTCGCGGGTAAGGCTGCCCTTGCCCACCTGGGCCCAGCGCGCGATTTCATTGGTGAAGAAACTTTGATCGGGCTTGCCGAAAAGCAGGCCCAGCACTTTCTGCTGGGTGTTGGTGAAGAGTGCAGCACTGAGCGGCAAGATTTGCATGGCAACGGCCAAAGAGTCCCAAAAAGGGAACGATAGGTCCCTTTTTGGGAACGATCAAGTGTTAGGCGGTTGAGATATAGGAAACGATCAATGAGCAAATACTGGGTTCGAGCCGAATGAAGAACAAAATGTGGGAGCGGGCTTGCTCGCGAATGCGGTGGGTCAGTTACTCATGTACCGACTGACACCCTGCATTCGCGAGCAAGCCCGCTCCCACATTTGTTCGGTGGTGGCTGTTAGATAGCGGTCCCAAACACTGACCGATCAATCCCTTTTTGGGACCGCTTCAACCTTCCGGTGTCGGGCTGACGTGTTCCAGCGCTCTATCGACCAGCAACTGACTCAACTCGGCCATTTGCTGAATGCCGAGCATGATTGCGCGCTGGGAGGTGTCTAGGTTGAAGGCAAGATTACAGGTCATGGCGTTTAGCGACGATAAGGTTTCGCTGGCGTTGACCAGTAGAGCTTCGGTGTTTTGGTGTGGGTTGACGGTGAAGAGAGGCGGATTAGGGGTGGGTTTAGCCATGATAAAGCTCCTAAACAGTTAGTAAGGAGCGCCACCGTTCGCTTGCACGCGAATGAGGGTGGCGACCGTGCGCAGGTGTGCAAGACCGGGCCTGTTTAGGACACCCAGCAGGTCCAAAGACCTCCTGCGCGCAGCCGCCATAAAGCAGCGAGCACAAAAAACGCCCGTGGTTGGCTGGGCGTTTGTACGCCTAAACAGTTTCGTCGGACTTGCACGTCCGTGTCACCGTTTTTTCGATGACGGGACGAAGACTAGCCGCCATGACTACCCACAACAAGTTCATGTACAGCCCGAAATCTTGCAGGAAAAATCCGAAGACTGACCCATCACAAAGCCATCATCACCTTGACCGCTCCAAGGCCCTCCAGCGCATAGCTGTGGTACTCATAGACCTTCCCCTGAATGATCAGGTGCAGCGCACCGCCCTCATCACTCACTTGAACATCGGGCTCTTTGGTTTTCAGAAAAGGATGTGCAGACACTAATGCGGTGAGTATTTCCTGATCACTCCCCAAGTCCTCATGGACGTAGTACCTGTAGGAAAATCCTACCGTCGCACCGCCCTGGCCGTCTCGCGCACCGTATATAGAGGTGCCGTTGCCCAATGAATGCTTCAACACCACTTCATCCAGATCCGGAGTTCCGGACGACAGGATCCAACTGCCACCGATATAGATCAGGCAGACCACAAGCAGGCAATTACGCAGAAACGGTATGAGGCGCTTAGTGGCCTTGCGAAATTGCATATTCAATACCTTTTCTTATCCAATATTGGTCCCGTGGGTCATCACCAAAAGGCTCACCGCCCCACCATGTTCCAAAATCCGGAAGGGTGGTTTTTGCGGCGGTTTGAGCCACACCGGCGGCTCGCAGCAATACATTCTCGGGAATGCCCAACACCGTGCCTGTGGCACCGTAATTGAAGTTACCAAAAGCCTCATACTCGCGCCCTCGCCTCTTGTAGTTCCATGGGCCAGCAGCCCTGACCTGAGAATAAAACCAGGAATAGGCGAATGCCGAGCCCGGTTTGAGATGAGTACGTTTGCATCGAGATATCGCAATGTTTTCAAAAATTGAAACACCGGGCGGCATTAACGGTACGGCCATTTGCAGATCCTTGCAGGCAGTGAGGAGCGCAGAAGCTAGCCACTCCACTCAGGCCTGAAAACCCGCTTAATCCAAATGCAGAACTCGCCTACAGCAACTCCATCCCATTCCGACATGTGAGCGATCAACCCTCATCATTAGCAGATCCGAAATGGCGATAAGGTACGATCATCAACGACAATTTTTTGTCACGAAAACCCTAACGTTTGATTGAATTTGATAACACATCCACTGTTCGCGCCGAAAACGATAAAAAGCATAAGAGGTGACTGAGCGGTTTGCGCGATCGAGCACAATTCAGTGTGGGAGCTGGCTTGCCTGCGATAGCGGTGGGTCAGTTGTTGATGCAGTGACTGACACTCCGCCATGGCAGGCAAGCCAGCTCCCACAGTGGATCTTCACAAGGATTACGCTCAGGCGAGGCCGGACTCGACCAACAACGCTTCAAGCCCCATCAAATCCGGCACTTTCGCCACATGCTCGCCCACCTGCACCGCCGCCAGTTCCAGCGGGCACAGCGGCACGTCGACATAACTCAGCTGACTATCCAACTTGTACGAGCGCGGAATCCCCTGAATCACCATCGCAATAAACTTCAACGTCGGCCGCCCGCCCAGCGCATTCAGTACCACAATCCGCGAGCGCTCACCGGTCACGCTGGCTTCACCGCACACGGCTTCAAAGCTGATCAGCGGCAATTGCCGATCGCGCCATGTCACTTGCCGCAGGTACCACGGCGGTGCATCGCTGGCGGGTTCGCCGCGCTGGAAGTCGATCAGTTCGGCGATGGCGACGTTGGGCAGCACCAGGTGGCGGTCGGCCAGGGGCAGCAGCAGGCCGGTGAGTTGGCTGGTGCGATGGTCAAGCATGGGACTTGCTCCAGTAGGCGATGCTTTCCAGCAGCACCGACTCTTGGTACGGCTTGCCGAGGTAGTCGTTGACGCCGATGGCCATGGCGCGGTCGCGGTGCTTCTGGCCGGTGCGCGAGGTAATCATGATGATCGGCAGGCGCATCAGCCGGGGGTCGTTGCGCACCTGAATCGCCACTTCGAAGCCGTCCATGCGTGGCATTTCGATGTCGAGCAGCATCAGGTCCGGGGTGTGTTCTTCGAGCAGCGCGATGGCGTCGATGCCGTCTTTGGCGGTGAGCACGTTCATGCCGTTGCGCTCCAGCAGGCGGCTGGTGACTTTGCGCACGGTGACCGAGTCGTCCACCACCAGCACCAGCAGCGGGCGCTTTTTCAGCGGGTCGTTGAGGACCAGTGGCGCGTCCACCGACTGCGCCGGCAACGCCGGTTGGCGGGCGCGGATGTGCGCCAGCAAATCGATAATCAGCACCACGCGACCATCGCCCAGAATCGTCGCCCCGGACAACCCCTGCACCCCGGCAAACTGCGGCCCCAGGCCCTTGACCACGATCTCGCGCGTACCGGCCATGGCGTCCACGTGCACCGCCACGCGTCGCTCGTTGCATTGCACCAGCAACACCGGCACTGGCTGGTATTGGCCGAGCAGTTTCGGCCGGGCGACGGTGTGCAGCAGGTCGCCGAGGTAGAACAACTCATAGCGCTGACCAGCGTATTCATAGCGCGGCGGGTCTTGCTGATAATGCCCCGCCAGCTCGTGGGGCAGCACGCGCACCAGGCCTTCGATGGTGTTGAGCGGGATCGCATATTGGTCGTCCGCGCATTGCACCATCAGCGCGCGATTGACCGACACGGTAAACGGCAGGCGAATGCGAAAGTGCACGCCCGCACCCGGCGTCGAGTCGATGAACATCGAGCCACCGAGCTGGCGCACCTCTTCGTGCACCACGTCCATGCCCACGCCGCGCCCGGAAATCTGGGTGATTTTTTCGGCAGTGGAAAAGCCCGGCTGCAGGATGAACTGCAACACGTCGCGGTCGCTGATCTCTTGATCAGGCGCGAGCAGGCCGCGCTTGATCGCCTTGCGCCGCACCGCGTCCAGGGGCACACCGGCGCCGTCATCGCGCATGTCGAAGACGATATCGCCGCCTTCGTGGGTCAGGTCCAGGCTGATCCGGCCCTTCTCGGGTTTACCGGCCAACACGCGCGCCTCGCGGGACTCCAGGCCATGGTCGACGGCATTGCGCAGCATATGCTCCAGCGGCGCCACCATGCGTTCCAGCACGTTGCGGTCCATCTCGCCTTCGGCATTGCCGACCACAAATTCAACGTCCTTGCCCAACTCCTCCGCCACCTGGCGCACGATGCGCTTGAGGCGCGGCAGCATGCGCTCAAACGGCACCATGCGCGTACGCATCAGGCCTTCCTGCAACTCGGTGTTGATGCGCGCCTGTTGCTGCAACAGGTTGTGCGCATCCCCGTTGCGGCGGTCGAGGGTTTCCTTGAGGTCCAGCAGGTCGGAGGCCGATTCGGACAGCGCGCGCGACAACTGCTGCAGTTGCGAATGACGGTCCATTTCCAGCGGGTCGAATTCTTCATAACCCAAGCGCTCGGCCTCGGCCTGCTGACGACTGAGAATGCGGCCCTGGGTTTCGGTGTCGAGGCGGCGCAGTTGGTCACGCATGCGCTCGATGGTGGTTTCGACTTCGTTGAGCGCGATACGCGCGTCGTTGACTTGCTGCTCGATACGGCCACGGAAGATCGAGGTTTCACCGGCCAGGTTGACCAGATCATCGAGCAAGTCGGCGGAAATTTTCACCATGTCGGCGCCGGGGTCCACCGCCGCGTCGGCCTTGCCGGCCGGCAAGGCTACGGGCGCCAGCGGCTCATCACCGGGGTGCACCAGGCTTCTGATGCGCTCGATGAGTTTATCCACCGACCCCACCGGCAAACCGCCCGCCACCGCGTCGATCATCTGCGCCAGGCGGTCATGGCAGCCTTGCAGCAAGGCGAACAGTTCCGGCGACGGCGCGAGCAAACCGGCAGACAAGCCTTCGTAGAGAAACTCCAGTTCATGGGCCAAATCGCCAATCGGCCCGATTTCGACCATGCGCGCGCCGCCCTTGAGGGTGTGCAAGTCGCGCAGCAAGGTTTCCACCTCCTGGCGATTGCTCGGCTCGGCCTGCCAACGCAGCAATGCGCTGCTTGAACTGTCGAGAATGTCGGCGGCTTCTTCGAGGAAGATATCCAGCAACTCGGGATCAGCCGCTGCGGTTTCAGGTTCTGTGGGCGCAGTCGCGGGCGCGTTGTTCTGGCGCAACGCGCGCAACTGAGCGATCAAGTCACTGGAGTCGCTCAGGGGTTGGTGGTCTTGCAATTGATCGAGCTGCAAGGCCAGCCGCTCATGGCTGGCCATCAATACTTGGGACAGTTCGGTCGAGTAACTGTAGCGGCGGTCCACCAGGCCTTCGTACAGGCATTCCAGCTCATGGGCGAGGTCGCCAATCGGGCCGATTTCGGCCATGCGCGCGCCGCCCTTGAGGGTGTGCAGGTCACGCTGCAACGACGACAACGGCGCCGCGCTGTCCGGCTCCAGCAGCCAGCGTTTAAGCGACTGCCCGGCACTGTCGAGGATGTCCACTGCCTCTTCCAGGAAAATCTCGACGATCTCGTCGTCCATCGCCGTGTCCTGGCCCAACCGGGCCGTGGCGGCGCCCAGTTCGGAAATGCTCGGGGCGCGCCCGCCGTCGCTTTTGATCAGGCCGGTGGCGGACGGGTCGAGGGCTTCATCCAGCAATTCGCGCAGGGCGTCTACCCGCGCCGGCGCCGGGTTGATTTCCTGGCCGGCCGCCAGTTGGTCGAGCATGTTGATCAGCGCTTCATGGGCCTGTTCGGCCTCATGGAAAAACCGTTCGCTGACCGCCAGGCTGCTCTCTTCCACAGCGCCATAGAGGTCGAGCAAGGCTTCGCAGAGTTCGTCGATGGCGTGCAGGTCGGCGATGTGCGCGCCCTCGCCCAGGGTGGTCAATTCGTCCAGCAGCGCGGTCAGCTCCTGGCGTTCGCCGGGGTGTTGCTGCCAGCGGCGCAGCAGGCTTTCGGCGTCCAGCAGGATGTCCATGCCCTGGGCCAGGAAGTTGCTGATCAGTTGCGGGTCGCGCTTGATGCGCAGCCCGGTGTTGGGCGCGTCGAGCAAGGCTTGCAGTTGTTGGTCGAGCAGGCTTTGCGTGCGGCTGATCAAATCCGGCGCGCCCTTGATCGGCACCAGCGGATCACTGTCCAGCTGACGCAACCCGCGCTGGAACAGGCCTTCGGCTTCCAGCAGCAGTTCCACTTCATCCAGGTCCAGCGGCAGGCGGTGGGCCTTGTATTCGCGGGTCAGGTGATCGAGCGGTCGCGCCAGTTCAGCCATCGGCAACACGCCAGCCATGTAGGCGCTGCCCTTGAGGGTGTGCAGGGCACGTTGCAGTTCATCGCTGACTTGCAGCGGCACATGCTCGGCGGCCTGTTGCAGAAAGTGGTTGAGGCTTTCCAGGTGGCTTTGGGCTTCGTTGCGAAAGATCTCCAGCAACATCGGGTCATGGGGCTCTGCGACCGGTTGAGTGCCGCTGGCCAAGGCGTGGGCACGGGCCGCCAGGGCGTCGACTTCGTCGCGCTGGCGTTGGTCGTCGGCCGCAAAGTCGGCGATCAGCTCCGGCAGCAAGGCCACGGCTTCATCCAGCACGTGTTGCACCTCGGCGTCGAGCGCCACGCTGCGTTCGAGCACGCGGTTAAGCAGGTTTTCCACCGCCCAGGCCAGCTCGGCCAGTACCAGGGCGCGGACCATCCGGCCGCTGCCTTTGAGCGTGTGGAAGGCACGCCGCATCTCGCTTTGGGCGGTTTTATCCGCGCTGTTGGGCAAGTAGCGATGCAACACGTCGAGGACTTCGTCGGTTTCTTCGAGGAAGACTTCGCGCAGCTCATCGTCGATGGAGGCCTCACCGGCCGGCGGCGGCAGCAGGCTGCCGGGGCGGTGCTGGGCGGGTGGGTTCAGGCGCGACGTGGGGCTGGCCAATGCATCGAACTGGGACTGGCTCGGCGCGCTCTCGCTCGACAATGCCCCATCCGGCGCGACCAGCGCTTGGCGCCAAGGCTTTTCGACCGGCAGGTAGCCGAGTGCAGCCAGGCCTTGGGTGGCCAGCTCCAGCACGCGTTCGCCGGCGGCGTCGGGGTCCTGGAGCATGCGTTCCAGGTAGTATTCGAGGCTGCTGACCACGTCGGCGAAATGCGCCAGCTGCGCTTCGGGCGGCGGCGCAGCGCTGGTCATCAACTGTTCATCGACATAGTGGGTGCAACCACGCATCAAGCTCGCCGCGCGTGGCAGCGGAATCATCGCCAACGCGCCGCGCACCTGGCTGAGCAGCTCGGGCAGCGACTCCAGGCGCTGGCGGTCCCAATCGGCCTCAAGGCAATCGATCACCAGCTCTTTGGCCTGACGCAAGCATTGGCAGGATTCGCGGATCACCAATTGATGAATCTGGGTCAGGTCGGTGGTAGGCAGGCGGCTTTCTTCACGGCTTTCCGGCTCGACGGTGCCCACCATGCCCGCCAGCGTGGCCTCCACGTAGAGCAAGGCGCCGGCAACATCCATCAACACCGCGTCATTGGGTTCGCGCTGGCCCTGCACCAGGCTCAGCACCACCGCAAGTTGATCGATGATGACCTTACGCGGCTGGCCAAAGCCCAGCACCGCCAAGGTGTCGGCGATCTGGCGCAGTGGCGCCAGCAAGGCATCGAGGTCGTTGGTGTGTTGGCGGTCGCTGCGCACGAACAGGTCGAGGCGCTCCTTGACCCGCACCAGCTCCTCGCACAAGGCGCCGAGCACCGAGCCCATGGCATTGCGGTCAGGTCCAGCCAAACGTGCACGCTCGGCATCGACCACCGCGCTGTCGGGCAAGGCTTCATCCAGCCCGTAACGTTCCTTGAGGCTTTGCATGCGCGGCGTCGGCCGGGTGACCTTGGCCACGTAGAACAACAGGCTTTTAAGCAGCTCATCCGGCGCTGGCTGGTTGATGCCGCCGATGCCCTGGGCCAGCAGGCGCTTGAGTTGCTTGTCGCTGGCCATGAGCAGGCTGCGCAGCGCCGGGCTGTTGGCGATCACGCCGGTGAGCATGCCTTCGACCAGCGCCGAGGTGACTTGCCACAATGGCAGCAATGGCGCGCCCTGGCACAGCGCTTCGAGGCGCGCGAACACCCGCGCCATGTCTTCCAGGTTGCTGGGGCCGTGGTCTTCACGCAACAGCCCGGCCAGGGCCTGTTGCAGCAATTGATGCCACTGACGCAGTTGCTCGTGAAGGTCCGGCAGCATGCGCTGGGCCAAGGCCTCGTCGGGCAACGGCGCAATCGACAACAGTTGCGGGCTGAACAGGCTGGTCTCCGACAGCAGGCTTTCACCGCGCGCACTGCGCAGGTCGTTGAGCAGCGGCAACACCACCAATGGCAGGTCGCGGCGGGCGCTGTGCACGCGGTCGAGGTACAGCGGCAGTTGGCCGAGGGCCTGTTGAAGCAGGCGGATGCTTTCATCGCGCTGGCTGACGCGCTCGGCCTGCAGGGCCAGGGCCAGTGCTTCGATCTCTTCGGCCAGCAGCGCCGCGCCGTAGAACTCGACCATTTGCAGCGCGCCATGCACTTGGTGGATGCCGGCCAGGCACTCGGCAATGGCGTCGCTGTCGCGGGTTTCGACAAACGTGTCCAGCGCCGAACGGGCCTGTTTCAGGGTTTCGGCAATGTCGCCCTTGACCCATTCGAGGGCCACGTAGTCGTGCCGATCAACCATAACTGCTCCGCTTAGAATTCGTGAATTGCGTGTGTTGCCAAGATCTCAAATCAAAAGGAGATCCAATGTGGGAGCGGGCTTGCTCGCGAAAGCGGTGGGCCAGCTAATAGATCAGCTGACTGATACACCGCATTCGCGAGCAAGCCCGCTCCCACAGTTGGATAGCATTTCAATCGTCCACCTGCTTGGCGGCTGGCAACGTGAAACCTGACACCGACCGGCGCAACTGGCTGGCCATTTTTGCCAGGTTGCCGATGCTCTCCGCCGTGGCGGTCGAGCCCGATGACGTCTGCGTGGTGATCTGCTGGATCACGTTCATCGTCAGGGAAATCTGCCCCGCCGACGAGGTCTGTTGCTGCGCCGCGTTGGAAATACTCTGGATCAACGCTGCCAGGGTTTTCGACACGCCTTCGATCTCTTCCAGCGCCACCCCGGCGTCTTGCGCCAGCCGCGCGCCACGCACCACTTCGGTGGTGGTCTGTTCCATGGAAATAACCGCTTCGTTGGTGTCGGTCTGGATCGCCCGCACCAGGGTTTCAATTTGGCGGGTGGCGGCGGACGAGCGCTCGGCCAACCGCTGAACTTCGTCGGCCACCACGGCAAACCCGCGCCCGGCATCACCGGCCATGCTCGCCTGAATCGCGGCGTTGAGGGCAAGGATGTTGGTCTGATCGGCAATGTCGTCGATCAGGCTGACGATGTCGCCAATCTCCTGGGACGACTCGCCCAGGCGTTTGATGCGCTTGGCGGTGTCCTGAATCTGCTCGCGAATGTTGTCCATGCCGTGGATGGTGTTGTGCACCACCTCATTGCCCTTGTTGGCGATTTCCACCGAGCGCTCCGCCACCGCCGAAGACTCGGCGGCGTTGGCCGACACCTGGTCGATGGATTGGGCCATCTGGTTGATCGCGGTAGAAGCCTCGGCGATTTGCTGGGCCTGATGCTCCGAGGCCTGGGCCAGGTGCATGGCGGTGGCCTGGGTTTCCTGCACCGCGCCGGCCACTTGCCCGGCCGTGAGGTTGATGGTCGCCACCAGATCGCGCAGCTGGTCCACGGAATAATTGATGGAGTCGGCGATGGTGCCGGTGAAGTCTTCGGTGACCGAGGCGGTCACCGTCAGGTCACCATCGGCCAGGTCTTCGATTTCATCGAGCAGGCGCATGATCGCGTTCTGGTTGCGCTCGTTTTTCTCAGCGGTTTCATGCAGCTGGCGGTTGGTCTCGCGCACCATCACCAGGCCGATCAGAATGATCGAGGTCAGCGCCAGCAAGCCCAATACGTAGCCGCCGATGGTGTCGAAGCTGCGCCCGCTGGCGAGGTTTTCAAACCCGGTGGCCAGGTGCGAGGCTTCATCGAGCAGGGTTTGCGACAGGTTGAAAATATTGCTCGCCGAGGCGCGTACCTGGAACAGCTGCGGCGAGGTTTCAAGAATTTCATCCACGGAGCCGGAGACAAATTCAAACAGCTCGGCGATTTCCGCCAGCCGTGCACGGGCGTCGTGGTCTTCAACCTGAGCAATGCGCAGGCCGGCGTTGCCCTGGAGCATGCCGTTAAGCACTTGGCCAAAACGGTTGGCGTCGCGGCCAAAGGCATCGGCGGCCTGCACCGAGGTTTCGTCGCCGGCCAACACGGTATTGACTGCGCCGAGGATGCGTTCGGCCAGTAATGATTGGCGCTGGGCCAACACCACCTGGCTGGCCGGGGCGCCGCGTTGCAGCAGAATGTCGACGACCTTTTCCGATTCCATCTGCAATTGCGGCACGGTTTCGGCAAGGGTCGCGGCCACTTGGTGCAACGACAACACGGTCTGTTCGCTGGCGAGAATCGCGTCGGTGTTTTTCAGCAGCGCTTCCCAGTCGGTCTGCACCGCGCGCATTTCGGCGCGTACCGCGTTGGGTGCAGCCGGCAGGCCGGTCTCGGTGTCGCCTTTTTTCAGATAGCCCCAGCGCTGGGCGAAGTCGTTGCGTGCATCGCCCAGCAGCTTGAACGCGGCCGCCTTGCCGGCGGCGGCTTCGGTGGCGTTCTTGGCGATGCGCTGCGACAGCACGCGCAGCTCACCGGCGTGGCCGATGTACTGTTTGTCGTACGTGGACTGGGTATTGAGGTACGCGAAGTTGGCGAACAACAGCATGATGAACACGATCAGCGCGATAAACAGCACGATGATCTGCGAACGGCTGCGCGATGCGGCTTGCGGTTTGGGCGTGGTAGCGGTGGTCATGCGGCGACATCCATGAAGCCTGGGGCCTGGGCCAAAGCGAAGGGGCTGAAGACCTGCCACAGCTGGTCACTGTCGAACTGGCCCTGGATAAACGGCGCGGTGGGCGCGGTGCTCGCCAACAGTGCGTCTTGTGCGAAATGCTGCATGCCCACCACCTCGTCCACCAGCAGCCCGACAAACAAGTCGTTGAATTCCACCACCAGCACCCGCCGTTGCTTGCGGGCCCTGGACAGCCCGAGGTCGAGGAACCCGCCCAGGTCCATCACCGGCAGTAAACGCCCACGCAGGTTGGCCACGCCTTTGACCCAGGGCTTGACGCCGGGCATCAAGGTGCAGCGCGGTTCATGCAACACCTCGGCGACTTCGCCCATCGGCGCCACGTACCAATACGGCCCCAGGCGAAAACCGATCCCGCTCCAACGTTGCAGGCGGGTTTCCTGGGACGGCAGGTCGGCGGCCAGCAGGCGGCAGCGGCGGTCGATGTCCAGCAGCAGCTCGAAGGCGGTTTGTGACTCGGTCATGATGGCGTGCCGTCAGCCGGCCAACACCTTGTTCAGGGTGGCGATCAGAGTGTCTTCGTCCACGGGTTTGGTCAGGTAATCCTTGGCGCCCTGGCGTGCGCCCCAGATCTTGTCGGTTTCCTGATCCTTGGTGGTGATGATGATGATCGGGATGCCGTTGGTTTCCGGCTCCTTGGACAGCTGGCGGGTGGCCTGAAAGCCATTGAGGCCCGGCATCACGATGTCCATCAGCACGGCGTCGGGCTTTTCCTGACGGGCCAGGGCCACGCCGTCTGCGCCGTTTTCGGCTTTGAGGACCTGGTGGCCGTGCTTTTCCAGCATGCCGGTCAGTTTGTACATTTCGGTCGGCGAATCGTCGACGATCAGAACACGTGCCATGGTTTTCCCCACTACATTGGTGGACGCCGGCCCTTGTGAGGCGGTGTCAGTGTGCTTGTTCTACTGCGGCGAAGCCGGGCACGTAGGCCTTGATCGCGCTCAGCAGTTCTTCCTTGCTGAAAGGCTTGGTCAAAAACTGATCGACACCCACGATGCGCCCCTTGGCCTTGTCGAACAGGCCGTCCTTGGAGGACAACATGATCACCGGAATCGACTTGAACGCCGGGTTGTTCTTCACCAGCGCGCAGGTTTGATAGCCATCCAGGCGCGGCATCATGATGTCGACAAAGATAATGTGCGGGTGATGATCAACAATCCGGGCCAGTGCATCGAAACCGTCGATGGCCGTGATGACTTCGCACTCCACGTTCTTCAACAGGGTCTCGGCGGTGCGGCGGATCGTTTTCGAATCGTCGATCACCATCACTCTCAAGGCGTTGGAATGCTGTTCCATATCTGCTCTACCATCGCCACAGCGAATCGGTTTTCGGTGTGTACTGTCTGATGTTGCACAGGATGAGCGCTGCAAGCCTTGGAATTCAAGGGCTGCTGCACCGTGGGAGTCTTTTTAGCACAGTCTCCGGGCGCAATCTATCGAGCAACCGGCCAGGTGGTTTTTCCTTGACCCACAACAGCCGCAGCGCCACTCTGACGCCACTTTTATGCGCCCTAATTTGCTAGAGGAAATCCCCCATGAGCGTTCGCGTCGGCATTGTCATGGACCCTATTGCCAGCATTTCCTATAAAAAGGACAGTTCGCTGGCCATGCTCCTGGCCGCCCAGGCCCGCGGCTGGACGCTGTTCTATATGGAGCAGCCGGACCTTTACCAGGGCGACGGCGAGGCCCGCGCACGCATGCGCCCGCTGCAGGTGTTTGCCAACCCTGAAAAGTGGTTCGAGCTTGCGGATGAAATCGACAGCCCCTTGAGCGATCTGGACGTGATCCTGATGCGCAAGGACCCGCCGTTCGACATGGAATTCGTCTACTCCACTTACTTGCTGGAACAGGCCGAGCGGGCTGGCGTGCTGATCGTCAACAAACCGCAAAGTCTGCGCGACTGCAATGAAAAGCTGTTCGCCACCCTGTTCCCACAGTGCACGCCGCCTACCGTAGTGAGCCGCCGCGCCGACGTGTTGCGTGAATTCGCCGCCAAGCACGGCGACGTGATCCTCAAGCCGCTGGACGGCATGGGCGGCACGTCGATCTTCCGCCACCGTGCCGGCGACCCTAACCTGTCGGTGATCCTGGAAACCCTGACCGCGCTGGGCACCCAGCAGATCATGGGCCAGGCTTACATTCCGGCGATCAAGGACGGCGACAAACGCATCCTGATGATCGACGGCGAGCCGGTGGATTATTGCTTGGCGCGCATCCCGGCCGCAGGCGAAACCCGTGGCAACCTGGCAGCTGGCGGTCGCGGTGAAGCGCGACCACTGTCGGACAAAGACCGTTGGATCGCTTCCCAAGTAGGCCCAACCCTGCGCGAAAAAGGCCTGCTGTTCGTAGGACTGGACGTAATTGGTGAGAATCTCACCGAAATCAACGTCACCAGCCCGACCTGCATTCGCGAGATCGACAACGCATTTGGCACGAACATCGGCGAAATGTTGATGGCAGCCATCGAGCGCAAGCTGCAAGCCAAGTGACATAGAACAGCCGGACACACACCAACATTGCGTTATCATGCGGCACCTGTGAAACGCGCGATGTTGGTTTTTTTGTCATGACGCTCCCGCCCGATCTGCCCCCCGAACTCTCCCACAGCGGCGTGCGCCCGGCTGATCGGCTCGGATTTACCCTGTTTCTGGCAGCGCTGATCCACCTCGCCTTGTTACTCGGCCTGGGTTTCACCTTTGCCGAGCCCAAGCAGATCACCAAAACCCTGGAAATCACCCTCGCCACGTTCAAGAGCGAAAAAAAGCCCGAAAAGGCTGACTTTCTCGCCCAGGACAATCAGCAAGGCAGCGGCACGCTCGACAAAAAGGCCGTGCCCAAGACCACCGAAGTGGCGCCGTTCCAGGACAACAAGGTGAATAAAGTCACCCCGCCGCCGACGCCCAAGCCTGAGGTCAAGCAGGCCGCGCCCAAGGCCGCCGTGACCACTGTTGCGCCGAAACCGCAAAAAGCCCCGACCCAGCGCGAGAAAACCAAGACCGAGCCGCAGCCCGAGCCGGTCAAGCCGGCGCCGACCTTCGACAGCTCACAGCTCTCCGACCAGATCTCCAGCCTCGAAGCCGAACTGGCCAACGAACAACAGTTGTACGCCAAGCGCCCGCGCATCTATCGCCTGAACGCCGCCTCGACCATGCGCGACAAAGGCGCCTGGTATAAGGACGAATGGCGCAAGAAGGTCGAACGCATCGGCAACCTCAACTACCCGGACGAAGCCCGGCGCCAGCAGATCTATGGCAATTTGCGCTTACTGGTGTCGATCAACCGCGACGGTTCGTTATATGAAGTGCAGGTGCTGGAGTCGTCCGGCCAACCGTTGCTGGACCAGGCGGCCCAGCGCATCGTGCGCCTGGCCGCGCCTTTCGCGCCGTTTACCGGCGACTTGAACGACATAGACCGCCTGGAAATCATCCGCACCTGGAAGTTTGCCCGGGGTGATCGGCTTTCCAGTAACTGATCGTTCCTACACCCTGCCAAAGGCTGCAGGCCCGTGTGGCGAGCGGGGCTGTCGTGGCGAGCGGGCTTGCCCCGCGCTGGGCTGCGAAGCGGCCCCCAACAGGGCCACCGCGCGCTGCCTGAAAGACCACAGCGCCAGATTTCAAGGCTGCTTCGCGCCCCAACGCGAGGCAAGCCCGCTCGCCACAACAGCTCGCTCGTCACGACAAGTCCACCCGCCACGGCAAGCCCGCTTACCACAATTAGCGTCCGCCGCAGCTTGTCAGTTCGCCCCTCCGACGCCACACTAGCGGACATGAAAAATGTCAGCCCGACCTACCTCAAGCACCAATTCCTGATCGCCATGCCGCATATGGCCGACCCGAACTTTGCGCAAACCTTGACCTACATCGTCGAGCATACGGCCAATGGTGCCATGGGGTTGGTGGTGAACCGCCCGCAAGAGCTGAACCTGGCCGACATTCTTGAGCAACTGCGCCCCGAGATCGACCCACCGGCGCGCTGCCAAAACGTACCGATCTACATCGGCGGGCCGGTGCAGACCGACCGCGGTTTTGTGCTGCACCCCACCGGGCCAAAGTTCCAGGCCACGGTCGACCTCGAAGGTGTGTCGTTGTCCACGTCCCAGGACGTGTTGTTCGCCATCGCCGACGGCGTGGGGCCTGAGCAAAGCGTGATCACCCTCGGCTACGCCGGCTGGGAAGCCGGGCAACTGGAAGCCGAACTGGCCAGCAATGCCTGGCTGACTTGCCCGTTTGACGCCGACATTCTATTCAACACCGCCAGCGAGCTGCGCCTGGAAGCGGCGGCAGCCAAGTTGCGGGTCAACCTCAACCTGCTGACCAGCCAGGCGGGGCACGCCTGATGGCCTTGCGCTTGATCCTCGGTTTTGACTACGGCACCAAACAGATCGGCGTAGCGGTCGGCCAGGTGATTACCGGCCAGGCCCGCGAGTTGTGCACCTTGAAGGCCCAGAACGGCGTGCCGGACTGGAACCAGGTCGAGGCCCTGATCAAGGAGTGGAAACCCGACGCCGTCGTGGTCGGCCTGCCCTTGAACATGGACGGCACCCCCAGCGACATGTGCCTGCGCGCCGAAAAGTTCGCCCGCCGCCTCAATGGCCGCTACAACCTGCCCTTCTATACCCACGACGAGCGCCTGACCACCTTTGAAGCCAAGGGTGAGCGCCGTGACCGTGGCGGGCAGAAAGGCAGCTACCGCGACAACCCGGTGGACGCCATCGCGGCCGCCCTGCTGTTGCAGGGTTGGCTGGATGAAAACACCGCTTTATTTGAATCCTGACTGACGCGGCTTGCCGCGTCTTTTTACGTTTGAGCCCGGACCTTGCCTGCGCGAGGCCTTGAAGGAGCCACCATGAGCCTGCCCAATCCCGCCGACCTGATCAGCCAGATGGCGATTCGCCTCAAGGCGCACTTGCAACACCGTGCCATCAGCGAACCGCGCTTCATCGGCATTCGCACCGGTGGTGTGTGGGTGGCCCAAGCGTTGCTGAAAGAGCTGGGCAGTGATTCGCCGCTGGGCACGCTGGACGTGTCTTTCTACCGCGACGACTTCAGCCAGAACGGCCTGCACCCGCAGGTGCGCCCTTCGGCCCTGCCGTTCGAGATCGAAGGCCAGCACCTGGTGCTGATCGACGACGTGCTGATGAGCGGCCGCACCATCCGCGCCGCCATGAACGAGTTGTTCGATTACGGCCGCCCGGCCAGCGTGACGCTGGTGTGCCTGCTCGACCTGGACGCTGGCGAATTGCCGATCAGCCCGGATGTGGTCGGTGCCACCCTGTCCCTGGAGGCCCACCAGCGGGTAAAATTGTCCGGTCCCACGCCGCTCGAACTCGAACTGCAAGACCTTGCCCTTTAAACCGCCTTGTACAGAGTCCCCGCGATGACGCCTCTAGATGCCAAGCGCCCGCTGCAGCTCAATGCTCAGGGCCAGTTGCAACACTTCTTGTCCCTCGACGGTTTGCCCCGCGAACTGCTGACTGAAATCCTCGACACCGCCGACTCGTTCCTCGAAGTCGGTGGCCGCGCGGTGAAGAAGGTCCCGCTGCTGCGCGGCAAGACCATCTGCAATGTGTTCTTCGAGAACTCCACCCGCACCCGCACCACCTTTGAACTGGCGGCCCAGCGACTGTCGGCCGACGTGATCACACTGAACGTGTCGACCTCGTCGGCGAGCAAGGGCGAGACCCTGCTCGATACCCTGCGCAACCTCGAAGCCATGGCCGCCGACATGTTCGTGGTGCGCCACGGCGACTCCGGCGCCGCACACTTCATCGCCGAGCATGTGTGCCCGAACGTGGCAATCATCAACGGCGGCGACGGCCGTCACGCGCACCCAACCCAAGGCATGCTCGACATGCTGACGATCCGTCGGCACAAGGGCGGTTTTGAAAACCTCTCGGTGGCCATCGTCGGCGACATCCTGCACTCGCGGGTCGCGCGCTCGAACATGCTGGCTCTCAAAGCCCTGGGTTGCCCGGACATCCGCGTGATCGCGCCGAAAACCCTGCTGCCGATTGGTATCGAGCAGTACGGCGTCAAGGTCTACACCGACATGACCCCAGGCCTCAAGGACGTAGACGTGGTGATCATGCTGCGCCTGCAACGCGAGCGCATGGCCGGTGGCCTGCTGCCGAGCGAAGGTGAGTTCTACCGCCTGTTCGGCCTGACCACCGCGCGGCTGGCCGGCGCCAAGCCGGATGCCATCGTGATGCACCCAGGGCCGATCAACCGTGGGGTTGAGATTGAGTCGGCGGTGGCCGACGGCAGCCAATCGGTGATCCTCAATCAAGTCACCTACGGCATCGCCGTGCGCATGGCGGTGTTGTCCATGGCCATGAGCGGGCAAACCGCGCAACGTCAATTCGAGCAGGAGAACGCCCAGTGAAGCTCAGCATTCTCGGCGCCCGAGTCATCGATCCGGCCAGCGGCCTGGATCAAGTTACCGATCTTCACCTGGAAGCCGGCAAGATCCTCGCCATTGGCGCTGCGCCTGCGGGATTCAACGCCAGCGAGACGATCGACGCCAAAGGCCTGGTGGCCGCGCCTGGTTTGGTCGACCTGAACGTCGCCCTGCGCGAACCGGGTTACAGCCGCAAGGGCACCATCGCCAGTGAAACCCGCGCCGCCGCTGCCGGTGGCGTCACCAGCCTGTGCTGCCCGCCGCACACCAAGCCAATCCTGGACACCTCGGCGGTGACCGAGCTGATCCTGGACCGCGCCCGCGAAGCCGGCAATTGCAAAGTGTTCCCCATTGGCGCGCTGAGCAAAGGCCTGGAAGGCGAACAACTCGCCGAGCTGATCGCCCTGCGCGACGCCGGTTGCGTGGCATTCGGCAACGGGCTGGAAAGTTTTCGCAGCACGCGCACGCTGTGCCGCGCCCTGGAATACGCGGCCACCTTCGACCTGACGGTGATCTTCCACTCCCAGGACCGCGACCTGGCCGAAGGCGGCCTGGCCCATGAAGGCGCCGTCGCCAGTTTCCTCGGCCTGCCGGGCATCCCGGAAACCGCTGAAACCGTGGCCCTGGCCCGTGATCTGCTGCTGGTGGAGCAAAGTGGCGTGCGTGCGCACTTCAGCCAGTTGACCAGCGCGCGCGGCGTGGCCCTGATCGCCCAGGCACAAGCGCGCGGCCTGCCGGTGACGGCGGACGTGGCGTTGTACCAGCTGATTTTGACCGATGAAGCGCTGATCGATTTCTCCAGCCTTTACCACGTGCAGCCACCCCTGCGCACGCTGGCCGACCGTGACGGTTTGCGCGCGGCCGTGAAGTCGGGTGTGGTGTCGGCAATCTCCAGCCACCACCAACCCCACGAGCGTGATGCCAAGCTGGCGCCGTTTGGCGCGACCGAGCCGGGCATCAGCAGTGTCGAACTGCTGCTGCCGCTGGCGATGACCCTGGTGCAAGACGGTCTGCTCGACCTGCCAACGCTGTTGGCGCGCCTGAGTGCCGGCCCGGCTGAGGCCTTGCGGCTACCGGCGGGCAAGGTGGCGGTGGGTTCGGCGGCGGACCTGGTGCTGTTTGATCCGACCAGCTCCACGGTTGCCGGGGAACACTGGCTGTCCAAGGGTGAAAACTGCCCGTTCATCGGCCATAGCCTGCCGGCGACGGTGCGGTACACCTTGGTGGATGGGCGGATCAGCTACCAGGCCTGATAGATCGCAAAATCTAAAGTGGCCACCGTCGGAGCGGGCTTGCCTGCGATGCAGGCACCTCGGTCTTTCAGCCAAACCGAGGTGATGCTATCGCGGGCAAGCCCGGCTCCCACATTGCCCGTGCTCGCATTGAATGTATGCGCGCTTATCGGCCGTTGTTGCGCTCGGCATTGCGGATCGAAACCTGCGTATTCAGCGTCCAGAAGTCATACAGCACGCCCACCAGGAACAAACCGCCGGTCAGCAGGTAGATCAGGCCGGTGATCCATTTGCCCTGATACATGCGGTGCAGCCCGAACACGCCCAGGAACGCCAACAGTACCCAGGCCACGTTGTATTCGATCGGCCCGGCGGTAAAACGCAGGTCTGCTTCACGGTCCATGGCGGGGATCAGGAACAAGTCGATCAGCCAGCCGATCCCGAAAAGTCCAAAGGTGAAAAACCAGATCGTCCCGGTCACCGGCTTGCCGTAATAGAAGCGGTGCGCCCCGGTAAAACCGAAAATCCACAGCAGGTAACCGATCACCTTGCTGTGGGTGTCCTGCTGCATCACATCCTGTCGATAGGTGTTCATGGAGTACCTCTTTTGCCTCGATAGATAAATTTTTTCATTTTCTTTGTGACTTTTTTACGGGCGCCCGACGCACGGCAAATGGTATCTTCCTTCCCGCAAAGCCTTATGCCACCTGACCTCTGCAGGACAATAGCGGCAATTCGTCGCGTTTTTCCTGAATTTGACCCCAGGGTTCAGTCGACAAACGGCCTTAGAACGACACAAAAAGCTGTTATAAAGTTGCGCGCAAACCAAAAAGAGCCACGCCTAATGCGACCATTTTTCAAGACATGGCTAACCATCTGCCTATTAATGCCACTGGCCGCCCACGCCACCAATCGTGAGCAACGTCTTCCTAACGTTAACGGTTTCACCCCTAAAGTTCACAGCACACCAGGCACCGCCAAGTCGGTAAAGCTGACCGTCAACCGCCCGACTCAAGTGAGCAAGGCCCACGGTAAAGCAACCGCCGGCCTGATGGCAGTCAACACCAAACAAAGCAGCAACGTCCTCAGCCGCGCGGTTAATGTGCTCGGTACTCCTTATCGTTGGGGCGGCAGCAGCCCAAGTAAAGGGTTCGACTGCAGTGGTTTGGTGAAATATGCGTTTAATGACGTCAAAGCGGTGGATTTGCCACGCACTTCCAACGCCATGGCCGCCGGTCACGGGCTGAAGGTTGATCGTAAAGACCTGAAACCGGGCGACCTGTTGTTCTTCAAGCTCAAGAGCCGCCAGGTCAATCACGTTGCCATCTACCTGGGCAACGACCGCTTCATCCACGCACCGCGTCGTGGCAAGTCGGTAAGCATCGACACACTGAAAAAGCCGTTCTGGGACAAGAACTACGTGATTGCCAAACGGGTTCTGCCGAAAGAGCAGAACAACAACCTGCGGGTTGTGCAGCGCTGATTTCAGTCTGATACGCGGTAACCAATGTGGGAGCGGGCTTGCTCGCGAATGCGTTAGATCAGTCAACCAAGCTGGTGACTGACACTGCGCATTCGCGGGCAAGCCCGCTCCCACATTTGATTTTCATTGCCCGCAAGACCTCAGATGTCCCCAGGCACCCTCGCCTGCCCCCGCGCATCTTCCCGGCTGATCAACCCCTCGCTGACCAACGCCTTCAAGCTCATGTCCAACGTTTTCATCCCCAGCGCCCCACCGGTCTGGATCGCCGAGACCATCTGCGCCACTTTGTCTTCACGGATCAAGTTACGAATAGCCGGTGTCCCCAGCATGATCTCGTGAACCGCCACCCGCCCGCCGCCGATTTTCTTGACCAGCACTTGCGACACCACCGCCTGCAACGATTCCGAGAGCATCGAGCGCACCATGGCCTTTTCCGCTGCCGGGAACACGTCCACCAGCCGGTCCACGCTCTTTGCGGCCGAGGTGGTGTGCAGGGTGCCAAATACCAGGTGCCCGGTCTCAGCGGCGGTCAGCGCCAGGCGGATGGTCTCAAGGTCGCGCAATTCGCCCACCAGAATCACATCCGGGTCTTCACGCAGAGCCGAACGCAGCGCCGCCGAAAAGCTGTGGGTATCGCGGTGCACCTGGCGCTGGTTGATCAAGGCCATTTTCGGCCTGTGGATAAATTCGATGGGGTCTTCGAGGGTGAGGATGTGCTGGCGTCGATGCCCGTTGAGGTAGTCGATCATCGCCGCCAGCGTGGTGGACTTGCCCGACCCGGTCGGCCCGGTGACCAGCACCAGGCCGCGCGGCAGTTGCGCGATCCGCTGGAATACCGCCCCCAGCCCGAGGCTTTCAAGGCTCTGCACCTCGGCGGGAATGGTGCGAAACACCGCCCCCATGCCGCGGTCCTGCTGAAATACGTTCACCCGGAACCGCGCCACGCTCGGCAGTTCGAAGGCAAAATCGGTTTCAAGAGATGTTTTGAAATCCTTTTGTTGGTAGCTGTTGAGCAAGGGGCTCAATAAGTCCGCAACTTGCGGGGGCGTGAGCACCGGGCCTTCCAGAGGCCAGACCTCGCCATCGACACGCAGCATCGGTGCCAGGCCGGCCGACAAATGCAGGTCGGAGGCGCCACGGCGCACGCTGGCCGCCAGCAATTCAGTGATATCCATAGAGCTTTCCATTTCCAGTAGAATGCCGCGGACTCCATATCCACGGGTGCATCTTGAATGTCGACGATAGCAGACAACATTGGCCTGGTTAGCGAGCGGATCCGTGCCGCGGCCCACGCCGTGCAACGTGACGAAAACAGCATCCACCTGCTGGCCGTGAGCAAGACCAAACCCGCGCAAGCCGTGCGCGAGGCCTACGCCGCCGGGATGCACGATTTTGGCGAGAACTACCTGCAGGAAGCCTTGGGCAAACAGGCGCAATTAACCGACCTGCCCTTGAGTTGGCACTTCATTGGCCCCATTCAATCGAACAAGACTCGTGCGATCGCCGAGAACTTCGCTTGGGTACATTCCGTGGACCGCTTGAAAATCGCTCAACGCCTGTCCGAACAACGCCCGGCCGACCTGCCGCCGCTGAACATCTGCATCCAGGTCAACGTCAGTGGCGAAGCCAGCAAATCCGGCTGTACGCCCGCCGATCTGCCGGCCCTGGCCCATGCGATCAGCGCTTTGCCGCGCCTGAAACTGCGCGGCTTGATGGCGATCCCCGAGCCGACTGAAGATCGCGCCGCACAAGATGCGGCGTTCGCAGCGGTGAGAGACCTGCAAGCCAGCCTGAATCTGCCGCTGGACACACTTTCCATGGGCATGAGCCACGACCTCGAGTCGGCCATCGCCCAAGGCGCCACCTGGGTGCGGATCGGTACCGCCCTGTTTGGCGCCCGCGACTACGGCCAGCCGTGAAATGGCTGACTTTCCTCTGAATAAGGACCTGTCATGAGCAACACGCGTATTGCCTTTATCGGCGCCGGTAACATGGCGGCCAGCCTGATCGGCGGCCTGCGGGCCAAAGGCCTCGAAGCCTCCCAGATCCGCGCCAGCGACCCGGGCGCCGACACCCGCGCCCGTGTCAGCACCGAGCACGGCATTGAAACCTTTGCCGACAACGCTGAGGCCATCCAGGGCGTTGACGTGATCGTACTGGCGGTGAAACCGCAAGCTATGAAGGCCGTGTGCGAAAGCCTGCGCCCAAGCCTGCAACCGCATCAGTTGGTGGTCTCCATCGCTGCCGGCATCACCTGCGCCAGCATGAACACCTGGCTCGGTGAACAGCCAATCGTGCGCTGCATGCCCAACACCCCGGCGCTGCTGCGCAAGGGCGTGAGCGGCCTGTACGCCACCGCCGAAGTGACGGCTGAGCAACGCGATCAGGCGCAAGAACTGTTGTCCGCCGTCGGCATCGCCGTGTGGCTGGAGCAAGAGCAGCAACTGGACGCGGTCACCGCCGTGTCCGGCAGCGGCCCGGCGTACTTCTTTCTGTTGATCGAAGCCATGACCGCCGCCGGCGTGAAACTGGGCCTGCCACACGAAGTGGCTGAGCAACTGGCTGAGCAAACCGCGCTGGGCGCCGCCAACATGGCCGTCGACAGCGACGTGGACGCCGCCGAACTGCGCCGCCGCGTAACGTCGCCGGGTGGAACTACGCAAGCGGCCATTGAATCGTTCCAGGCCGGTGGCTTTGAAGCCCTGGTGGAAAAAGCCCTGGGTGCTGCGGCACATCGTTCGGCCGAGATGGCCGAGCAACTGGGCAAATAGTCGTCCCCTGCAACTGGACCCGATAGGAAACAAACATGCTCGGAATCAATGACGCTGCCATTTTCATCATCCAGACCTTGGGCAGCCTGTACCTGCTGATCGTGCTGATGCGCTTTATCCTGCAATTGGTGCGGGCGAACTTCTACAACCCGCTCTGCCAGTTCGTGGTGAAAGCCACCCAACCGCTGCTCAAACCGCTGCGCCGCGTGATCCCAAGCCTGTTCGGCCTGGACATGTCATCGCTGGTGCTGGCGCTGCTGCTGCAGATTTTGCTGTTTGTAGTGATCCTGATGCTCAACGGCTACCAGGCCTTCACCCCGCTGCTGTTGCCATGGGGCCTGATCGGTATCTTCTCGCTGTTTTTGAAGATCATCTTCTGGTCGATGATCATCAGCGTGATCCTCTCGTGGGTCGCACCCGGCAGCCGTAGCCCTGGCGCGGAGCTGGTGGCCCAGATCACCGAACCGGTGCTGGCGCCGTTCCGTCGGTTGATCCCGAACCTGGGCGGCCTGGATATCTCGCCGATCTTCGCGTTTATCGCGATCCAGCTGCTGCAAAGCTGGGTGATCCCGCGCCTGGCTTACTACGCGTTCATGCCCAAGGAGCTGTTCGGGCTGATTTGATTCCTGGCGGATCACTGTGCAAGCCGCTTTTGGGTAAGCTGGCTTGCCTGCGATTGCATCACTGCGGTGTGACTGAAACACCGAGGTGACTGCATCGCAGGCAAGCCAGCTCCCACACAAGCCCCCTCCCACATTTGTATCTTTGTACGGGCGCAGGCCTTTGCTTGCCGCTAGGTGCAGCGGTCTTTAGACTTACGCCTCATTTAAACGAGAGCAGGGTCGATGCCAGCTGCCTTCCCCCCCGATTCTGTTGGACTGGTCGTGCCCCAAGTGGCGCACTTCAGCGAACCGCTGGCCCTGGCCTGCGGCCGTTCGCTGCCGGCCTATGACCTGATCTACGAAACCTATGGCCAACTGAACGCCACGGCGAGCAACGCCGTGCTGATCTGCCATGCCTTGTCCGGCCATCATCACGCCGCCGGTTTCCACAGTGCCGACGAGCGCAAGCCCGGCTGGTGGGACAGCTGCATCGGCCCCGGCAAGCCCATCGACACCAACAAATTCTTTGTGGTCAGCCTGAACAATCTCGGCGGCTGCAACGGCTCCACCGGCCCGAGCAGCCTCAACCCGGAAACCGGCAAACCGTTCGGCGCGGATTTCCCGGTGCTGACCGTGGAAGACTGGGTGCACAGCCAGGCGCGTCTGGCTGACCTGCTGGGCATCGGCCAGTGGGCTGCAGTGATCGGCGGCAGCCTGGGCGGCATGCAAGCGCTGCAATGGACCATCTCCTACCCGGACCGCGTGCGCCATTGCCTGGCAATCGCTTCGGCGCCGAAACTGTCGGCGCAGAACATTGCTTTCAACGAAGTGGCGCGTCAGGCCATCCTCACCGACCCCGAGTTCCACGGCGGTTCGTTCCAGGAAGCGGGCGTAATCCCCAAACGTGGCTTGATGCTCGCGCGCATGGTCGGGCACATCACTTACCTGTCCGATGACTCCATGGGCGAAAAATTCGGCCGTGGCCTCAAGAGCGAGAAGCTCAACTACGACTTCCACAGCGTCGAGTTCCAGGTCGAAAGTTACCTGCGCTATCAGGGCGAGGAGTTTTCCGGGCGTTTCGACGCCAACACCTACCTGCTGATGACCAAGGCGCTGGACTACTTCGACCCGGCCGCCAATTTCAACGACGACCTGGCGAAAACTTTTGAGGGTGCCACCGCCAAGTTCTGCGTGATGTCGTTCACCACCGACTGGCGCTTCTCGCCGGCCCGCTCCCGTGAGCTGGTGGACGCACTGATGGCCGCCAAGAAAGATGTCTGCTACCTGGAGATCGATGCTCCGCAAGGCCATGACGCCTTCCTGATTCCGATCCCGCGCTACCTGCAGGCTTTCAGCAATTACATGAACCGCATAACTCTGTGAGAACGCCATGAGAGCCGACCTGGAAATCATCCAAGACTGGATCCCCGCCGGCAGCCGCGTGCTCGACCTCGGTTGCGGTGATGGCGAACTGCTGAGCTGGCTGCGCGACAACAAGCAAGTCACCGGCTACGGCCTGGAAAATGACCCGGACAACATTGCCCAATGCGTGGCCAAGGGCATCAACGTGATCGAGCAGGACCTGGACAAGGGCCTGGGCAACTTTGCCAGCAACAGCTTCGACATCGTGGTGATGACCCAGGCCCTGCAAGCCGTGCACTACCCGGACCGCATTCTCGACGAAATGCTGCGTGTGGGCCGCCAATGCATCATTACCTTCCCCAACTTCGGCCACTGGCGCTGCCGCTGGTACTTGGCCACCAAGGGCCGGATGCCGGTGTCGGACTTCCTGCCGTACACGTGGTACAACACCCCGAACATCCACTTCTGCACCTTCGAAGACTTCGAAGCCTTGTGCGGAGAGCGTGAGGCCAAAGTCATCAACCGCCTTGCCGTCGATCAACAGCATCGCCACGGCTGGGCGAGTAAGCTATGGCCCAATCTGTTGGGCGAAATCGGGATCTACCGCGTCAGCAGTCCTGGCCTCACGGACCATCAAATTGCCGTCTAACCATTTTCAAGGAGGACGAACATGAGTCGTTTGGCTGTATTTCTACTCACCGCATGCCTGGGCGTCAGCGCCATGGCGGCGGATGCCATCGATGGTAATCGCCAGAAAGAATTCGGCGATATCACGGTGCATTACAACACCCTGACCACGAGTTTCCTGACGCCGGAAATGGCTCAGGAAGCCGGGATCGTACGCAGCAAAGAGCTGGGCATGATCAATGTGTTCGTGAACAAGGGCGTCGAACCGATCGACGCGACCGTCACCGGCACGATCAAAGACCTGGGCGGCAAGAGCGAGATGCTCACGTTCAAGAAAATCATCCAGAACGGCTCTACGCTGTATGTCGCCCAGTACGCGGTGCCACAGCAGGAAACCAAGATTTTCACCATCAATGTTGAAACCGGCGGCAAAGCCCACGGTTTCCAATTCAACCAAGAACTGTTTCCGGCCGACTGATGAACCTCACACAACTCGTACTGGCCAGCCATAACGCCGGCAAACTCAAAGAGCTCCAGGCGATGCTCGGTAATTGCGTGCAACTGCGCTCGATCGGCGAGTTCAGCCAGGTCGAGCCGGAAGAAACCGGCCTGTCGTTTGTCGAAAACGCGATCCTCAAGGCCCGCAACGCCGCGCGTATCTCCGGTTTGCCGGCGCTGGCGGATGATTCGGGCCTGGCGGTGGACTTCCTGGGCGGAGCACCTGGCATTTATTCGGCGCGGTATGCCGACGGCAAGGGCGACGCGGCCAACAACGCCAAGTTGCTGGACGCTCTCAAGGACGTGCCGGACGCGATGCGCGGTGCGCAGTTTGTCTGTGTGCTGGCGCTGGTGCGCCACGCCGATGACCCGCTGCCGATCCTCTGCGAAGGCCTGTGGCACGGGCGCATCCTGCATGCGGCCAGTGGCGAGCACGGGTTTGGCTACGATCCGCTGTTCTGGGTGCCGGAGCGTAATGTTTCCAGCGCCGAACTGAGCCCGGCCGACAAGAACCAGATCAGCCACCGCGCCCGCGCAATGGATTTGCTGCGCCAACGCCTGAGCCTGAAATGACCCAGAACACCTCCGCGCAGCCGCTGATCCACGGCGGCGCGCAAACGCCTCGGGCGGCCCTGCCGCACCTGCCGCCCTTGGCGCTGTATATCCACATTCCATGGTGCGTGCGCAAATGCCCGTATTGCGACTTCAACTCCCACACCGCCAGCAAGGTGCTGCCGGAAGAAGAGTACGTGGACGCGTTGCTGGCTGACCTTGATCAAGACCTGCACGCGGTTTATGGCCGTGAACTCAGCTCGATCTTCTTCGGTGGCGGCACGCCAAGCTTGTTCAGCGCCGCTGCGCTGGGCCGTTTGCTCAAGGGCGTGGAAGCACGCATCCCGTTTGCCGGCGACATCGAAATCACCCTGGAAGCCAACCCCGGGACCTTCGAGCAAGAGAAGTTCGTGGCCTACCGCGCGCTGGGCATCAACCGCCTGTCCATCGGCATCCAGAGTTTCCAGCAGGAGAAGCTCGAAGCCCTGGGCCGTATTCACAACGGTGACGAAGCCGTGCGCGCCGCCGGCATGGCGCGCCAGGCCGGGTTTGATAACTTCAACCTGGACCTGATGCATGGCTTGCCCGATCAAACCCTGGACGACGCCCTGAGCGACTTGCGCCAGGCCATCGCCCTGAAACCGACGCACCTGTCCTGGTATCAGCTGACCCTGGAACCCAACACCGTGTTCTGGAACCAGCCGCCCGCGCTGCCGGAAGATGACACCCTGTGGGACATTCAGGAAGCCGGCCAGGCGCTGCTGGCTGAACACGGTTACGTGCAATATGAAGTCTCGGCGTATGCCCAACCGGGCCGCCCGGCGAGGCATAACCTGAATTACTGGAGCTTTGGCGACTTTATCGGCATCGGCGCCGGCGCCCACGGCAAGCTCAGCCACCCGGACGGGCGCATCGTGCGCACCTGGAAGACCCGAGCACCCAAGGACTACCTCAACCCGGCCAAAAGCTTTCAGGCCGGGGCGAAAGAACTGACCAATGAAGAGCTTCCATTCGAGTTCCTCATGAATGCGTTGCGGCTCACCGACGGCGTCGACGCCACGCTCTACGCCGAGCGCACCGGCCTTGATCTGGCGAGCCTTGACGAGGGCCGCCGTGAGGCAGAACAAAGTGGCTTAATGCAGGTCGAACCGTCACGCCTCGCGGCGACCGACCGCGGGCAACTCTTTCTCAATGACCTGCTGCAGAAGTTTTTGAGCTGACGCTCTAAGGAATTCGAATGGATTTGGTACTCGACCTGCTCGCCACCGTATCCCGCTGGAGCCGAAGTAACCTGTCGGAAATCTCTCTGGCTCTTGTCGGATGCTTGCTGGTGTTGTTCGGCGCCGATATCAAAGGCTGGGTCGAGGCCCGCCTGGGCAGTATCGCGGGCGCATTGCGCGTCCCCTTGATGGCGCTGGTGTGCATGATCGGCAGCGGTGCGGCGTTGATCTACGCCACGCCATGGATTGTGCGGGGGTTGAGCCAGTTCAATAACTACAGCCTGGCGCCGGTGTTGGTGGTGGTGCTGGTGTTGATTGGCGTAGTAGCAGACCGCCGCTGACTGCCAATCCAACAGGGCTACAAATGTGGGAGCGGGCTTGCTCGCGAAAACGGTGTGTCAGTCACCTTACAGGTCGACTGATTCAGCGCCTTCGCGAGCAAGCCCGCTCCCACTTTTTTGACCGTATTCCACGCTAATGGCTTGTCAGTCGACCTTCTCGAACTTCAGATCCCAAACGCCATGCCCCAACCGCTCGCCGCGGCGCTCGAACTTGGTGATCGGACGCTCAGCCGGGCGTGGCACGCATTTGCCGTCTTCGGCCAGGTTGCGATAGCCAGCGGCGACGTTCATCACTTCCAGCATGTACTCGGCGTACGGTTCCCAGTCGGTCGCCATGTGCAGGATGCCACCGACTCTAAGCTTGCTGCGCACCAGCTCCGCGAACGAAGCCTGGACGATGCGACGCTTGTGGTGACGGGCTTTGTGCCACGGGTCCGGGAAGAACAGCATCAGGCGATCGAGGCTGTTATCGGCGATGCAGCGGTTGAGCACTTCAATCGCGTCGCAGTCATAGACCCGCAGGTTAGTCAGGCCTTGGGTCAGCACGCCGTTGAGCAACGCGCCGACACCCGGACGGTGTACTTCCACACCGATGAAGTCCTGCTCCGGCGAGGCCGCGGCCATTTCCAGCAAGGAGTGACCCATGCCGAAACCGATTTCCAGGGAACGCGGGGCCGAACGGCCAAACACCTGGTCGTAGTCCACTGGCGCGTCGGCCAATGGCAAAACGAACAGCGGCGTGCCCTGCTCCAGGCCCTTTTGCTGGCCTTCGGTCATACGGCCCGCACGCATCACAAAGCTCTTGATGCGGCGGTGCTTGGACTCGTCGCCCTCTTCCACGGTGTTCGGCGTTTCGTTTGATTCAGTCATCAATAGCTCTTACTTGATCAGACCATCCAGCGGCGAAGAGGCGCTGGCATAGAGTTTTTTCGGCATACGGCCGGCGAGGTAGGCCAGGCGGCCCGCAACGATCGCATGGTTCATGGCTTCAGCCATCATGATCGGCTGCTGGGCATGAGCGATGGCCGAGTTCATCAGCACCGCATCGCAACCCAGCTCCATGGCAATGGTGGCGTCGGAGGCAGTGCCTACGCCCGCGTCCACCAGCACCGGAATCTTGGCTTCTTCGAGGATGATCTGCAGGTTGTACGGGTTGCAGATACCCAGGCCGGAACCGATCAGACCGGCCAGCGGCATCACGGCAATGCAGCCGATTTCTGCCAGTTGGCGGGCAATGATCGGGTCATCGCTGGTGTAAACCATCACGTCGAAGCCTTCCTTGACCAGCGTTTCGGCGGCCTTCAGGGTTTCGATCACGTTGGGGAACAGGGTTTTCTGGTCGGCCAGCACTTCCAGCTTCACCAGGTTATGGCCGTCGAGCAGCTCGCGGGCCAGGCGGCAAGTGCGCACCGCTTCAATCGCGTCGTAGCACCCGGCGGTGTTCGGCAAGAAGGTGTAGCGGTCCGGCGACAGCACTTCGAGCAGGTTTGGCTCGCCCTCGATCTGCCCGAGGTTGGTGCGACGCACGGCGAAGGTAACGATCTCGGCGCCCGAGGCTTCGATGGCCAGGCGGGTTTCTTCCATGTCGCGGTACTTGCCGGTGCCGACCAGCAGACGGGACTGGTAGGTACGACCGGCCAGAACGAAGGGCTTGTCGCTACGAACGATGCTCATGGGAAATCCTCGAGGTGGGGTGAGGTTCTGCAGAATGCGGATTGGCGCGCTGGCGCGCCGGGCGACTAGCCGCCGCCGATGGCATGGACCACTTCGACCTGATCACCTTCGGTGAGCGCGGTCTCGGCGTGCAGGCTACGCGGGACGATATCCAGGTTGAGCTCCACTGCGACGCGACGCCCGGTCAAGTCCAGACGGGTCAGCAGGGCCGCAACGGTTTCACCGTCGGGCAGTTCAAAGGATTCGCCGTTCAACTGAATGCGCATGCCACGGGCCGCCATCGTTTTTAGGGGCCAGCATTCTAGCCCGATTGGCGTTGTCGGCCCAAGCCCCTCGGTCAGATGACCTGCAGGCGCCATGCGGTGAGGCCGAGAAAGAACCAGCCCAACAGGAATGCCAGCCCACCAAACGGCGTAATGATGCCGAGCTTGCTGATGCCGGTCAGGGTCAGTGCATACAAGCTGCCGGAAAACAGCAGGATACCGACGGTAAACGAGATGCCCGCCCAGCTGACCAGCCGGCCAGGAATGTGCGCGGCCAGCAGCGCCACGCCGAACAGCGCCAGGGCGTGCACCAGTTGGTACGTCACGCCGGTATGGAAGATCGCCAGGTACTCGGCGCTCAAGCGGTTTTTCAGGGCATGAGCAGCAAAAGCGCCGAGGGCAACGCCGGTGAAGCCAAAAAAGGCAGCCAGCATCAGAAAGCTACGCAGCATGAGGAACTCCAGTCAGACTCAAAGGGCCGGGTCTGTATAATGGCCCGCTCAACGGGTTCGGCCAAGCCATCTCTATGCTGCGTCTCCTCTTCAAGCGTTTTCTCAAAGTCGTGAAATGGTTTGCCATCGGCAGTGTGCTGCTGGTGTTGCTGTTTCGTGTCGTGCCGCCACCGTTCACCGCATTGATGGTGGAGCGCAAGGTCGAATCCTGGGTTGACGGCGAGCCGATTGACCTGCAACGCACGTGGGTGGCGTGGGACGAGATCTCCGACGACCTCAAAGTGGCGGTGATGGCCGGTGAAGACCAGCGCTTCCCGCAGCATTGGGGCTTTGATTTTGACGCGATTCAAGCGGCGCTGCTGCACAACGAACGCGGCGGTTCGATTCGCGGCGCCAGCACCCTGAGCCAGCAAGTGTCGAAAAACCTGTTTCTGTGGACCGGCCGCAGTTACCTGCGCAAAGGCCTGGAGGCCTGGTTTACCGGGTTGATCGAGGTGTTCTGGCCCAAGCAACGGATTCTTGAGGTGTACCTCAACAGCGTCGAATGGGATGAAGGTGTGTTCGGCGCCGAAGCGGCGGCTCGGCATCACTTTGGCGTGAGTGCCAAAGGGCTTTCCCGTCAGCAGGCCAGTTACCTGGCGGCGGTGTTGCCGAACCCACGGGTATGGAGCGCCAGCCATCCAACCGCCTATGTGGCGCGACGGGCTGCGTGGATTCGCCAGCAGATGAGCCAGTTGGGGGGCGATGGTTATCTGGTCGAACTGAACAATTCGCGCAAGGCACCCTGGTCCGACTGATACCCACTGACGCAACACAAAAACAAATGTGGGAGCGGGCTTGCTCGCGAATACGGTGGTTCAGTCAACATTTGCGATGACTGACACTCCGCTTTCGCGAGCAAGCCCGCTCCCACATTCGATCGTGGTGTTTTCGAAACCAGCGTTTAGGCGGCGATGGACAGTTTCAGCTTGTTCATCGCGCTTTTTTCAAGCTGACGAATCCGCTCGGCCGACACGTTGTACTTCTGCGCCAAGTCGTGCAGCGTGGCTTTTTCTTCTGCCAGCCAGCGCTGGTAGAGGATGTCACGGCTGCGGTCGTCCAACACTTCCAGCGCTTCGTGCAGGTTGTGGTTGGAGTTGTCGCTCCAGTCCGCATCTTCCAGTTGACGCGCCGGGTCGTACCGGTGGTCTTCCAGGTAGTTGGCCGGCGACTGGAAGGCGCTGTCGTCGTCCGCTTCGGCGGCCGGGTCGAAGGCCATGTCATGACCGGTCAGGCGGCTTTCCATCTCGCGCACTTCACGCGGCTCTACACCGAGGCTTTCGGCCACACGGTGGACTTCCTCGTTGTTCAGCCACGCCAGGCGTTTCTTCTGGCTGCGCAGGTTGAAGAACAGCTTGCGCTGGGCCTTGGTGGTCGCGACTTTCACAATGCGCCAGTTGCGCAGGATGAACTCGTGAATCTCCGCCTTGATCCAGTGCACAGCAAACGACACCAGACGCACACCCATTTCAGGGTTGAAGCGTTTTACAGCCTTCATCAGGCCGACGTTGCCTTCCTGAATCAGGTCAGCCTGGGCCAGACCGTAGCCGCTATAGCTACGGGCGATATGTACGACAAAACGCAGGTGGGCGAGCACCATCTGCCGAGCCGCCCCCAAATCCTGCTCATAGTAGAGACTCTCGGCCAGTTCACGCTCCTGCTCGGGCGTCAGCAATGGAATGCTGTTGACCGTGTGCACATAGGCCTCCAGGTTCGCACCCGGGACCAGAGCATGAGCAGGTTGCAAAGAAGTGGTCATACGAAAAAACCTCCGACTTACATAACTCGTGCAGTTCAGCACTGCGAAAATTGACCGGGAACCGTAGGATAAGTTCCCTAAACCACTGATACGGTCAATACAAACGAAACCACATTAATCTGACATTAACTACTTCGGCGCCAGCTCACGTAAGTGACGAGCGACCGCAATCCACGCACCGATATACCCCAACAATACCGCGCCAAGCAAGAGTGACAACCCATCGGCAACCGGCACGCCGGCCAGGGCAAAATCGCTGCCGTACAGGCCGGCAAGCCCGACCACCGCGTCGTTCAGCCAGTCGAGGCCAAAAGCCAGCACGCCCCAGGACAAAATCCCGGCACCAAAGCCATAAAGCGCGCCCATGTACAGAAAAGGACGACGCACATAGCTGTCCGTGCCGCCAACCAGTTTAATCACTTCTATCTCGGTGCGACGGTTTTCAATATGAAGACGAATGGTATTACCTATCACCAAAAGTAATGCAGACACCAACAGCACCGTCAGGCCGAACACAAAGCGGTCGCCCAGCTTGAGAATCGCGGCAAGACGCTCTACCCAGACTAGATCAAGTTGCGCCTGTTGTACCTTCGGCATCTCTGCGAGTTTTTGTCGCAGGGCCTCCAGCGCCGGCTTGTCGACTTCATTTGGTGTTACCAGCACCACGCCCGGCAGCGGGTTCTGCGGCAACTCTTTGAGCGCCTCACCCAGGCCGGATTGCTGCTGGAACTCCTCTAGCGCCTGGTCGCGACTGATGTACTCGGCGTCCGCCACACCCGGCAGGTTCTTGATGTCATCGCGCAAGTTCTCGCCGTCTTTGGCGCTCGCGTCGAGGTTCAGGTACAGCGAAATCTGCGCCGCACGCTGCCAGGAACCGCCCAAGCGCTCGACATTGTTGAGCAGCAGCGACAAACCCATCGGCAGGCTCAGCGCCACGGCCATCACCAGGCAGGTGAAAAAGCTGCCAATCGGTTGCTTGCCCAGGCGGCGCAGGCTGTCGAGCAGGCTGGCGCGATGGCTTTCGATCCAGGCGCGCAGCAGCGTGCCGAAGTCCGGACCGTCGTCCTCGTCGCGTTTTTTCTTCTGCGGCTGCGGGTCGGCGGCTTTAGGCGCCACACGCTCGGATACTTTAGGGCTGCGTGTTGCACTCATACGCCGGCCTCCCCATCACCAATCAGGCGGCCGCGTTGCAGGGTCAGCATGCGGTGGCGCATGCGCGCAATCAGCGCCAGGTCGTGACTGGCGATCAGCACGCTGGTGCCCAGGCGATTGATATCTTCGAATACGCCCATGATCTCGGCCGCCAGGCGCGGGTCGAGGTTACCGGTAGGTTCGTCCGCCAGCAGCAAGGCCGGGCGGTGAACAATCGCGCGGGCGATGCCGACGCGCTGTTGCTGGCCGGTGGACAAATCGCCCGGATACAGGTCGGTCTTGTCCGACAGCGCCACGCGCTCCAGGGCCGAGTCCACCCGCTTGACGATCTCGGCCTTGGACAGCCCGAGAATCTGCAACGGCAGCGCAATGTTGTTGAACACGGTGCGATCAAACAGCAGCTGGTGATTCTGGAACACCACGCCAATCTGACGGCGCAGGAACGGAATCTGTGCGTTGCTGATGGTGGCCAGATCCTGGCCCGCCAGCAGCAACTTGCCGGTGGTCGGGCGTTCCATGGCCAGCAGCAGCCGCAGCAGCGTACTTTTGCCCGCGCCCGAATGACCAGTTACAAACAAGAATTCGCCACGACGCACTCGAAAGCTCAGCTCATGCAAGCCCACATGCCCGTTGGCGTAGCGTTTACCGACCTGTTCGAATCGAATCATGAACGCTCCCGCTCGGCGAAAAGTGCCTGTACAAAGGGTTCGGCTTCAAAGGTGCGCAGGTCGTCGATGCCTTCACCGACGCCGATGTAACGAATCGGCAACCCGAACTGTTTGGCCAGGGCGAAGATGACGCCGCCCTTGGCCGTGCCGTCGAGCTTAGTCAATGCCAGGCCGGTGAGTTGCACCGTCTGGTTGAATTGTTTGGCCTGGCTGATGGCGTTCTGGCCGGTGCCGGCGTCAAGCACCAGCAACACTTCGTGCGGCGCGTCGGCGTCGAGCTTGCTGATGACGCGGCGGACCTTTTTCAACTCTTCCATCAAGTTGTCTTTGGTGTGCAGACGACCGGCGGTATCGGCAATCAATACGTCGATGTTACGGGCCTTGGCGGCTTGCACGGCGTCGAAGATGACGGACGCGGAGTCGGCGCCGGTGTGCTGGGCGATGACCGGAATCTTGTTGCGCTCACCCCACACCTGCAGCTGCTCCACGGCTGCGGCGCGGAAGGTGTCGCCGGCGGCGAGCATGACTTTCTTGCCTTCCGACTGCAGCTTCTTGGCCAGCTTGCCAATGGTGGTGGTTTTGCCGGCGCCGTTGACACCGACAACCAGGATCACGAACGGCTTGTTCGGCGTGATCACCAGCGGCGCTTCCACGGGTTTGAGCATCGCGGCCAGTTCAGCCTGCAGCGATTTGTAGAGCGCGTCGGCGTCGGTCAGTTGTTTGCGCGCAACCTTCTGCGTCAGGCTCTGGATGATCACCGCAGTGGCTTCGACGCCCACGTCGGCGGTCAGCAGACGGGTTTCGATGTCTTCCAGCAGCTCGTCATCGATGACCTTTTTGCCCAGAAACAGACTGGCCATGCCTTCGCCGATGCTGGCGCTGGTCTTGCTCAGACCTTGCTTAAGGCGGGCAAAGAAGCCGATTTTGCTGGTTTCAGCGGCAGCGGCGACCGGCTCCGGGGCAGCGGGCGGCTCGATCACGGCAGGCGCGGCAACGACGACAGGCGCTGGCGAGGGGTCAACAACTGCCGGCGCAGGCGTTTCGATGACAGGTGACGACTCAACCACAACGGCCACCGGCTCGACCGCGAGCGGAATCGGCGGCGTCACGTGCTCAGCCTGCACATCCTCGACCAGTGCCACAGGTTCTTCGGCAACCGGTAGCTCAAGCCACGGCTTGTGTTCAGGCTCAGGTTCCGGCACCTCCTCAACCACCGGCTGCAACACCGGCTCGGCCATCGGCAACACCACCGGTGCCGGGATTTCAGCAACCGGTTCGGCGTCAACTATAGGTTCGGGAATCGGCTCAGGCTGAACCCGTGGCTGTTCGACGACGGTTTCCTGCGGCTTTTTGCGCAGCCATCCGAACAGGCCTTTTTTCTCGCCAGCCGCAGCTGGGCTCTTCTTGTCGTCGTTGGAACCAAACATGGAGGACGGCTATCTCAAAGTAGCGATGCGCCAGGGCGCCTCGGTAAATAAATTCGATGCAGAACAGACTGCTTTAACGCTCGCTTGTTCATGCGCAACATTCTGCAAGGCGTAAATAAAGGCCTCAACAAATCGTTTCAATAAAGGACTGAAGCGACAAAATCGGCGAAAAGTGGAAGATCATCGGGGAAAACCACCCTCTATTCCAACATTTCTACGACTGGATCCGGGACAAGATGGCCGCCGCAGTGGCCGTCCCTAAATCGGATCAGTATCCTAGCACCTCCTCGCCCGCCGACGCTAAGACCAAGCGGGCAGCCCAACAGGTTTAAAAACGAATGAATGCTCTAGCCCGCCGCGCTGCAGGCCTGCTGCTCAGCACAGTTTGTCTGCCCCTTTCAGCCTTGGCTGCCGACCCACAACCCACCCACGAATTCACCCTGGATAACGGCCTCAAAGTGGTCGTGCGCGAAGATCATCGCGCGCCGGTAGTGGTTTCACAGGTTTGGTACAAGGTTGGTTCGAGCTATGAAACGCCCGGCCAGACCGGGTTGTCCCACGCCCTGGAACACATGATGTTCAAGGGCAGCGCCAAGGTCGGCCCCGGCGAAGCCTCGCTGATCCTGCGCGACCTGGGCGCCGAAGAAAATGCTTTCACCAGCGACGACTACACCGCCTACTACCAAGTGCTGGCCCGTGACCGCCTGGGCGTCGCGTTCGAGCTGGAAGCCGACCGCATGGCCAGCCTGCGCCTGCCGGCCGATGAGTTCAGCCGCGAGATCGAGGTGATCAAGGAAGAGCGCCGCCTGCGCACCGACGATAACCCGATGTCCAAGGCCTACGAGCGCTTCAAGGCCATGGCCTACCCGGCCAGCGGCTACCACACGCCGACCATCGGCTGGATGGCGGACCTGGAGCGCATGAAAGTCGAAGAGCTGCGTCACTGGTATCAATCCTGGTATGTGCCGAACAACGCCACGCTGGTGGTGGTCGGTGATGTGACCCCGGATGAGGTCAAGAACCTTGCCCAGCGTTATTTCGGCCCTATCCCCAAGCGTGACGTGCCACCCGCGAAAGTCCCGCTGGAACTCGCCGAACCCGGCGAACGCCTGCTGACGATGCACGTGCAGACCCAACTGCCGAGCGTGATCCTGGGCTTCAACGTGCCGGGCCTGGCCACCGCCGAAGACAAGCGCTCGGTACAAGCCCTGCGTCTGCTCTCGGCGCTGCTCGACGGCGGCTATAGCGCGCGTATCTCGGAGCAACTGGAGCGCGGTGAAGAGCTGGTATCTGCCGCCTCCACCAGCTACGACGCCTACACCCGGGGTGACAGCCTGTTCACCCTGACGGCCACGCCGAACCAGCAGAAGAAAAAGACCATTGCCCAAGCCGAAGCCGGCCTGTGGCGCCTGCTGGATGAGCTGAAAGCCAAGCCGCCGACCACCGAAGAACTGGAGCGTATTCGCGCTCAAGTGATTGCCGGCGTGGTCTATCAACGTGACTCCATCACCAGCCAGGCCACAGCTATCGGCTCCCTGGAAACCGTCGGCCTGTCCTGGAAACTGATGGACACCGAACTGGCCGACCTGCAAAGCGTGACGCCGGAAGATATCCAGAAAGCCGCACGCACTTATTTCACCCGCGAGCGTTTGAGCGTCGCCCATGTTTTGCCTGAGGAGACCGCTCATGAGTGATCGTAAAAGTAGCCGCCTGATCTTTCCTGGCCTGGTCGTCGTTACCCTGATCGCCGCCAGTGCCGTGTACTTCCTGCGCCCAAGCGAATCCGTCGCCAGCCAGGCCCTGGATAAAGCTGAATCGGCCAACAAATTGCAATCGCTGGCGGAACTGGACGGCAAGGCGCCGACCAACCGCAAGCTCGACGTGCAAACCTGGACCACCGCTGACGGCGCCAAGGTGCTGTTCGTCGAAGCCCACGAATTGCCGATGTTCGACATGCGCATCCTGTTCGCCGCCGGCAGCAGCCAGGACGGCGACACGCCCGGCCTGGCACTGTTGACCAATGCAATGCTCAACGAAGGCGTACCGGGCAAGGATGTCAGCCAGATCGCCAGCGGTTTTGAAGGCTTGGGCGCCGATTTCGGCAATGGTGCTTACCGCGACATGGCGCTGGTTTCGCTGCGCAGCCTGAGCGACAGCGACAAGCGCGACGCGGCCCTGGCCCTGTTCGACGACGTGATCGGCAAGCCGACCTTCCCTGCCGATTCCCTGGCGCGGATCAAAAACCAGATCCTTGCAGGCTTTGAATACCAGAAGCAGAATCCGGCCAAGCTGGCCAGCCTTGAGCTGTTCAAGCGCCTGTACGGTGACCATCCTTACGCCCACCCGAGCGAAGGTACGCCCGACAGCATTGCGAAGATTAACCTCGCGCAACTGCAGGCGTTCCACGCCAAGGCATATGCCGCGGGCAATGCGGTGATTGCAGTGGTCGGCGACCTGACCCGTGCCGAGGCCGAAGCCATGACGGCCAAGGTCTCCGCGTCGCTGCCTAAAGGCCCGGCCCTGGCGAAGATCGCCCAACCGACCGAACCGCAACCCGGCTTGAGCCATATCGAATTCCCGTCCAAGCAGACGCACCTGCTGTTCGCGCAATTGGGCATCGACCGCGCCGACCCGGACTACGCGGCCTTGTCGCTGGGCAACCAGATCCTGGGCGGCGGTGGTTTCGGCACCCGCTTGATGAGTGAAGTGCGTGAAAAACGCGGCCTGACCTACGGCGTGTACTCCGGCTTCTCGCCGATGCAGGCACGCGGCCCGTTCATGATCAACCTGCAGACCCGCGCCGAAATGAGCGGCGGCACCCTGCGCCTGGTCGAAGACGTGCTGGCCGACTACCTCAAGACCGGCCCGACGCAAAAGGAACTGGACGACGCCAAGCGTGAGCTGGCCGGCAGCTTCCCGCTGTCCACCGCGAGCAACGCCGATATCGTCGGACAGCTGGGCGCCATGGGTTTCTACAACCTGCCGCTGAGCTATCTTGAGGATTTCATGAAACAATCCCAGGCCCTGACCGTAGAGCAGGTCAAGGCTGCAATGAATAAACACTTGAGCGCCGACAAGATGGTCATCGTGACCGCCGGCCCGACGATTGCGCAAAAGCCACTACCGCCCCCCACTGATAAACCTGCCGAGCAGCCGCTCGGGGTTCCGGAGCATTAATGGCCAGTTCATCTCGCCCGAAAAAACCCGTCCACAACGTGCATAACGGTGTGGGCCAACTGCGCATCATTGGCGGTGAATGGGGCAGCCGCAAGCTGAGCTTCCCCGACGTCGTAGGCCTGCGCCCGACGCCGGATCGCGTGCGTGAAACCCTGTTCAACTGGCTTGCGCCGTACATCGGCGGCGCCAAAGTGCTGGACCCGTTCGCCGGCAGCGGCGCGCTGTTCCTGGAGGCGCTGTCCCGTGGCGCGGCCCAGGCCCAGGCGCTGGATGCCAGCAATGTGGCGGTGTCCAGCCTCAAGGAGCACCTGGGCACTTTGCGCTGCACCACCGGCCAGGTCCAAACCGCCGACGCGCTGCGCTACCTGGAAACCAAGGCGGCGACTGAATACGACGTGGTGTTTCTCGACCCGCCGTTCAATCAGAACCTGTTGCCGACCGTCTGTGCGCTGCTGGAAGAGCGTCAGTGGCTGGCGGCAGATGCGTGGATCTACACTGAAAGTGAAACCGCGCCGTCTACCCTCGGCCTGCCAGGCGCCTGGCGCCTGCACCGCGAGCAGAAGTCCGGCCGGGTGTATTACGCGTTGTGGCATCGTCTGGTAGAAAGCGGCGTCTGATGTGTGGCAAGCGGGGCTTGTTGCCCCGCGTTGGGCCGCGAAGCGGTCCCAAAAGAGTCACCGCGTTCACTCTGCCCGACCGCGGTGACTGAGCCAGGGCCGCTGCGCAGTCCAACGCAGGGCAGGCCTGCTCGCCACATGAAGCCTCGCTCGCCACAACAAGTCCGCTCGCTACAGAGATGTCCATGACCCCTTCCGTCGACCTGTTCAAACCCGCTTTCGGCCTCGGCAACCCGCACCTGCAAACGCTGTGGGGGCCGTTGTGGCGTCCTACCACGCATATCGAACGCCAACGCGAACGCTTGTGGCTGGACGACGGCGACTTCCTTGACCTTGACTGGCACGGCCCCCATGACGCGCAAGCGCCATTGGTGCTGGTGCTGCATGGGCTGACCGGCTCGTCCAATTCGCCCTACGTGGCCGGCTTGCAAAAAGTCCTCGCCGCTCAAGGCTGGGCGAGCGCCGCGTTGAACTGGCGCGGGTGTTCGGGTGAGCCCAACCTGCTGGCGCGCAGTTACCACTCGGGCGCCAGCGAAGACCTGGCAGCAGCGATTGCGCATCTGCGCGCCAAGCGACCGTTGGCGCCACTGTATGCCGTGGGTTATTCGCTGGGCGGCAACGTGCTGCTCAAGCACTTGGGTGAAACCGGCGAAGCCTCGGGACTGCATGGCGCGGCCGCGGTGTCGGTGCCGTTTCGCCTGGACCAGTGTGCGGATCGCATCGGGCTGGGGTTTTCGCGGGTGTATCAGAAGCACTTTATGCGCGAGATGCTGGCGTATATCCGCGTCAAGCAACGTCGTTTTTTACAGGATGGCCAAGCTGACGGGCTGAAAACCCTCGAGGCACTCGGCTCACTGGAGAAGATGCGTACGTTCTGGGACTTCGACGGGCGGGTGACCGCGCCGCTGCATGGCTTTCTCAGCGCCGAGGACTATTACCGCCGCGCGTCGAGTCGCTATTACCTGGGCGATATTCGCACGCCGACGCTGATTATCCAGGCGGCCGATGACCCATTCGTGTTCGCCCACAGCTTGCCCGAGGCCAGTGAACTGTCGGCTTGCACCGAGTTCGAGTTGTTGGCCAAAGGTGGGCATGTGGGGTTTGTTGATGGGTCGCTGAAGCGCCCCACTTATTACCTGGAGCGTCGCATTCCACAGTGGCTACTGGCTCAACACGGCTAAAAATGTGGGCGCTGGCTTGCCGGCGATGAGGTCGTGTCAGTTGGCTGATTAAACACTGACACACCGCTGTCGCAGGCAAGCCAGCTCCCACACGTGATCGGATTTCAGACTGGGAATTTAGTCGCCGGTAGCAACTTCCCGCGCCGGGTCGGTAATCCACTCGCTCCATGACCCCGCATACAGCTTGCCCAACGGGTAACCCGCCAAACTCAGCGCAAACAGGTTGTGACACGCCGTCACGCCAGAACCGCAATACGCCACCAACTCTTCCGGCGAGCGGCCCTTCAACTGCGCAGCGAAACGCTGCTTGAGCTGCTCAGCTGGCAGGAAGCGACCGTCACTGCCCAGGTTTTCGTTGAACGCCGCACATTGGGCGCCGGGAATGTGCCCGGCAATCGGGTCGATAGGCTCCACGTCGCCGCGAAAACGCGCTTGGGCGCGGGCATCGATCAAGGTCATGCCCGGTTCGCCCAAGCGTTTTTGCAGGTGCTCGGCGTCCAGCACGAGGTGATTGTCCGGGGTGCCGGCAAACGTCCCCGGCTCAACCACGGGCGCGTCCAGGCTCAGCGGGAAGCCGGCCGAGTGCCAGGCCTTGAGGCCTGCGTCCAGAATAAACACGCCGTCGCGTTTGCCCAGCCAGGCCAGCAGCCACCACGCGCGGGCGGCATAAGCGCCGGGGCCGTCGTCATACAGCACGATGTCCGTGTCGGCATTGATGCCCCAGGCCCGCAGTTGCGCGGCCAAGGTGTCCGCCGCCGGCAACGGATGACGCCCGGTCACGCCCTTTGTCACCGCACCGCTGAGGTGGCGCTCCAGGTCGGCATATTGCGCACCTTCGATATGCCCTTCGGCGTAGCTGCAAAGCCCGTAGTCCGGGTCTTCCAGGGCGAAGCGGCAATCCAGGATCACCAGCCCGGCCGCCTTCTGGCGCTCGGCGAGTTGCTGGGGGCTGATCAGTTGGGCAAGCGGCATGACGGACTCCTGTGAACAGATTCGGGAAAGGTCCTACTTCACTTCTTCCAGTGCCTGGTTCAACGGCACGTAAAACTCTTTGAACAAGGCGTCTACCGCCTCTTTGGCCTGGGGCGTGACAAACCCCGCCTCCAGCACCAGCACCTGGTACACCCCACGCTTGATCGCCTCGGCGCTCAAGTGGGCGGAATTTTCATTGGTGGTGCACAGAAATCGCACCCACGAGGTGAGGATGATCCAGGCATTGAGGGTCAGCGCCTCGGTTTGCACCGGGTCCATATTGAGGATGCCGGCATCGACAAACCCTTGATAGATGGCGCCGCCCTGGATCAGGCAACGCTGGGAAAAGCGCCGGTAGCCGGTGGCCAGCTCCGGGTCGCTTTCCAGCAGGTGTTCCAGGTCGCGGTGCAGGAAGCGGTAGCGCCACATGCCAGCCAGCACGGCCTGCAGGTAAAAACGCTTGTCTTCGACGGTGACGGCGCGGCCCTGGGGCGGGCGCAGGAAACTGTCCACTAGGACTTCGTATTCGCGAAACAGCACGGCGATGATCGCCTGCTTGTTGGGGAAGTGGTAGTACAGGTTGCCCGGGGAAATTTCCATGTGGGCGGCAATGTGATTAGTGCTGACGCTGCGCTCGCCCTGCTGGTTAAAAAGCTCCAGGCTGGTTTGCACGATGCGCTCGCTGGTCTTTACTCGTGGTGCCATAGGGGATCAGCTTCTGAACACGTGATGGGGCATCTTACGGCCTATCCTTGTCTGGATAAATCCGCATGTTGCTGCAATGACATTTGACAATTTAGAGCAATGACTCTAAAAATCCAGGCAGACCTATAACAATCGGGAACTGCGCCATGTCTGCCAACGTTGCCTACCTGCAAGATTCCCAGACACTGGATCAGCTCCAGGACCTGTTCGACGCCCAGCGCCGTGCCTATGCCGCCAACCCGATGCCACCGGCGGCGCAGCGCCAACAATGGCTCAAGGCATTGCGCGATGTACTCAGCGACGAACGCCAGGCCCTGATCGACGCGATCAGCCAGGACTTCAGCCACCGCAGCGCAGACGAAACCCTGTTCGCCGAATTGATGCCGAGCCTGCATGGCATTCACTACGCCAGCAAACACCTCAAAGGCTGGATGAAACCTTCCCGCCGCGCTGTAGGCATCGCCTTCCAACCGGCATCTGCCAAGGTCATCTATCAACCACTGGGCGTGGTCGGCGTGATCGTGCCGTGGAACTACCCGTTGTATTTGGCCATCGGCCCATTGGTCGGCGCGTTGGCGGCCGGTAACCGAGTGATGCTCAAGCTCAGCGAATCCACGCCCGCTACGGGTGAACTGCTCAAGGCGCTGCTGGCGAAAATTTTCCCCGAAGACCTGGTGTGCGTGGTGCTGGGCGAAGCCGAAGTGGGCATGGCGTTTTCCAAATTGCGCTTCGATCACCTGCTGTTCACCGGCGCCACCAGCATCGGCAAGCACGTGATGCGCGCGGCGGCTGAACACCTGACGCCGGTGACGCTGGAGCTGGGCGGCAAGTCGCCAGCAATAGTCTCCGCCGATGTGCCGCTCAAGGACGCCGCCGAGCGCATCGCCTTCGGCAAATGCCTGAATGCCGGGCAAACCTGCGTGGCGCCGGACTACGTGCTGGTGCCCGAAGACCGTGTCGAGGGGTTCGTCGAGGCATACAGCAAGGCAGTTCGCGGGTTTTACCCAACCCTGACCGACAACCCGGACTACACCGCCATCATCAATGATCGGCAACAGGCCAGGCTGAATGCCTACGTCAAAGACGCCACCGACAAAGGCGCCACTCTGATCGCCTTGTACGACCAAGGCCAGGCACGGCGTATGTCCCACAGCCTGTTGCTGAATGTCAGCGATGAAATGACCGTGATGCAGGACGAAATCTTCGGCCCGGTGCTGCCGATCGTGCCGTATCGCGGCATCGACCAGGCGTTTGCCTACATCAACCAACGCCCTCGCCCGTTGGCCCTGTATTACTTCGGCTACAACAAGGGCGAGCAGAACCGCGTACTGCATGAAACCCACTCCGGCGGCGTGTGCCTGAACGACACCCTGCTGCATGTGGCCCAGGACGACATGCCCTTCGGCGGTATCGGACCTTCCGGCATGGGCCACTACCACGGCCACGAAGGGTTCCTTACGTTCAGCAAGGCCAAGGGCGTGCTGGTGAAGCAGCGCCTCAACGCGGCGAAATTGATCTACCCGCCCTATGGCAAGTCGATTCAGAAGTTGATTCAGAAGTTGTTTATTCGCTGATTCCGCCACTCTCGGGACAACAATGACAATGAACCCTAGCCTGACTGAAACACCTGCGCTGTCGCGGCGCGGCGTCTTGAAAATTGGCCTGTGTGCCAGCGCGTTCCTGGCCACTGCCGGGCTGGGCGCCAGCCTCAGCGGGTGTTCCAGCAGCACCCCGGCCAGCGGCTTTGCCATGCTGCGCAGCAGCGACTTGCCGTTCTTGCGCGCGGTGATCCCGGTGCTGCTCGAAGGCGCGGCCAGCGCCCAGGACGTGGTCGCCGGGATTGAAGACACGCTGAAAAAACTCGACTACAGCCTGCAGCACCTGTCGCCGGAGATGTTCAAGCTTACCCAGCAACTGTTCGACGTGCTGGGCATGGGCATCACTCGCGGCCCGCTGACGGGGATCTGGGGCAGTTGGGAAAATGCCAGCGGTGAACAGATCCGCAACTTCCTGCGTCGCTGGGAAAACAGCTACCTGAACCTGCTGCGCATGGGCCAGGGCTCACTGCTCAAGCTGGTGATCATGGCGTGGTACTTCCGCCCGCAATCCTGGGCCCATTGCGGCTACCCCGGCCCGCCGAAGATCTAGACCTGACAACCCGATTAGAAAATGTGGGAGCTGGCTGGCCGGCGATGGCGGTGTATCCGCGGTGAATTGATCGGCAGGCAAACCGCTATCGCCGGCAAGCCAGCTCCCACACTGGTCGCAACTTCGTACAGAAAAATAAGAGTGCACACCTATGCCCGTACCCGATCTGTTCCGCGACGGCCTGGCCCGCGGCTGGAAAACCCACAATGGCGCCGCACTCGACAGCGACCTGACGCTGGAAGCCGATGTGGTGATCATCGGCAGTGGTGCCGGCGGTGGCACCACCGCCGAAATCCTCAGCGCCGCGGGCTACAAGGTGCTGCTGATCGAAGAGGGCCCGCTCAAGACCAGCAGCGACTTCAAGCTGCTCGAAGACGAGGCCTACGCCAGCCTGTACCAGGAAGGCATTGGCCGCATGACCAAGGACGGCGCGATCACCATCCTGCAGGGCCGGGCGGTGGGCGGCACCACATTGATCAACTGGACGTCGAGTTTTCGCACGCCCGACGCCACGCTTTCCCACTGGGCCAGTGAGTACGCGGTGAAAGGCCACAGCAGCGCCGAGATGGCGCCGTGGTTCGAAAAAATGGAACAGCGCCTGGGCATCGCGCCATGGGCGATTCCACCGAATGCCAATAACGATGTGATCCGCAAAGGCTGCGAAAAGCTCGGTTACAGCTGGCACGTCATCCCGCGCAACGTGCGCGGGTGCTTCAACCTGGGCTATTGCGGCATGGGCTGCCCGGTCAACGCCAAGCAATCGATGCTGGTGACCACCATCCCGTCCACGCTGGAGAACGGCGGCGAGCTGCTGTACCTGGCCCGCGCCGAACGCTTGAACTACAGCGGCGACACCATCAGCAGCCTGGAATGCGTGGCCATGGACGCGCGCTGCGTCGCGCCCACGGGTCGCAAGATAACGGTCAAGGCCAGGCATTACGTGCTGTCGGGCGGCGGCATCAACAGCCCGGCGCTGCTGATGCGTTCGGACGCGCCCGACCCGCACTCGCGCGTGGGCAAGCGCACGTTTCTGCACCTGGTGAATTTCTCTGCCGCGCAGTTCGACGAGGTGATCAACCCGTTCTACGGCGCGCCGCAGTCAATTTATTCCGATCATTTTCAGTGGGTGGACGGCACCACCGGCAAAATGTCCTACAAGCTGGAGGCACCGCCCTTGCACCCCGGGTTGGCCAGCACGCTATTCGGCGGTTACGGCACCGGCAACGCGCTGGATATGAGCCAGTTGCCGCATACCCACGCCATGCTTGCCCTTTTACGTGATGGTTTTCATCCCGACAGCCCTGGCGGCACGGTGGAATTACGCGGCGACGGTACGCCGGTTCTCGATTACCCAGTATCGCCCTACGCCTGGGACGGCCTGCGCCGAGCCTTCCACAGCATGGCCGAGATCCAGTTCGCGGCGGGCGCCAAGTCGGTCAAGCCGTTGCACCACGACGCGCGTTACGTCAGCACCCTGGCCGAGGCACGCAGCCTGATCGACGGCCTGAGCCTGGAACTGCATCGGACCACCCTGGGCAGCGCCCACGTGATGGGCGGTTGCGCCATGGGCGAAGACCCGAAAAACGCAGTGGTTGACAGCCTCGGTCGCCATCACCAGTTGCGCAACCTGTCGATCCACGACGGCTCGTTATTCCCCACCAGCATTGGGGCTAACCCGCAATTGTCGGTGTATGGATTAACCGCGCAACTGGCGACAGCGTTGGCCGAACGTCTGAAAACAGCGTGAAAAAACAGGTTATTCGCGGTGTCTATAGTGCTTTCTTCTGCATAAGTTGACTTGGCCGACCGGGATGGCTGCGATACCATCCGGTTCCCCAACGGACTCCGCCAGGACGACGCGATGAACCGAGTGTTGTACCCAGGTACCTTCGACCCGATTACCAAAGGCCATGGCGATCTGGTCGAACGCGCCTCTCGCCTGTTCGACCATGTGATCATCGCGGTCGCTGCCAGCCCCAAGAAAAACCCGCTGTTTCCCCTGGAACAGCGCGTGGAACTGGCGCGTGAGGTCACCAAACACCTGCCTAACGTGGAAGTGGTGGGTTTTTCGACGCTGCTGGCACACTTCGCTAAGGAGCAGAACGCCAATGTGTTCCTGCGTGGCCTGCGCGCGGTGTCCGACTTCGAGTACGAATTCCAGTTGGCCAACATGAACCGCCAACTGGCGCCGGACGTGGAAAGCCTGTTCCTCACGCCGTCGGAGCGTTATTCGTTCATTTCCTCGACGTTGGTCCGTGAAATCGCCGCTTTGGGCGGAGATATCACCAAGTTCGTGCACCCGGCTGTGGCGGATGCGCTGACACTGCGCTTCAAGCAGTAATTTTCTGATGAGCGGGCTTGCCTGTGCCAAGCCTGACTTGTCGATGCTGAACCTGATTTGCCTGCACTGAGCAGGCTTATTGTGGCAGCGGACTTGCTGTGGCGAGCGGGCTTGCCCCGCGTTGGGCTGCGAAGCAGCCCCAATGAAGCCACCGCGTAGTTCCAGCCAAAACACCGCCGCCTGTTTTTAGCGCCGCTTCGCAGCCCAAACCGGGGCAAGCCCGCTCCCCACAACAAGCCCAACGATCGCCACAGCTCGCACTGCGGGCGCCAATGCGGCACAATTGCGCGCATTCGTTTTCAGATGCCCTGGCTGACAGCCCTGGCAGGAGTTTCCATGTCCCTGATCATCACCGACGATTGCATCAACTGCGACGTCTGCGAACCTGAGTGCCCGAACGCTGCGATTTCCCAGGGTGAAGAGATCTACGTGATCGACCCCAACCTGTGCACCCAATGCGTCGGCCACTACGACGAGCCTCAGTGCCAGCAAGTGTGCCCGGTGGATTGCATTCCGCTGGACGAGGCACACCCTGAGACTGAAGAACAGTTGATGGAGAAATATCGGTTGATTACCGGTAAGGCCTGAGGTTCTTCAGTGCCTGCAAGGGCCTCTTTGCGAGCACGCCCGCTCCCACCGTTGACCAAGTACTCACATCAAAATGCGGTCGAATGTGGGAGCGGGCTTGCCTGCGATGGCGACATCAGCCCTCACACAACACTCAGCTCTGGCACTTAGGGCAAAACACACTCGCCCGCTGCCCCAACACCACATTGCGCAATTCGCTGCCGCAGACCTTGCACGCCTCGCCGCCCCGGCCATAGACGAACAGTTCCTGCTGAAAATACCCCGGCTGCCCGTCACCGCCGATGAAGTCCCGCAATGTGGTGCCGCCACGCTCGATGGCGGCGGCCAGCACACGCTTGATCTCAATCGCCAGCTTCAAATAACGCCCGCGAGAAATGCCACCGGCAGCCCTGCGCGGGTCAATCCCGGCGGCAAACAGCGCTTCGGTCGCATAGATATTGCCCACGCCCACCACCACCGCGTTGTCCATGATGAACGGCTTCACCGCCATCGACTTGCCGCGGGACAGCTGGAACAGCCGCTCGCCGTCAAACAGGTCAGTCAACGGCTCCGGCCCCAGGCGAATCAGCAATTCGTGGTTGTGCGGGTCCTGGCTCCAGAGCATCGCGCCGAAGCGCCGCGGGTCGGTGTAGCGCAGCGCCATTCCCGACTCCAGCTCGATGTCCACATGCTCATGCTTGAGCGCGGGTGAACCGGCTTCCACCAGCCGCAGGTTGCCCGACATGCCCAAGTGGCTGATCAAGGTGCCCACTTCGGCATTGATCAACAGGTACTTGGCCCGCCGCTCCACCAGCACGATGCGCTGCCCGGACAGGCGCACATCCAGGTCTTCCGGGATCGGCCAGCGCAAGCGCCGCTCACGCACCACCACACGGCTGACGCGTTGGCCTTCCAGGTGCGGCGCAATCCCGCGCCGGGTGGTTTCGACTTCTGGTAACTCGGGCATGTGTACCTCGTGAAAAAAGGGTCAGTGCGCGCCCAGTTCGCGGATCGACAACTTCATGCTCTCGAAGTCGTAGTCCGACAGGCCCATGTAATCCAGCACCAGATGGCCGATGCCATTCCATTCATGGTCCACGGCCTGGTTACCCAGTACGCGATAGGACGAACAGATGTGCTCAGCCATTTTCAGGATGGCCAGCAGGTTTTTAAGTTGCGGCGTGCGCGAGGACTCATCGCTGAAAATCGCCAACGCGTTGTGGTGGTTGGCAATCGCGTCGGTCACATGCTCCGGCAGACGCCAGGATTTGGCGGTGTAGTAGCCGACCACGGCATGGTTGGTGTTGAACGCGTTGTTCTCGGTGTCGACCACGCGGCAATCAGGCCCGGCATTGGCGTAGGCCTGCTCCAGCACCGTCATGTAATTGGGGAACCGCTTGAGCATCAACGGCACGCCGCAATCGTGGAACAGCCCCAGGGCATAAGCCTCGTCCACCGCCTGCGAGCCGGTGCGCTTGGCCAGGGTCAGGCAGGTCATGGCCACATCCTGGGCGGTGTCCCAGAAGCGGTTGAGGGTGACAATGGTGTCGTCGCTCATCTCGCCTTTGATCGACTGCGCGTTGATCAAGTTGATGATCGAACGGCTGCCCAGCAGATTCACCGCGCGCTGGATCGAGGCAATCTTGTTGCTCAGGCCGTAATACGGCGAGTTGACGATCTTCAGCAATGCGCCGGACAGGCCAGGGTCCTGGGAGATCAACCGCGCGATCACTTCCAGGTCCGGGTCGGGCATGTACTGCTCCATCTGCAAATCCACCATGATTTGCGGTTGAGGCGGCACGCTGATGCCTTGCAGGGCCTGTTGGATCTGCTCGGCGGAAAGCTCTTGGGACATAAGTACACACTCTGGGCTAGGCGGGGATTCTAACCCTTATGAAGACTTGACCGACACCCAAATGCCGAACTGAAACCGGATCAAATGTGGGAGCGGGCTTGCTCGCGAAAGCCCGGTTTCAGTCACCCAATACAGTGGCTGATCCACTGCTTTCGCGAGCAAGCCCGCTCCCACATATCCGGCGGCGCCGCGAATTCATGCACAACACGGTATACTCCCGCTCTTTTTTCCGGAGCGACGTCATGTCCCTGCCAAGCCTGCGTCTCAAAGCCAACGCCGATCGTCGTTTGCGCAACGGCCACCTGTGGGTCTACAGCAACGAAATCGACGTGGCCGCCACCCCACTTCACGGCTTCCAGGCAGGCGACCAGGCTATCCTGGAAGCGGCCGGCGGCAAGACCCTGGGCATCGTGGCCATGAGCCCGAACAACCTGATCTGCGCACGCCTGCTGTCGCGCGACATCAAGTTGCCATTGGACAAGTCGCTGCTGGTGCACCGCATCAACGTCGCGCTGTCGCTGCGTGACCGTCTGTTCGACAAGCCGTTCTACCGCCTGGTGTATGGCGACTCCGACTTGTTGCCAGGCCTGGTGGTCGACCGTTTCGGCGACATTCTGGTCGTCCAGATCGCTTCGGCGACCATGGAAGCCCACAAAGAAGACGTGATCGCCGCCCTGACCCAAGTGCTCAAGCCAAGCGGCATCCTGTTCAAGAACGACTCCGCCGCGCGCGACGCCGAAGGCCTCAACCGCTACGTTGAAACCGTGTTCGGCCTGGTGCCGGAATGGGTCGCGCTGGAAGAGAACGGCGTGAAATTCGAAGCCCCGGTAATCCAGGGCCAGAAGACCGGCTGGTTCTACGACCACCGCATGAACCGCGCCCGCCTGGCCCCGTATGCCAAAGGCAAACGCGTGCTGGACCTGTACAGCTACATCGGCGGCTGGGGCGTGCAAGCTGCAGCCTTCGGCGCCAGTGAAGTGTTCTGCGTCGACGCTTCGGCCTTCGCCCTCGACGGTGTTGAGCGCAACGCGGCACTGAACGGCGTTGCCGAGAAGATGACCTGCATCGAAGGCGACGTGTTCGAAGCCCTCAAAGAGCTGAAAGCCAGCGAAGAGCGTTTCGACGTGATCGTGGCCGACCCGCCTGCCTTCATCAAGCGCAAGAAAGACATGAAGAACGGCGAAGGCGCCTACCGCCGCCTGAACGAGCAAGCCATGCGCCTGCTCAGCAAGGACGGCATCCTGGTCAGCGCGTCGTGCTCAATGCACCTGCCGGAAGACGACCTGCAAAACATCCTGCTGACCAGCGCCCGTCACCTGGACCGCAATATCCAGATGCTCGAACGCGGCGGCCAGGGCCCGGATCACCCGGTGCACCCGGCGATTGCCGAGACTCGGTATATCAAGAGCATTACGTGCCGGTTGTTGCCGAATAGCTAAGCAACATCGCGGACCAAATGTGGGAGCTGGCTTGCCTGCGATAGCATCACCGCAGGGTATCTGACATACCGAGGTGCTTGCATCGCGGGCAAGCCCGGCTCCCACACAAGTCCATATAGCTTCCCGCAACGGTTTTGATTGAATTCCATTTTTCGCAGACTAGTATCGGTTTCTGGTTTTACTCCGGAAAATAACAACAATGTCTGATTCCTCTTATTCGCCGCCCCACGGCGACGTAAAACGCCAACATCTCTCGCGCTTCATCCTCATCACCTGCATTTCGCTGATCAGCTTTTTCCCGATCAATATCCTGCTGCCCTCATTCCCGGCCCTCGCCGCCCGATTCGACATGCCCAGCGCAGATGTCGCGCTATCCATCAGCCTGTTCACGCTGGTTTTTTCGATTTCCCAACTGGTCGCCGGCCCGCTGTCGGATAAATGGGGCCGCAAGGAAGTCTTGCTCGGTTGCATCACGCTGTCGATCCTGGGTGCGATCGGTTGCGCATTATCGACGGACTACCTGAGCTTCCTGCTGTTTCGCTCGGTCCAGGCCATGGGTTGCGGCTTCTTCGTACTGGGCCACGCGTTAGTGGAAGACCTGTTCGAAGAACAGGATAGAGCCCGTGTGCGCCTCTACTACATGACCCTGAGCGGCTCGTTCGTCGCTTTGTCACCGCTGATCGGCTCCTGGTTGCAAACCACCTTCGACTGGCAAGGTAGTTTCTATGGATTCGCACTGATGGCATTGGGCATGTTGATCCATGCGTTCTGCATACTGCCCTCCAAGTCCGCCAGCCCGCACCGCACGTCGGTGTCGATCATCGGCACGCTGAAAGATGTCGCGACCAATCGCGACTTCCTGCGTTACTGGTGGATCGCCGCGTTGGTGTTCGCCTGCTACTTCGCCTTGATCAGCGTGACACCGTTGATTTTCATGGACTCGTTGAAACTCTCCGAATACCAGTACGCACTGGTACTCATGGTGTATGGCGTGGCCTATCTGCTCGGTGGCTTGGCGGCGTCGTATCTTCAAAAACGCATTTCGCTGTCCCGGCAAATCAACATCGGCCTTGGATTGCTGCTTATCGCAGGCGTGCTTCTGATGCTGATCGTCGGTCTTGGGGCTATCACCACCATCACCCTGCTGATCCCGATGCTGATCAGCGCCCTGGCCGTAACTCTGGTTCGCCCCGCCGCGATTTCCGCCGCCATGTTGCTGTTCTCCAGCAGCGCCGGCACCGCCGCCTCGGCCGGCAACAGCATCATGTTCATCACCGCTGCCGTCAGCAGCGCCGCCCTCGCCCAAGCCGGGGCCAACCTGCTGATGACCATCGCCATCAGCTTCATCGTGTTCAGCGTTTGGGGCGTGGTGACGAACGCGCGGGTCGGCCGCTGACCATGAAACTTGCATACCCACACGTCTCGTAAGCGCTATCTACACGCTGGCGGCCATTCCCTCCGGCCGCCAGCGGTGTAGAATCGACCCTATTCATCGCCAGTCATCCCCCGGCGGGTTTATGAGCTCGAGGCCCAAGCACGCGGCGATCCCGCGACGCGAGTGGCAACGTTTGGACACACAGCCATTTTCTGAGTGTTCCAGACGCCAATAGAGGCTCACTTCCCTTTAGTACTTGATTAGCCGCCCGGAGTGCTTCATGCCTGATTACCGCTCGAAAACATCCACCCACGGCCGCAACATGGCCGGCGCGCGCGCACTGTGGCGTGCCACGGGGATGAAAGATGACGACTTCAAAAAGCCGATCATCGCGATTGCCAACTCGTTCACCCAGTTCGTACCCGGCCACGTCCACCTCAAGGACCTGGGCCAACTGGTCGCCCGCGAGATCGAACGCGCCGGCGGCGTGGCGAAAGAATTCAACACCATCGCCGTGGATGACGGCATCGCCATGGGCCATGACGGCATGCTGTATTCGCTGCCGAGCCGCGAGATCATCGCCGACTCCGTGGAATACATGGTCAACGCCCACTGCGCCGACGCCATCGTGTGCATCTCCAACTGCGACAAGATCACCCCCGGCATGCTGATGGCCTCCCTGCGCCTGAACATCCCGGTGATCTTCGTCTCCGGCGGGCCGATGGAAGCCGGCAAGACCAAACTCGCCTCCCACGGCCTCGACCTGGTTGACGCCATGGTCATCGCCGCCGATTCCAGCGCGTCTGACGAGAAAGTCGCGGAATACGAGCGCAGCGCCTGCCCTACCTGCGGTTCGTGCTCCGGCATGTTCACCGCCAACTCGATGAACTGCCTGGTGGAAGCCCTGGGCCTGGCCTTGCCGGGCAACGGTTCCACGCTGGCCACCCACAGCGACCGCGAGCAGCTGTTCCTGCAGGCTGGCCGTACCATCGTCGAGCTGTGCAAGCGTTACTACACCGACAACGATGAGTCGGTGCTGCCGCGCAACATCGCCAACTTCAAGGCGTTCGAAAACGCCATGACCCTGGACATCGCTATGGGCGGTTCCACCAACACCATCCTGCACTTGCTGGCCGCCGCCCAGGAAGCCGAGATCGATTTCGACCTGCGCGACATCGACCGTCTGTCCCGCCACGTGCCGCAACTGTGCAAAGTCGCGCCGAACATCCAGAAGTACCATATGGAAGACGTGCACCGCGCCGGCGGGATCTTCTCGATCCTCGGTTCGCTGGCCCGTGGCGGCCTGTTGCACACCGACCTGCCGACCGTGCACAGCACGAGCATGGCCGAAGGTATCGCCAAGTGGGACATCACCCAGACCACCGACGAAGCCGTGCATCACTTCTTCAAGGCAGGCCCGGCCGGCATCCCGACGCAAACGGCGTTCAGCCAGTCCACCCGCTGGGACACCCTCGATGACGACCGTGAAAACGGCTGCATCCGCAGTGTCGAGCACGCCTACTCGCAAGAAGGCGGCCTGGCCGTGCTGTACGGCAACATCGCGCTGGATGGCTGCGTGGTGAAAACCGCCGGTGTGGATGAATCCATCCACGTGTTCGAAGGCAACGCCAAGATCTTCGAAAGCCAGGACAGCGCCGTGCGCGGCATCCTCGCCGACGAAGTCAAAGCCGGCGACATCGTGATCATCCGCTACGAAGGCCCGAAAGGCGGCCCGGGCATGCAAGAGATGCTCTACCCGACGTCGTACCTGAAATCCAAAGGCCTGGGCAAAGATTGTGCGTTGCTCACCGACGGCCGTTTCTCCGGCGGCACCTCGGGTCTGTCCATCGGCCACGCTTCGCCAGAAGCTGCTGCCGGCGGCGCGATTGGCCTGGTGCAGGACGGTGACAAAGTGCTGATCGACATTCCGAACCGCTCGATCAACCTGTTGATCAGCGACGAAGAGCTGGCCGCGCGCCGGGTCGAGCAGGACAAGAAAGGCTGGAAACCGGTCGAGAAGCGTCCGCGCAAAGTCACCACCGCGCTGAAGGCTTACGCCCTGCTGGCCACCAGCGCCGACAAAGGCGCTGTGCGTAACAAAGCGATGCTCGACGGCCTGTAAGCCTCGCGCATGAAAATGCCCCGCCACGTGCGGGGCATTTTTTTGGCTGGATAAACCCTTCAGCAGTAGACCGAGTTCCAACATGCGTGTGTGGTCGAATGTGGGGGCTGGCTTGCCTGCGATAGTGGTGGGTCAGCTGACTCATGTACTGCCTGACACACCGCCTTCGCGGGCAAGCCCGCTCCCACAGTTGACCGGGTTCCAACTTGAGAATGCGGTCGAATTGTGGGAGCTGGCTTGCCTGCGATAGCGGTGGGTCAGCTGACTCATGCAGGGCCTGACACACCGCCTTCGCGGGCAAGCCCGCTCCCACAGTTGATCGGGTTCCAACATGCGTATGCGGTCGAATGTGGGAGCTGGCTTGCCTGCGATCGCGGTGGGTCAGCTGACTCATGTACTGCCTGACACACCGCCTTCGCGAGCAAGCCCGCTCCCACAGTTGATCGGGTTCCAACTTGAGAATGCGGTCGAATGTGGGGGCTGGCTTGCCTGCGATCGCGGTGGGTCAGCTGACTCATGCAGGGCCTGACACAAAGCCTTCGCGGGCAAGCCCGCTCCCACAGGTGACCGGGTTCGAGCTTGTGCATGCGGTCGAATGTGGGAGCTGGCTTGCCTGCGATAGCGGTGGGTCAGCTGACTCATGCAGGACCTGACACAAAGCCTTCGCGGGCAAGCCCGCTCCCACAGTTGATCGGGTTCCAACTTGAGCATGCGGTTGAATGTGGGAGCTGGCTTGCCTGCGATAGCGGTGGGCCAGCCGCCTCATGCAGGGCCTGACACAAAGCCTTCGCGGGCAAGCCCGCTCCCACAGGTGACCGGGTTCGAACTTAAGCATGCGGTCGAATGTGGGAGCTGGCTTGCCTGCGATCGCGGTGGGTCAGCTGACTCATGTCGGGCCTGACACAAAGCCTTCGCGGGCAAGCCCGCTCCCACAGTTGATCGGGTTCCGGCTTAAGCATGCGGTTGAATGTGGGAGCTGGCTTGCCTGCGATAGCGGTGGGCCAGCCGCCTCTGTAGGGCCTGACACAAAGCCTTCGCGGGCAAGCCCGCTCCCACAGGTGACCGGGTTCGAGCTTGTGCATGCGGTCGAATGTGGGAGCGGGCTTGCTCGCGAAGCAGGCGGCTCGGTCTTACTGAATCTCGTCCGGCTTGACGATCACCCAGTTCTTGTCCGCCGTCACCGGCAGCCCTTCCTTGGCCTGGGCCGCTGCGTGCTTGGCCATCATGCCGTTGAGTTGGGTCATGTATTTATCCTTGCGGTTGACCCACAGGTGGACGCCACCCTTGGCCACGTCCACATCGTGAAACAACATGTAGCCGTCGCTGGTGGGGGTGTCGCCGCCCACGATCACCGGTTTTTTCCACTCATCAATGTAGGTGAGGATCGCTGCGTGCTTGCCGGCCATCCAGGTCGCCGGGGTCCACAGGTACGGGGTCAGCTCCAGGCCGAGGTTGGCTTTTTCGTCGTATTTGCCGGCGGCGATCTGTTTGCGCGCAGTGGTCAGCTCGCCGGTCTTGCGATCCTTGAGCAAGGTGCTCACGCCGATGACGTTCTCGGGTTTGACGTTGTAGCCGTACTTGGGATCGGCAGCGACCATGCGCACTAACTCCTCGGATGCGGCGGTCATCACATACACCTCGATGCCGTTTTCCATCAGTTTGTTGAACAGCTCAGCCTGGCCGGTGAAGACCTTCGGCGGCTGCACGTCCATGGTCTTGACCACGTCACCGTCGTAATAGGTGACCGGCACCGGCTTGCCCGACGCCATCATCTCGTCGACGTAGCCCTTGAGTTCCTTGAGGGTGAAGCCGGAGAAAATCTGCGCAACCCACGGGTAGCAGACCATGTCGTCCACTTCGCAGAGTCGGTAGTAGTAGCTGAACAGGCTTTCCTTGTGGTCGGCGGTGTCTTTGAAAGGAATCAGCTTGAGGGACGGGTCCATGGTGTCGCGGGTGATCAGGCCTTTGTTCTCAAGGTACGGCAGCAGCGACTCTTCGAGGTCGTAACGGTAACTGGTGTTGTCCATGTCGAACACCGCGAAGTTACCTTTGTTGGCGTTGGCGGCGATCATCTTGTTCAGTTGCTCGGCGGCAGGCGCCGGCCAGTGCTTTAACTCGGTGGCGGCAAATGCCTGGCTGGTGAGGCCCAAGCAGAAGGCGGCGGCCAGTAGTGTTGGCGCGAGCTTCATAAGCGTTTTCTCCCTGAGTGAAAGACATCGACGCTAACAAATCTGTGTGACAGTTATCGCCCGAGCACGACCGCTTGCGTCGTGATTGCGCCAAGAGCGTGTGCCTGAGCGTCAAACGCTTATTCCAAAAACGACAGTCACCATTCCATATCGGTATTAAATCAATATATTTCAAGCTGTTAGGATTTCCGGTTCGCAATCGCAGGCTCACGCGATTGGCTGCCTTCTCAACGGAGCTTCAATGAATCTGCCCCTGATTCTCAACGTACTGGTGTTCGTGGCCCTGCTTTTGGGCCTGGCACAAACGCGTCACACACACTGGAGCCTCGCTAAAAAGGTCCTGTTTGCGCTGGTGCTCGGCGTGCTGTTCGGCGCGGCGTTGCACACGATTTATGGCGACGGCAACCCGGTGCTCAAAGCCTCGATCAGCTGGTTTGATCTGGTCGGCAATGGTTACGTGCAATTGCTGCAAATGATCGTGATCCCGCTGGTGTTCGCCTCGATCCTCAGCGCCGTGGCGCGTCTGCACAACGCCTCGTCCCTGGGCAAGATCAGCTTCCTGACCATCGGCACGCTGCTGTTTACCACAGCGATTGCGGCGCTGATCGGTATCGGCCTGACCAACCTGTTCGGCCTCACCGCCGAAGGCCTGGTGGCCGGCACCCAGGAAATGGCGCGCCTGCAAGTGATCCAGAGCGATTACGCAGGCAAGGTCGCCGACCTGAATATCCCGCAGCTGCTGCTGTCGTTCGTGCCAGCCAATCCGTTTGCCGACCTGGCCCGGGCCAAGCCGACGTCGATCATCAGCGTGGTGATTTTTGCTGCGTTCCTCGGGGTTGCCGCGCTGCAACTGCTCAAGGACGACGTGGAAAAAGGCCAGAAAGTGCTCAACGCCATCGACACCCTGCAAGCCTGGGTGATGCGCCTGGTGCGCCTGGTGATGAAGCTGACGCCCTACGGCGTGCTGGCGCTGATGACCAAAGTGGTCGCCGGCTCCAACCTGCAAGACATCATCAAGCTCGGCAGTTTTGTGGTGGTGTCGTACCTGGCGCTGGGCCTGATGTTTGTGGTGCACGGCCTGCTGCTGTCGCTGGCCGGGGTCAACCCGCTGCGCTTCTTCCGCAAGGTGTGGCCGGTGCTGACCTTTGCCTTCACCAGCCGCTCCAGCGCAGCCGCGATCCCGCTGAGCATTGAAGCGCAGACCCGCCGCCTGGGTATCCCGCAATCAATTGCCGGTTTCGCCGCCTCGTTTGGCGCCACAATCGGCCAGAACGGTTGCGCCGGTCTCTACCCGGCCATGCTTGCGGTGATGGTTGCACCGACCGTAGGCATCAACCCACTGGACCCGCTGTGGATCGCGACCCTGGTGGCGATTGTGACCTTGAGCTCGGCCGGTGTGGCCGGTGTTGGCGGCGGCGCGACCTTTGCCGCGCTGATCGTACTGCCGGCGATGGGCTTGCCGGTGTCACTGGTGGCGCTGCTGATTTCCGTGGAGCCGCTGATCGACATGGGCCGTACGGCGCTGAACGTGAACGGTTCGATGACGGCGGGTGCGATTACCAGCCAGATCATGGGGCAGACGGATAAAGCGTTGCTGAATGCCGATGAGCATGCGGAGTTAGCGCAAGCCTGATAGACCGCTATCGGGGGCAAGCCCCCTCCCACAGTTGACCGATCGAACGCGATCAAGTGTGGGAGGGGGCTTGCCCCCGATGCTTTTAGGCTTTTTCCCAGACTTCGAAGTTGTACGCGGGCTTATCGCCCTCGGCCGGGTTCTCGACATTCGACACCAGCTTCCACTGGTTCAGATCAAACTCGGGAAACCACGCATCCCCTTCCGGGCTCAACGCAACCCGCGTCAGATACAGGCGATCCGCCTGCTCCAACCCTTGCGCATACAACTGCGCACCGCCGATCAGCATCAGCTCATCCACGCCCTGCTCCAGCGCCCAGGCCTCAGCCCGTTCCACCGCCGCAGCCAGCGACGGAAAAACTTGCGCACCTTCAAGCTTAAGATCGGTCTGACGGCTGACCACAATGTTCAAGCGCCCCGGCAACGGTCGGCCCAGTGAATCCCAGGTCTTGCGCCCCATGATGATCGGCTTGCCGAGCGTGGTGGCCTTGAAATATTTGAAATCCCCCGGCAAATGCCAGGGCATGCTGTTGTCGACGCCGATCACGCGGTTTTCACCGAGGGCTGCGATCAGGCTTAAAGGGAGAGTTTTTTTCATGGCGACGAGAATACCAGAGCTGCGAGTCTGCGGTTATGCTCCAACCTCACTTGCTCAACAGGACGGCGCGTGACTGCTCTGACTCCCCTGCACACACTTTGGCTGACAGAAACCGTACGCCTGCGTGAAGAACACGCCGGCCCACTCGAAGACCTGGAAGCCAACCGCCTGGCCCGCACGGCCGGCGGCGACTTGCCGACGCGCATCCAGGCGCGCGCCCTGCACTTGGCCGAGCGCGACGGACTGACCGGCGCCCTCACCCGCTGGCTGCAAGGCGCCCGTTTGGCGTTGGTGCTGCTGGCCGTGGTCGCGGTGATCAGCGGCGCCGGCCTGGCGTTTGCTGCGCTGGGTAACGGCCTGACTCCGGTGAATGTGTTCTGGGCGCTGGGCAGTCTGCTCGGTTTGAACCTGATTCTGCTGCTGAGCTGGGCCTTGGGCCTGGCGTTTGCCGGCGAGCACAGCGCCAGCCTCGGCCGCCTGTGGCTGTGGCTCAGCGAAAAATTCGCGCGTGATGCCAAGGCGGCTCAGTTGGCGCCGGCGCTGCTGCTGTTGCTGCAACGCCACAAACTCAATCGCTGGGCAGTGGGTGTGCTGGTCAACAGCCTGTGGCTGCTGGCATTGCTCAGTGCCATGGTGATTTTGCTGACACTGCTGGCCACCCGACGCTACGGTTTTGTGTGGGAAACCACCATCCTGAGCGCCGACACGTTTGTCGCCGTCACCCAAGCCCTCGGCAGCCTGCCCGCGCTGCTGGGCTTTAACGTGCCGACCGTCGACATGATCCGCGCCAGCGGCGACTCCGCCCTGAATATCGAAAGCGCACGGCAGGCCTGGGCCGCCTGGCTGGTGGGCGTGCTGCTGGTGTACGGCCTGCTGCCGCGGTTGATCCTCGCGCTGCTGTGCCTGTGGCGCTGGAAACGTGGGCGCGCCGCCCTGCACCTGGACCTCAACCTGCCCGGCTACAGCGCGTTGCGCGAACGCCTGATGCCAAGCAGCGAGCGGCTCGGTGTCAACGATGCAGCGCCTGAACAGCTGCACCACGTCAGCGGCGGCGTCAGCGAACTGGAGAGCGACGGCGCCTTGCTGGTGGCCATCGAACTCGATGATCAGCACCCGTGGCCGCCCAAACTACCGGCCAGCATCAAAAACGCCGGCATTCTGGACAGCCGCGAATCGCGCAACAAACTGCTGGAACAGCTCACGCGCTTTCCACCCGCACGCCTGGCCATCGCCTGCGACCCTCGTCGCTCGCCTGACCGTGGCAGCCTGGCGCTGATCGCCGAACTGGCACGCAGCGCCACGGCCACCCGCGTGTGGCTGCTGCAGGCACCGCCCGGCCAGGCGCTGGACGCCGAGCGCCTTGGCGATTGGCACGCCGCGTTGCACCAACTCGAACTGCCCTTCGCCGACTGCGCGCCGCTCACATGGCTGGAGACCGGTCATGACTAAACCGCTGAAACTGGCCGTGGTCGGCCACACCAATGTCGGCAAGACGTCGCTTTTGCGCACGCTGACCCGTGACGTCGGCTTCGGCGAAGTCTCCCATCGCCCCAGCACCACGCGGCATGTGGAAGGCGCGCGGTTGTCGGTCGACGGCGAAGCCTTGCTGGAGCTGTACGACACGCCCGGGCTGGAAGACGCGATTGCCCTGCTTGATTACCTGGAGCGCCTGGATCGCCCCGGCGAGCGCTTGGACGGCCCGGCACGCCTGGCGCGTTTCCTGGAAGGCAGCGAAGCGCGCCAGCGTTTCGAACAGGAGGCCAAGGTGTTGCGCCAACTGCTGGCCTGCGACGCCGGCCTGTATGTGATCGACGCTCGCGAGCCGGTGCTGGCCAAGTACCGCGACGAGCTGCAAGTGCTGGCCAGTTGCGGCAAGCCGCTGCTGCCGGTGCTCAATTTTGTCAGCAGCAGCAACCACCGCGAACCCGACTGGCGCGAAGCCCTGGCCCGCCTGGGCCTGCACGCGCTGGTGAGGTTCGACAGCGTCGCGCCGCCGGAAGACGGGGAGCGTCGCCTGTATGAAAGCCTGGCCCTGCTGCTGGAGAATGCGCGGCCGCAGCTGGAACGGCTGATCCTCGATCAGCAAGCCCAGCGCCAGGCCCGCCAGCTGAGCGCCGCGCGGTTGATCGCCGAATTGTTGATCGACTGCGCCGCGTGCCGGCGCAGCGTGGTCACCGAGGATGAACAGCAAGCCATCAGCGATTTACGCAAGGCCGTGCGCCAGCGCGAACAAAAATGCGTGGAAGCCCTGCTCAAACTCTTCGGCTTTCGCCCGCAGGACGCCACCGCCAGCGACTTGCCGCTGCTCGACGGCCGCTGGGGCGATGACCTGTTCAACCCCGAAACCCTCAAGCAACTTGGCGTGCGCGTCGGCGGTGGGATCGCCGCAGGCGCGGCCGCCGGGGCCGGCGTGGATTTGCTGGTTGGCGGCCTGACCCTGGGCGTCGCCGCGATTGCCGGTGCGATTGCCGGCGGTGCGCTGCAAACCGCGCGCAGCTACGGCAGCCGTCTGCTGGGCAAGATCAAAGGCCATCGCGAGCTGACCGTCGACGACAGCGTGCTGCGCCTGCTCGCCTTGCGCCAGCGCCAGTTGCTCAAGGCCTTGAACCTGCGTGGCCATGCGGCGATGCACAGCATCAAGGTCGACACGCCCCAGGACAAAACCTGGCGCGAGGGCAAGCTGCCGGACGCGCTGCATAAAGCCCGCGCGCACCCGCAATGGTCGTCCCTCAACCCTCACGCCAAACTCAGCCAGGCCGAGCGCCAGGAACAGGTCGAGGCGCTGGCCCTGCGCCTGGATGAACGCTAAGCCGCAAGCAGTCGCCGGGCCTTGGCCTTCAACACTTCAAGGTCCAGCACCGGCACGTGCATGTCCTTGGCCTGCTCATCCCAGTGGCGCATGCGCAGGCTCACCGAGCAAAGCGGGTCTTGTTCGAACGCCTGGGCTTCTTCGGCGCTCATCACGCCGCCCTGGTAACCCAAGGTGCGGCGGCTGGCTTCGCTCAAGCGGGCATAATAGTCCGGCTGGCTGAAGGTCAGGTAACGCTTGGCCTGCACGTGATACTCCACCAGCCTGGCCATGCGTTCGCTGAACCCTGCGCGGCGCAAATAATCCGCGCCCAGCCGCTCATGACTGACCACGCCGTAGCCGCCCATGTTCTCGCCGCCCTGGCCGCAGAGGTGCCCGATGTCGTGGAAAAATGCCGCCAGCACCACTTCATCGTCAAAGCCCTCAGCCATCGCCAGCTGTGCGGCCTGGGACATGTGCTCGATCTGCGACACCGGCTCGCCGATGTAGTCGGCCGTGCCATGTTGATCGTACAGGCCGAAGAGTTCGGCAATCGCCTGTTCCGGGTTCATCACGCCTCACCCCACATTGTGCTGATGTTTCGTTCGGCCATCGCCGGCCCGACGCTCATGCCCACGCCGGTGTGCATCAACGCCGCGCTCACGCCCGGTGCTACGCGCAGGAACGAAAACGGCCCCGGTCCACGCGCGCCATACACGCCCTGCCAGCGCTCCACCACCTGAACCTTGCAACCCAGGGTCTGCTGCGCCAGTTCGATCATCCAGTCATCGACCTGCTCGGTATTGAACGGCGAGGCATCGCGGCCGTAGTCATGGGAATCACCGATGATCAGTTCGCCATAAGGCGTCGGGCTGATCAGCAAGTGAATGCCGTGTTCATGCAAATGCGGTGAATCGCGCAGGATGTGCGCCTGCACGGGCGAAGCTTCCGGCAAATCGGCGAAGGCGCCGTAGTGCACACAACTGAGACCTGTGAGCAACGCGTGTTGCAGGTTCAGGTTAACGACGGGGCGGGCGCGCAGCATTTGCAGGCGACAGACACTCGGGTTGAGTTCGGCGATCGATTCCGCCAGCAGGGTTTGGTAGTCATGGCCGGAGCACACGATGACCTGCTCGCCACGAAAGCTCCCCGCCGTGGTGTGCACGTGGCCGGGCTCAACGTCGCGCACCAGCGTGGAGAAATGAAACTCCACCTTCAATTCGCTGCGAAGGTAGTTGATCAGCGCCGGAATTGCTTCGCGCGAATACAACTGCTGATCGTCTTTGCCATGCAGCGCGGCGCGGTGATGGCGGAACTGGCCGCCATATAAATCCTTCATCGCGGCGCCTTGCAGCAGCTCGACGTTGTAGCCGTAAGCCTGCGCACGACCGGCGCAAAAAGCTTCCAACAGATGTTCTTCCGCCTCTGTACGCGCAAACAGGTATGAGCCCTTGCGCTTGAGCTGCAGGCCGGCCACCTGCGCCCAATGCCCCCAGATATCACGGCTTTGCCGGGCCAGGTCGAGCATCGGCCCCGGCGGTTGGCCGGTGACCAGCGCCTGGCCAAAGTTGCGCACTGAGGCGCCGAGCGGCGTGGCGCTGCGCTCGAAGACCTTGACCTTGAGGCCGCGCTTGGCAGCGGCGTAGGCGTGGGACAGGCCGAGGATGCCGGCGCCGATGATCAATAAGTCGCTGTGTTGTGTCATTAAATGGTGTCCTGAATTCGAAGCCGCTATCGCCGGCAAGCCAGCTCTCACATTTTTGATTTATGAACACCGTCAAATGTGGGAGCTGGCTTGCCGGCGAAGAGGCCATCAGCCCTAACGAAAAGCTTACTGACCGGCCACCTTCTCGGACTTGCCGTCATAGCGCTTGCGCCATTCAGTCAGGATGCTGTCGCGGTTTTTCGAGGCCCAGGCAAAGTCGTTCTTGATCAGGCGTTGCTCATAGTCGGCGGGCAATTCGGTCTGCGGCTTGGCGATACCGGGCTGGGCAAGTACGGCAAAATTGTCTTTGTACAGGTCCATCGCCGCCGCGCTGGCGGAGAAGTCCGCGAGCTTTTTAGCCGCATCGGCGTGGGCAGTGCCCTTGATCACAGCAGTCGCTTCAATGTCCCAGCCCAGGCCTTCCTTGGGCAGGATGATGTCCAGCGGCGCGCCCTGGCGTTTCAGTTGAACGGCGGGGTACTCGAAGGAAATACCAATCGGGAACTCACCCGAGGCCGCCAGCTTGCACGGCTTGGAACCGGAGTGAACGTACTGGCCGATGTTCTGGTGCAGGTCGTCCATGTACTGCCAGCCCTGCTTCTCGCCGAAGGTTTGCAGCCAGGCACTGACATCCAAAAAGCCGGTACCGGAAGAGGCCGGGTTGGGCATCACGATTTTGCCCTTGTACTCAGGCTTGGTCAGGTCTTGCCAGCTCACCGGCTTGGTCAGGCCCTGCTTCTCGGCTTCGATGGTATTGAAGCAGATGGTTGCGGCCCACACGTCCATGCCGACCCACGCCGGCGGGTTGGCAGCGTCGCGGTAGTTTTTGCCGATCTTGTCCAGGCCCTTCGGCGCATAGTTATCCAGCATGCCTTGCTGATCGAGAATCGCCAGGCTAGAGGCAGCCAGGCCCCAGACCACGTCGGCTTGCGGGCGGTCTTTCTCGGCCAAAAGTTTGGCGGTGATGATGCCGGTGGAGTCGCGCACCCATTTGATCTCGACGTCGGGATTGGCCTTTTCGAAGGCCTGTTTGTAGGTCTTCAACTGCTCGGCTTCGAGGGCCGTGTACACAGTCAGCTCGGTCTTGGCGAAGGCATTCAGGCTGAATGCGGTGAGTACAGCAGCGACCAGCGCCAGGGGCTTGAACATGGAGCACCTCCTTCAAGGATGTTTATTGGCCGGGCGCGGTCTGGCGCCAGGCTTGTGAGCGACGCAGTGCGCCACGTGAGGCCCACGCCAGCAGCAGCGAGACGCCGGCCGAGGTGAACAGAATCAAGGTCGACATGGCCGCCGCACCGCCCACGTTGCCGGCGTCGTCCATGTTCAATACGGCGACGGCGGCGAGGATGGTGTCGGGGCTGTAGAGGAAGATTGCGGCCGACACGGTGGTCATCGCCGACACAAACAGGTAGCGCACGATGTCCAGCAGCGCCGGCAGGCAAATCGGCACGGTGACACGCAGATAGTGGCGGTACAACGGCGCCTTGAGGGACAGCGCGGCGGCTTCGAATTCGCTGTCCAGCTGGCGCAAGGCCGTGGTCGCGGTCATCTGCGCGGTGGTCAGATAGTGCGCAATGGTGCACACCACCAACAGGGTCATAGTTCCGTAGAACACATGCAGCGGGTTGCCGACCAAATTGAAAAAGAACACGTAGCCCAGGCCCAACACCAAGCCCGGCACGGCCATCGGCACAAAGCTGAGCATGCGCAGGGCCAGGTTCAGGCCCTTCTGGCTTTTTGTCTTTTCCATCAGGTAGGCGCCGGTGAAGATCAACACGCTGCCGATCAGCGCCGTGCACAGCGCCATGGTCAGGCTGTTGCGATAGGCCAGCCAACCGCCGCCGGCCGTGTCTTCGAACTGGTAGTGGTTGAGCGACAACGACAGGTTGTACGGCCAGAATTTCACCAGCGAGGAATACACCGCCATGCCGAATACCAGCAGCAACACCGCGCAGATCAGCAACACAATGGCCAGGTAGCAACCATCGCGCAGCCGCGACGGTGCCGGCTGGAACACCTGGGCGCGGCCGCTCATGGCATCGCCCTGCCGACGTCGCAGCCAGGCATCGACGCCAAAGCTGAACAGCGCCGGTAGCAGCAACACCATGCCGATCAACGCGCCGCGACCAAACTGTTGCTGGCCGACCACCGCCTTGTAAGCTTCCAGCGCCAGCACCTGATAATCGCAGCCGACCACGACGGGCACACCGAAGTCGGTGATGGTCAGGGTGAACACCAGGCAAAACGCAGCGAACACCGCTTGGCGCGTGGCCGGCCAGGTGATGCTGCGAAACGCCCGCGCGGGGCTGGCGCCCATGCTCGATGCCGCATCGAAAAGCCGCGCATCCGCCAGCGACAGAGCCGACAGCAGGATCATCAAAGCGTGTGGGAAGGTGTAGATCACCTCGCCCAGAACAATGCCCCAGAAGCCGTAGATATTGTCCGAGAGCACACCGCGCAACAGGCCTTGGTTGCCGAACAGGTACACCAGCGCAATCCCCGGCAGCATCGACGGCGCCATCAACGGCAGCAGTGACAGACCACGCCACATCGCTTTGCCGGGAATCAGCGTGCGTTGCAGGGCGTAGGCAAAGAGGTAGGCCAGCGGTACGACGATAGCCGCCACGCTCAGGGAGACTTTCAGGCTATTGCCCAGCAGCCAGTGGAAGTTAGCGCTCGTCAGCATTTCCCGCGCCGCAGCAAGACCGCCGCCCTGCCCGGCTTCACTGCTGAAACCGCGCCAGAAGATCGCCAGCAATGGCAGCAATACGGCGACACCCAGCAGCACCAGCCACAGCAGTTTGCCGCCGAGCACAAAAATACGGTCGCCGTTTTCGGCGCGCGATACCGGGCGCGGCAGTGTCATCACAGCCGCCATCTCAGGCAAACACCTGCAGGCTGCGCGGCGGCAAGGCGACCCAGATGTCCTGGGCACCCAGGCGTGGCATGGCTTCCGGGGCCAACTCAGCCAGCAGCGCGTGGCCGGGCAATTGTTCCAGTTCAAACCGCATGCGGCAGCGGTTGCCAAGAAACGTGATCTCGCGAACCTTGGCCGGGAACAGGTTTTCTTCATGCACCGGCGGGTTGACGCTGATGGCTTCCGGGCGGCAGAACAAGCGCCCGGATTTCGCCATGCCAGCATCGTCGGCCAGGCGCATGTTCATCCCGCCAACCTGGGCATGACTCGCACTGTTGCGGCTGAACGGCAGCCAGTTACCCTGGCCGACAAACTCGGCCACAAACGGCGTGGCCGGGCGGTCGTAGATTTCCTGGGGCGTGGCGTATTGCTCAACCTTGCCGTTGTTCATCACCGCAATGCGGTCGGCCATCAGCATGGCCTCGTCCTGATTGTGGGTGACCATCAGTGTGGTGATACCCAGGCGCCGCTGCAGCTGGCGCAGCTCGGTGCACAAATGCTCGCGCACACGGGCGTCAAGGGCCGACATGGGCTCGTCGAGCAGCAACAGCGATGGCGCCGGTGCCAGGGCACGGGCCAGGGCGACGCGTTGTTGCTGGCCGCCGGAAAGTTGGCCGGGGTATTTCTTTTCGCTGCCCAGCAGGCCGACCAGTTCGAGCATCTGGCCAACACGCGTGCGCACCTCATCGCGACCGCTGCCGGTGAGGCCGTAGCCGATGTTCGCCTCGACGGTAAGGTTGGGAAACAGTGCGTAGGACTGAAACAGAATGCCGTAGTCCCGCGCCTGCGGTGGCAGCAGGGAAACGTCGCGGTTGCCCAGGCGCAGCTCACCGCTGTCCTGGCGTTCCAGGCCGGCGATGCAGCGCAGCAAGGTGGTTTTGCCGCAACCGGACGGGCCCAGCAGGCACACCAGCTCGCCGGCGGCGACGTCCAGGGACACATTGTCCAGCGCAGTGAAGGCACCGAAGCGTTTCTGGATACCGCGCACCGTCATTGGCGCGCCGGGGTGGGTCAGGGCTGTGTTCATGGAGGCACCTCATCAAACTGATGAAGGCCATGCTAGGTGGGCAATGCGTACCTGGTGTGGCAGGAAGGCAAAACGCGGTGATAGTGGTATTGGTGGATTTGGGTAGGATTTGGAGACTGTGTCGTCAGGGCTGACGCCATCGCGGGCAAGCCCGCTCCCACATTTTGATTTGTGAACGCATTCAAAGGTGGGAGCTGGCTTGCCTGCGATGGCGATTGCAATGCCACAGCAAATCTCAGAGTGGCGACATTTCCTGCGCCAACCCAAGAAACGCAGCCGGCAGGCGCGCCGACTTTCGTTCCTTGAGGCAGTACAAATACTCCGGAATCTGCGGCGCGTTCTCGATGGTCAGCACGCGCAACTGCGGGTCATGAGGCACTTCCTGACGAGCGATGATGCTGATGCCGATATTGCGCAGCACCGCCTCGCGAATCGACTCACGGCTGCCAATCTCCAGCAGCGGCCCGTAACTCACGCCGGCGCCCTGCAGCATTTCTTCGGTCAGCCGCCGCGTGGTGGAGCCTGCCTCACGCATCAGCAAGGTATGCCCGGCCAACGCATTGAGCGGCACGTGATCGAGCTTGGCCAAGGGATGGTTGCGGTGCACCGCCAACACCAAAGGATCGGTGCCGAGCACGCGGCGAATCAGGCGGGGGTCTTCCAGCAGTTGGGAGGACGCGGCGACATCGACGCGGTAATCGTCCAGCGCTTCGAGCACCTGCTGGGAGTTGCCGATTTCTACCGACACCTCCACTTGCGGCAGGCGTTCGCGAAAGGCTTTGACCAGGTCGAGGATGTAATACGGCGCCGTTGCGGCAATCCGTAACGTGCCCTGGACCTGTCCGTTGTTGCGCAGGAAGAACTCGATGTCGGCTTCCTGCTGCAACAGCGCCTTGACCATCGGCAGCAGGCGCGCGCCGTCGTCGCTGACGGTGAGGCGGCGCCCGCCACGGTAGAACAGCTCAACGCCGTATTGGCTTTCCAGGTTGCGAATCTGGGTAGTCACCGTGGGCTGGCTCAGCCCGAGTTTTTTCGCCGCCTGGGTAATGCTGCCCAGGCGGGCGACCATAAAAAACGCCTTCAACTCGGCACTCAGCACACCACCCTCACATCAATTATTTGCGCAACAGGCGCAGGCCATTGAACACCACTAGCAGGCTTACGCCCATGTCGGCGAACACCGCCATCCACATGGTCGCCATGCCGAGGAAGGTGACTGCGAGGAAGATCGCCTTGATCACCAGCGCCAGGGCGATGTTCTGCTTGAGGATACTCGACGTTTGCCGGGAGAGCCGAATGAAAGCCGGGATCTTGCGCAAATCATCGTCCATCAAGGCCACGTCGGCGGTCTCGATGGCGGTGTCGGTACCGGCGGCGGCCATGGCAAAACCGATCTCGGCGCGGGCCAGCGCCGGGGCATCGTTGATGCCGTCGCCGACCATGCCTACGCGGTGGCCTTGGCCGTAGAGGGTCTCGATGGCTTGCAGTTTGTCGGTGGGCAACAGGTCGCCCTGGGCCTGGTCGATACCAACCTGGGCCGCAATCGCCTGGGCGGTGTGGGTGTTGTCGCCAGTGAGCATCAGGGTCTTGATGCCCAGGTCGTGCAGTTGCTGGATGGCTTCGCGGCTGCTGTCCTTGACCGTGTCGGCCACGGCGAACAACGCCAGCGGCCCGGACTTGTCGAGCAGCAACACCACGGACTTGCCTTGTTTCTCCAGCGCGAAGAGCTTTTCTTCAAGCTCGGGTGAGCACAGGCCAAGGTCTTCCACCAGGCGATGGTTACCCAAGTGATAGGTTTCACCGTTGATATCGCCGCGCACACCACGCCCGGCCAGGGCCTCGAAGTTATCCACAACGTGGCTCTGCAGGTTTTTATCCACAGCCGCATTGGCAATGGCCAACGACACCGGGTGGTCGGAGCGCCCGGCCAGGCTGGCAGCCAGGGCCGGCGCGCTGTCTTCGATATTGGGAAACAGCGCCAGGTAATCGGTTTGCACCGGCTTGCCGTGGGTGATCGTGCCGGTTTTGTCGAGGGCCAGGTAGTCGAGCTTGTAACCGCCTTCCAGGTATACACCGCCTTTGATCAGGATGCCTTTACGCGCGGCCGCGGCCAGGCCGCTGACGATGGTCACCGGGGTGGAGATCACCAACGCGCAGGGGCACGCGACGACCAGCAGCACCAGGGCGCGGTAGATCCAGTCGAACCACACGCCCGCCATGAACAGCGGCGGGATAATCGCCACACCCAGGGCAAACAAGAACACCGCCGGGGTGTAAACCTTGGCGAAGGTGTCGACAAAGCGCTGGGTCGGCGCCCGAGCGCCTTGGGCCTGTTCCACGGCGTGAATGATGCGCGCCAGCGTTGAGTTGTTCGCCGCTGCGGTGACTTTGTATTCCAGCGAACCGGCCTGGTTGATGGTGCCGGCGAAGACTTTATCGCCCACGCCCTTTTCAATCGGCAGGCTTTCACCCGTGATCGGCGCTTGGTCGATGGTGGATTGGCCGGCGGTGACTTCACCGTCCAGGCCGATGCGCTCGCCGGGCTTAACCCGCACGATGGCGCCAAGCTCGATGCTTTTGACTTCTTGTTCGATCCACCCGCCGTCGGCTTGCTGCACCGTGGCTTGTTCCGGGGTCATCTGCATCAGGCCACTGATGGCATTGCGCGCTCGGTCCAGGGACTTGGCTTCGATCAGCTCGGCGACGGTAAACAGGAACATCACCATCGCTGCTTCCGGCCATTGGCCGATCAGGATCGCGCCGGTGACTGCGATGCTCATCAGCGCGTTGATGTTCAGATTGAGGTTCTTGAGCGCGATCCAGCCTTTTTTGTAGGTGGTGAGACCGCCGCTGAGGATCGACACCAACGCCACCAGTGCAATCACCCACGTCGGGGCCACGCCGGTGAAATGCAGCACTTCAGCGCCCAGCGCACCGACGCCGGACAGCGCCAGCGGCCACCAGTGTTTCTTGGCCGGCGGCGCGGCGGCGGGGGCGCCCTCTTCGATGGGGTCGGCCTGCATGCCGATGGATTTGATCGCGTCGATGATCGGCGCAGTGCTCGGCAGGTCATGGGTGACGCCGAGGATACGGTTGATCAGGTTGAATTCCAGCTGCTGCACGCCGGCGAGCTTGCCCAGTTTGTTCTGGATCAGCGTCTGCTCGGTGGGGCAGTCCATGGCTTCGATGCGAAAAGTGCTCAAGCGCGAGCCCGCAGTCGGCGCTTCACTCAACGTGACCACGGCAGGCGCTGCCTTGCTGGAGCAGCACGTGTCGCCGTGGCTGGCGTGGTCGTGCTTTTTGACCGGCGTCAGTTTGGCGCCGTGATCGTGGCTATGGCTATGGTCATGGTCATGGTCATGATCGTGCTTGTGATCATGCTTTTTGGGGGTGTAGATGGAATCGCTCATTCTGTCGCGTCCGTAAAGGTGCCTGTTGCCAAGTAAAGACCCTGTAGCCACTATAGGGTCAAGCACCCATTTGGAGATTGCTGCGATGAAGATCGGTGAATTGGCCAAACTGACCGACTGTCAGGTGGAAACCATCCGTTATTACGAGAAGGAAGGCCTGCTGCCGCCACCTGCGCGCACTGACGCCAACTACCGGGTTTACACCCAGGCGCACACCGAGCGGCTGATCTTTATCCGCAACTGCCGCAGCCTCGACATGACCCTCGAAGAAATCCGCAGCCTGCTCGGGCTACGCGACAGTCCTCAGGACCAATGCGAAAGCGTGAATGCGTTGATTGATGAGCATATCCACCACGTGAAAGCGCGGATCGATGGACTGCTGGCGTTACAGGAACAATTGCTGGACCTGCGCCAACGCTGCGGCGGTGGGGCGGGATTGGATCAATGCGCGATTTTGCAGCGACTGGAGGTCAGCGGCAGTGTGGCGGCCAGCGAGGCTGAGCCTTCGCACGTGGGCAGAAGCCACGGCCATTAACTCAAGTGAACACGGACCCAATGTGGGAGGGGGCTTGCCCCCGATAGCGGTGGTTCAGTCACCCGGTGGGCGACTGACAGACTGCCATCGGGGGCAAGCCCCCTCCCACACAAGCCTATCCATTAAGACCAAGACAGTCTTTAGATGGCCACGTCAGCCTTGATGCTTGGGTCCGCGTCGTAGCCGACGATTTCAAAGTCTTCGAACTTGTAGTCGTAGATCGACGCCGGTTTGCGCTTGATCACCAGCTCCGGCAGCTTCTTCGGCGTACGCGCCAGCTGGGTGCGGATTTGTTCCATGTGGTTGCTGTACGCGTGGGTGTCGCCAGTGGTGACGATGATCTCGTGCGGGATCAGGTCGCATTGCTGGGCCAGCATGTGGGTCAGCAACGCCAGCGCGGCGGTGTTGTACGGCAGGCCGAGGAAGACGTCGGAGCTGCGGATGTACAACTGCATCGACAGATGGCCGTCATGCACAAACGCCTGGTACAGCAGGTGGCACGGCGGCAGCGCTTGCTTGCCGTTGCGCGCGTTTTCCTGCGGGCTCTTGGTTTCGTCCGGCAGGTATTCGACGTTCCAGCCGTGGAACAGGATGCGACGGCTGTTGGGGTTGTTCTTCAACGTGTCGACCATGTAGTCGATCTGGTTGATCTTGCCGCCGTCCTTGGTCGGCCAGGCGGTCCACTGCTCGCCGTACACCGGGCCCAGGTCACCGTCTTCGGTGGCCCACTCGTCCCAGATTTTCACGCCGTTTTCGTTCAGCCACTTGATGTTGGTGTTGCCACTCAACATCCAGATCAATTCATTGGCGATGCTTTTGAAGTGAAGCTTCTTGGTGGTCAGCAGCGGGAAGCCGTCGGCCAAGTTATGCCGATACTGACGGGCAAACACGGCTTTGGTGCCGGTGCCGGTGCGATCGCCCTTGGTCAATCCATTGGTCACGACGTCGTTCAGTAGTTCGAGATATTGCTTCATGTAAGTACCCGTAGCGTAGAAGCCGAGGCTCTGCAAAAGCCTCGGCATTCGAATTTAAAGCGCGGCGTTCTTGATGCCCTGCGGACGGTTGTAAGCCCACCACAGCAGGCCCAGGCCCGCCAGAATCATCGGCATGCTGAGAATCTGCCCCATGGTCAACCAGCCCCACGCCAGGTAGCCCAGCTGTGCATCCGGCACACGCACGAACTCGACGATAAAGCGGAAGATCCCGTAGAACAGCGCGAACATCCCCGACACGGCCATGGTTGGGCGTGGCTTGCGCGAGAAGATGTACAGAATCAGGAACAGTGCCACACCTTCCAGGGCGAACTGGTAGAGCTGCGACGGATGGCGCGGCAACTGCGCCGGGTCGCTGAATGGCGGGAACACCATGGCCCACGGCACGTCGGTCGGCTTGCCCCACAACTCGGCGTTGATGAAGTTACCGATACGCCCGGCACCCAGGCCAATCGGCACGAACGGCGCGACGAAGTCCATCAGCTGGAAGAACGACTTGCCGTTACGGCGGCCGAACCACCACGCGGCGATCATCACGCCGACAAAGCCGCCGTGGAACGCCATGCCGCCCTTCCACACCTCAAAAATCAGCGTCGGGTTGGCGATATAGGCTGGCAGGTCGTAAAACAGCACATACCCGAGCCGCCCGCCGACGATTACGCCCATCGACATCCAGAACACCATGTCGGAGAGCTTCTCCTTGGTCCAGGTCGGGTCGAAACGGTTCAGGCGCCGGGAAGCCAGCAGCCAGGCACCGCCGATGCCGATCAGGTACATCAACCCGTACCAGTGGATTTGCAGCGGACCGATGGCCACGGCCACCGGGTTGATCTGCGGGTAAGGCAGCATTGCGACTCCTCGTTAAATCATTAGTCATGGCGCACCGGACCATGCCGGTGTGCGATTAAGCCTGCGTTACAGCCGCTATTTCAAATTAAGAAGTTCACACGCGCCCAATAGCCCCGCATGTTAACGGATGGAAGGCGTGCGGCCCAACTTCGATACGATGGAACGCCCGCGTTTGTCTGGGTAGAGTGGAGCAAAACACAAAGGGGAACGCCTTATGTGCCTGATTGTTTTCGCCTGGCGACCGGGCCACGCCCATCCGCTGATCGTCGCGGCCAACCGTGATGAGTTCTACGCCCGCCCCAGCCTGCCGCTGGCCCAGTGGCCGGATGCGCCGCACATTTACGCCGGCCGCGACCAGGAAGCCGGTGGCACCTGGCTTGGGGTCAGCGCCGAGGGGCGCTTTGCGGCCCTGACCAATATCCGCGACCCCCACCAGCCGCCGTCCCGTAAGTCGCGCGGGGAACTGGTGGCGCGATTCCTCGGCGGTTCACTGTCAATTGACGACTACTTGGCCGACGTTAACGGCCGTTCGATTGAATACGCCGGGTTTAACCTGTTAGTGGGTACGCAGAATGAGCTGTGGCATTACAACGCCAATGAGACTACGCCGACGCAACTGAAGGCCGGGGTTTATGGGTTGTCCAACGCCGGGCTGGATACGCCATGGCCAAAGCTGCTCAAGGCCAAGGCGGCATTTGGCGAATTATTGGAAAATCCGCAGCCGCAGGCTTTGCTCGACATACTGAGCGACCCGCAGACCGCCCCGTTTGCCGACTTGCCGGACACCGGCGTGGGGTTGGCGACCGAGAGTTTATTGTCGAGTGTGTTTATTGCCAGTCCCAGTTATGGGACCCGGGCGAGTACGGCGTTGATTGTGAATGCGGATGGGTCACGGCGGATGGTGGAGCGTAGCTTCGGGCCGCTGGGTGGCCGACTGGGTGAAGTCGAACTCAACATTTAGCGATGACTGGACTGGCACCATCGCAGGCAGGCCAGCTCCCACAGTTGGAATACATTCCCCCTGTGGGAGCTGGCTTGCCTGCGATGGCCGCGCCTCGGTCTAGAGGGTTTTCGCCGAGGCCGGGTTGATCATCCGCGTCAGCCCCAGGTTCTTCAGCGCCAACTGCAGCGAGCTGTGGATAACTTGCGGGTTGTCGATGGTCATCAGCTCGGCCAGCAAATCCTTGGCCATGCTCAGCTCAACCTGGCGCAACATCCACTTCACCTTCGGCAAGTTGGTGGCGTTCATCGACAGGCTGTCAAAGCCCATCGCCATCAACAGCACCGCTGCGGCCGGGTCGCCGGCCATTTCACCGCAGATGCTCACCGGTTTGCCTTCGGCATGGGCGTCGCGCACCACATGTTGCAAGGCTTGCAACACCGCCGGATGCAGGTAGTCGTAGAGGTCGGCCACCCGTGGGTTGTTGCGGTCCACGGCCAGCAAGTACTGGGTCAAGTCGTTGGAGCCGACCGAAAGGAAGTCCACCTGCCGCGCCAGCTCTTTAGCCTGGTACACCGCCGCTGGAATTTCGATCATCACGCCGATCGGCGGCATCGGCACGTCGGCACCTTCGTCGCGCACTTCGCCCCAGGCGCGGTGAATCAAATGCAGAGCCTCTTCCAGCTCATGGGTGCCGGAGATCATCGGCAACAGGATGCGCAGGTTGTTCAGGCCTTCGCTGGCCTTGAGCATGGCGCGGGTCTGCACGAGGAAAATTTCAGGATGGTCGAGGGTCACGCGAATGCCGCGCCAGCCTAGGAAGGGGTTGTCTTCCTTGATCGGGAAGTAAGACAGTGACTTATCGCCGCCGATGTCCAGGCTGCGCATCGTCACCGGCAACGGGTGGAAGGCAGACAGTTGCTCGCGATAAATCGCCAGCTGCTCCTTCTCGCTCGGGAACCGTTGGTTGATCATGAACGGCACTTCGGTGCGGTACAGCCCTACCCCCTCGGCGCCGCGCTGTTGCGCGCGGGCCACATCGGCGAGCAGGCCGGTGTTGACCAGCAGCGGCACGCGGTGGCCGTCGAGCGTCACGCACGGCAGTTCGCGCAGCGAATCGAGGCCCAGCGCCAGTTGCTTCTCTTCCTCCACCACTTCGGCGTATTGCTTGCGCAACAGCTCGCTGGGGTTGGTAAAAACTTCGCCGCGATGCCCATCGACGATCATGTCGATGCCGTCAACCTTGGAATACGGCAGGTCCACCAGGCCCATGACCGTCGGAATACCCATGGCCCGGGCCAGGATCGCGACGTGGGAGTTACCCGAACCCAGAACCGAGACCAGGCCCACCAGTTTGCCTTCCGGCACTTCGCCGAGCATGGTGGCGGTCAGCTCTTCACTGATCAGGATGGTGTTGTCGGGGTAGACCAGGTTGGTGGTGCGGTCTTCCTGCAGGTAGGCCAACAGACGGCGACCAAGGTCACGCACATCCGAGGCACGCTCGCGCAGGTAGGCGTCGTCCATCAACTCGAAACGGTTGACGTGATCGGTGACCACTTGGCGCAGCGCGCCCTGGGCCCACTGGCCGGTCTTGATCACGGTTTTGACTTCATTACCCAGCGACGCGTCGTCGAGCATCATCTGGTACACGTCGAACAGCGCGCGCTCTTCGGGGCGCAGTTGCGTGGCCAGCTTGGTCGACAGGTTGCGCATGTCGGCGCGCACGCCTTCCAGGGCGGTCTTGAACAGTTTGATTTCGGCGTCGATGTCGTGAACGGTCTTGTCCGGCACCACATCGAGGTCGGCCGGTGGCAGCATGACCACCGCCGTACCGACGGCAGCCCCCGGCGAACCCGGCACGCCGACGAACTTGGCTTCCTGGATGCCCTTGCCCTGACGGCCCAGGCCGCGAATCGAGCCCGTCGCCTCGGCGTGGGCAATAACCCCGGCGAGCTGCGCGCTCATGGTCACGAGGAAGGCTTCTTCACCTTCGTCGAACTGGCGGCGTTCTTTTTGCTGGATGACCAACACGCCGACAACGCGGCGGTGGTGAATGATCGGTGCGCCGAGGAACGAGGCGTAGCGCTCTTCGCCGGTTTCGGCAAAGTAGCGGTAACGCGGGTGATCGGCCGCGTTTTCAAGGTTCAGGGGTTCTTCACGCGTCCCCACCAGGCCCACCAGACCTTCATTGGGCGCCATGCTGACCTTGCCGATGGAGCGCTTGTTCAGGCCCTCGGTGGCCATCAGCACAAAACGGTTGGTCTCGGGGTCCAGCAGGTAAACCGAGCAGACCTGGCTGCCCATGGCTTCCTTGACGCGCAACACAATAATCCCCAACGCCGCCTTGAGATCCTTGGCGGAGTTAACTTCCTGGACGATCTTGCGCAGCGTATTGAGCATGGCTCGGGGTCGAACTCCGTCGTCAGTCGCGCGCTAAAAGGCGCGGGGCAAGCTCTTTGAGAGCGCGACGATAAACCTCGCGCTTGAATGTCACCACCTGGCCCAACGGGTACCAATAACTGACCCAACGCCAGCCATCGAACTCCGGTTTACCGGTCAAATCCATCCGCACCCGCTGCTCGTTGGAGATCAGGCGCAGGAGAAACCATTTCTGCTTCTGGCCGATGCACAGCGGTTGGCTGTGGGTACGCACCAGGCGTTGCGGCAAACGATAGCGCAACCAGCCACGGGTACAGGCCAGAATTTGCACATCTTCGCGCTCAAGGCCGACTTCTTCATTCAACTCACGGTACAAGGCGTCTTCAGGGGTTTCGTCGGGGTTGATTCCGCCTTGAGGAAACTGCCAGGCATCTTGGTTGATTCGGCGAGCCCATAGCACCTGTCCGGCATCATTCGTAAGAATAATCCCGACATTAGGACGGAAACCATCGGGGTCGATCACGGCAACAACCTCGCAAACGCATGTCACCGCATTGTTCCACAAACGTTGTTCCAGCGGCAACGAGGCTTCTTACCTTATGTGCACTCTTGTGAAAAGACCGTATTCTGGACGCCTTTTTACAGACTTTTCAGCGAGTAACTGCAATGCGCCTGGCTTTATTCGACTTGGACAACACGCTTCTGGGCGGTGACAGCGATCACGCCTGGGGCGATTACCTCTGCGAACGCGGGATTCTCGACGCGGTGGCCTACAAGGCCCGCAACGACGAGTTTTACCAGGACTACCTGGCCGGCACGCTGGATAACGCCGAGTACCTGAACTTCTGCCTGGAAATCCTCGGCCGCACCGAGATGGCCCAGTTGAACGAGTGGCACAACGACTACATGCGCGACTGCATCGAGCCGATCATGCTGCCCAAGGCCATGGAACTGCTGGCCAGGCACCGCGCTGCGGGCGACAAGCTGGTGATCATCACCGCCACCAACCGCTTCGTCACCGCGCCGATTGCCGCACGCCTGGGCGTTGAAACCCTGATCGCCACTGAGTGCGAGATGGAAAATGGCCGCTACACCGGGCGCAGCACCGACGTGCCGTGCTTCCGAGAAGGCAAGGTGACGCGTTTGAATCGTTGGCTGGAAGAGACCGGCTATAGCCTGGAAGACAGCTACTTCTATAGCGACTCGATGAATGATTTGCCGTTGCTGGAGCAAGTGACCCACCCGGTGGCGGTGGACCCGGATCCGAATTTGCGGGCTGAGGCCCAGAAGCGAGGCTGGCCGGTAATCACGCTGCGTAGCTGATGGCCCTATCGGGGGCAAGCCCCCTCCCACCTTTAACCGAGTAGATCCTTTGGAACGCGGTCGAGTGTGGGAGGGGGCTTGCCCCGATGCAGCCGACGCGGTTTAAAGCCTTAAACCGGCTTGGCGCCCATCAACCCGGCAATCGCCACAAACCCCACCAGGCTGACCACCGCCAGCGCCAACGTGAAATTCAGGCTACCGCCCTCGCCTTTACGCAGGCGATTAAGCCGCGCCACCAGCCATAACCAGGCCAGCGCCGCCACGGTGTAGAGGATGCTGGAGCCCAGAATCCAGGTTTGCCCCAGCGGCCAGCCGATCAGGTGCACCAGCCACCAACCGGTAAACGGCATGCTGACCATGCACACCCCCATCAGCAACCACACAAACGCCCACGGGCGTTGCACGGTAGCGGCCGGACCGGCGCTGCGTTTGCGCCAGGCCAGTACCGCCAGGCCCAGGCCGCTGAGCAGCAGTAACACAGTGGCGGTGATGTGGATCACCTTGAGGGTGGTCAGCGTTTCCATGGTCTTGATTCCTTGAAGGCCGCTCAGTCAGCGTAGTCGCTTAACCGAGGAACAGCTGGTAGGCCGGGTTTTCGCTTTCATCCCAGTACGGGTAGCCGATTTGCGCCAAGGCCGCCGGCACCAGATGGCGCTCGTCCGCCGGCACTTGCAGGCCCGCGACCACACGGCCATCGGCCGCGCCGTGGTTGCGGTAGTGGAACATCGAGATGTTCCAGCGCCCGCCCAGTTTGTTAAGAAAGTTGAACAGCGCGCCCGGACGCTCCGGGAACTCGAAACGGAACACCAGCTCATCGCTGACTTTGGCCGCGTGTCCGCCGACCATATGGCGGATATGCAACTTGGCCAGCTCGTTCTCGGTCAGGTCCAGCACCGGGAAACCCTGACTGGTAAGGCTGGCGATCAGCGCGCTGCGCGGGTCGTTTTCCGGGTGCGTCTGCACGCCGACGAAGATGTGCGCCTCGCGGCCGGAGTGATAACGGTAGTTGAATTCGGTGATCTGGCGCTTGCCCACAGCCTCGCAGAACGCCTTGAAGCTGCCCGGCTGCTCGGGAATGGTCACGGCGATGATGGCTTCGCGGCCTTCACCCAACTCGGCGCGCTCGGCCACGTGGCGCAGGCGGTCGAAGTTGACGTTGGCGCCGGAGTCGATGGCTACCAGGGTTTGACCGGTGATGCCCCGCGTTTCCACGTATTTCTTGATACCCGCCACGCCAAGTGCGCCAGCAGGCTCGGTGATGGAGCGCGTGTCGTCGTAGATGTCCTTGATCGCCGCGCAGATTTCATCGGTGCTTACGGTGATCACTTCGTCCACATAGTCTTTGCAGATATCGAAGGTGTGCTGGCCGATCTGCGCCACCGCCACGCCATCGGCGAAGATGCCGACGGTTGGCAGCACCACACGCTCGCCCGCCGCCATGGCGGCCTGCAGGCAGTTGGAGTCATCTGGTTCGACACCGATGATCTTGATTTCAGGGCGCAGGTATTTCACGTACGCCGCGATACCGGCGATCAGTCCGCCGCCGCCCACCGGTACGAAAATCGCGTCCAGCGGCCCAGGGTGCTGACGCAGAATCTCCATCGCCACGGTGCCCTGCCCGGCAATGGTGTGCGGATCATCGTAGGGGTGAATGTAAACGTAGCCTTTTTCGTCGACCAGTTTCAGCGAATACGCCAGCGCTTCCGGGAAAGAATCCCCGTGCAGCACCACTTTGCCGCCACGCGAACGCACGCCTTCCACTTTGATTTCCGGGGTGGTCTTGGGCATCACGATGGTGGCCTTGACCCCCAGCACCTTCGCCGCCAGGGCCAGGCCCTGGGCGTGGTTGCCGGCAGACGCGGTGACCACGCCGCGCGCACGTTCCTCGCTGCTCAGTTGGGTCAGCTTGTTGTAGGCGCCGCGAATCTTGAACGAGAACACCGGCTGCAAGTCTTCACGCTTGAGCCAGACCGTGTTGCCCAGCCGCTCGGAGAGCTGGCGCGCGGTCTGCAAGGGGGTTTCTACGGCAACGTCGTAAACGCGCGAGGTGAGGATCTTTTTGACGTACTGTTCAAGCATCGGCGGGAATCACTGAGCAGGTTGGGCAGGGCCAAGGAGTCTAACCCGGCTTTTGGCCGGGCGACCACACGAATACCGAGGTTTTGTTGGGTTATACTCGCCGCCCTCGATAACTCCCCGCCCGTTCCGGAGCCCGCATGACCCAGGATCAACTCAAACAGGCAGTGGCCCAGGCCGCCGTCGATTTAATCCTTCCTAAACTCGACGATAAGAGCATCGTCGGTGTCGGCACCGGCTCCACCGCCAACTGCTTTATCGATGCACTGGCCCAGCACAAAGGTGCGTTTGACGGCGCCGTGGCCAGCTCCGAAGCCACCGCCGCTCGCCTCAAGGGCCATGGCATTCCGGTGTACGAGCTCAACACCGTGAGCGACCTGGAGTTCTACGTCGACGGCGCCGATGAAAGCGACGAACACCTGAACCTGATCAAAGGTGGTGGCGCAGCCTTGACCCGCGAGAAGATCGTCGCGGCCGTGGCCAAGACCTTTATCTGCATCGCCGACGCCAGCAAGCTGGTGCCGGTACTTGGCGCGTTCCCACTGCCAGTGGAAGTCATCCCGATGGCCCGCAGCCACGTAGCCCGCGAGCTGGTGAAGCTGGGCGGCGACCCGGTGTACCGCGAAGGCGTATTGACCGACAACGGCAACATCATCATTGATGTGTTCAACATGCAGATCACCAACCCGGTGGAGCTGGAGACGCAGATCAATGCGATCGTCGGCGTGGTGACCAATGGGTTGTTCGCCGCGCGTCCGGCTGATGTGTTGCTGCTGGGCACTTCTGAAGGCGTGAAAACCCTGAAGGCTTAAAAAACCGCGAATCCCCCTGTGGGAGCCGGGTTTGTGTGGGAGCGGGCTTGCTCGCGAATGCGGTGTGTCAGTCGCTGGATCAGTGGCCTGACACACCGTCTTCGCGAGCAAGCCCGCTCCCACATTTGCGATGGGCTGACCTCGATAGTTATGTAACAAAAACGCTACTTTTCGCTGCATCCCCTCGCCAATATCGTGCGCCACCTCGTGGCATGTCACACCTCACTCAGTATCAAACCCGTTACAAATTACAGCCAGGCGACTCACGCGTTTAACAATGCGCCACTTTGCAATCGCTCAAGGAATGAGGCGCGCATTGTGCAATGGGTCTGGGCTTGACCTTCCCCATCACCTCAAGGACGACCTTGTGATAAAGCCCCTAGCCCTCGCGATCAGCGTGGTCGGCAGCCTGCTGTCGACACATACCCAGGCCTATGATTACGGCCAGCACGCCAACACCACCCTGGAAAAGCTGATCAACGATTACCCCGGCCGGTATCGCGGCACCGCCAATTTCGCCGGCGCAGCAGATTGGATGCAAAGCCAGATGGGCTCGGCCTACAGCCTCAGTCGCCAGAATTTCACCTGGAACAACGGCACTCGCGCCTCGCAAAACGTGGTGGCCTACGCCGCCGGCACCACGCCGCGGTACGTGGTGATTGGCGCGCATTTTGACACCTACTTCGGCCGCCCGACCCTCCAAGGCCTGGACGACAATGGCTCCGGCGCCAGCGTGCTGACCGAAGTGGCGAAGAACCTCGGCGGTCTGCAACTGGAAAACGGCCTGCAAATCGTCGGCTTCGGCGCGGAAGAGGAAGGCCTGCGCGGCTCCAAGGCGTTTGTCGACTCACTCAGCGCCAGCCAGCGCGCGAACATGCTGGCAATGATCAACCTCGACAGCCTGATCACCGGCGACATGATGTACGCCCACGCCGGCCAGAACAGCACGGCCAACCCCGCCCTGGCCTCGCTGCGCGAACACACTTTCCAGATCGCCAAGGAATTGAACATCCCCCTGTTCACCAACCCTGGCCTGGACCCGCAATACCCCACGGGCACCGGCTGCTGCAGCGATGGCGAGCCGTTCGAGCCGCTGAAAATCCCGATTCTGTATATCGAAGCCACCAACTGGGAGCTGGGCGACCTGGACGGCTACACCCAAACCAACAACCCGAAAATTCCGGGTGGCTCGACCTGGCATGACCCGGCCGAGGACAACAAGGCCGTGCTCACCGACGCCTTCGGCCAGGCGCGCATCGACCAGCGCCTGCGCGACTATTCGCGCCTGCTCAGCCGCCTGGTGCTGGAGCTGACCAACGCCGACCTGATGGCCTCGACTGCCTCCGGCGGCGCCGTTGCACGCAACATGCAGGACAACCTACAGCGCCAGCACCAAGCCATGGTGCGCCTGCATGATCGCCGCTGGCTGAGCTTGCAAGCAGCCAGTCGCGAGGTTGGCAGCTTTGACGGCGAGGTTGGCGTGGACGGTGAATACACCCCGGACAGCGGCTTCGACAGCCCGCTCAACCCTCAAGCGCGGCGTTTGGGCGTGCATGCGCTCGGCGACTACCAACTCACGCCCAGCCTGAACATCGGCGCCAGCCTGAGCTACCTCAACGGTCGCGACAAACTAGAGCACCGCGGCAAACTCGACAGCGACACCTGGCAGGCCGCGGCCTACGCCTTGCTCAACGACGGCGGACCGAGCTGGCTGGCCGGCGACCTGAGCGTCGGTCGTACGCGCTTTGATGCCAAGCGCAACTTGTTGATCCAGGCCAATGGCGGCCCGGTCTTGCTCAATCAGCAACTGAGCGGCAACACCGACGCATTGTCCTTGGGCGCGCGCGTCCTGGGCGGCTATGACTTCGACGTCGGCGCGGTCAAGAGCGGTCCGTTTGCCGGTCTGGATTACAGTCACTCGCGCATCGATAAATTCCACGAAAAACAGAACCTGCGCACGGCGCTTGAGTACCAGGAGCAATCTTTCGACTCCCTGGAAGCCAGCTTCGGTTGGCGCGTGCGCGGTGCCGTCGCCCTGCCCTATGGCTTGAGCCTGCTGCCTTACGGCGACATCGCCTGGGTCAAGGAATTGGCTGACGGGCGTCTCGACGACTTGCAATTGACCGCCCGCGCCGATGGCCAGGCGCGCACCGCCAAACTGGGTGCCGTGGACAAAAGCTTTGGCCGCGCCCAAGTCGGCAGCCAGCTGGCGATCACCCCGCAGCTGGGCGTTTACGCCGAGGTAAACAGCCGCCTGGGGCATGCCGAAGGCAGCCAGACCGGCTATTCGCTGGGTGTGCAGTGGATGTTTTGATCAGGGTTTCTTGAACACGTAAAACAGGTTCGGCTCGCTGACGAGATACAAGCTGCCTTCGTCGTCCATGGCGATGCCCTCGGCCTGAGGCACACGTTTTTGCAGGCCATGGCGCCCGTTGAGCAGAGAAAGGCTGCTGAGCGGGCGACCGTCGATGTCCAGCTCCAGCACCAGAAACGACTCATCCGACAGCGCCAGCAGATGGCCGCTGCGCTCGTCGTATTGCAAACTCGACAGATCGCGTACAAACAGTCCGGCATCGCGCTTGGGGTTGTTGATGACGTGCACCGAGTAGGTTTTTTCCGGCTTGAAATGAGGGAAACCGCGCACCTCGTAAATCAGCATCGGGTCACGTTCCTTGGCCACAAACAGGCGCTTGCCGACCGAATCGTACGCCAGGCCCTCGAAACCCTTGTTGCCGCCCATGTGTACGCCCAATGTCATCTGCTCCGCATCGGCGGCGTCGAGGAACTGGGTGTCATCGTTCACGTGCACTTTGATCAGCCGCTGCTGATGCTCATCGCTGATCACGTAGATGTTGTCGCTGATGAACTCCACGGCCTCGGCATCGCCAAAACCCACCAGTGGAATGCGCCGCAAAATCTTGCCGTCCAGGGACAGCTCGACCAGCTCGGCGTTTTTATTGGTGACGGTAAACAGGCTTCTGCGCACCGGGTCATAGGTGAGGGCCGAGACATCATCGTCGAGGCCTTCGATCACCTTGGCTTCCAGGCTGACGCGATAATCGGCCAGGCCGATGGAGCGCTCATCGGCCGGCTGGCGCCAGGCCTGCCAGTTAAACCATGCGCGCTCGAACAGACGCAATTGCTGTGCGACCACACCGGCGGCCACCAGGGCGATCAGCAGCACAGTAAAAAACGCGGGTTTGGGGCGGGCGAATCGACGCATCAGGGCAGCTCGAAGTCAAAAAGTGGCGAATGAATATCACGCCTGTCTGAATTTAAACTTAAACGCTGCCGGATGTCTGGCGAATGCCGCTATTGGAGAAATGCCCGACGTAATGGTGGGTTATTTCTGTTTTTCGAAACGGTAGAACAGGTTCGGCTCACTGACCATGTACAAGGTGCCGCGCTCGTCCATGGTCACGCCTTCGGCACGCGGAATGGTGCGCTTGAGGCCGTTGAAGCCGCCGAGCAAGGTCATGAAGCTGACTTGCTCGCCCTTTTCATCCAGCTCCAGCAACAGGTGGGAGTCGGCCGACAATGCCAGCAAGTGGCCGGTACGCGGGTCCACGGCAAGGGCTGACAGGTTGCGCATGTCCAGCTCGGTGCTGGCGAGTTTTTGCTTGTCGCCTGTCAGCGTGGCGCCATCGCTTTTCCAGGTAAATAGCGCCGGTGGGCGCTCCTCGCCCAGCACGAGCTGTTGATTGCGCTTGTCCCAGGTGATGCCTTCGAAGGCTTTGTTCTGATCCTTGGACGGGCCCAGGTCGTAGCTCTTGAAGTCAGCGATATTCAGTTGCTGGGTGCCGGCATCGACTTTCACCACGGTGAGCGTGTGCATGCGCTCATCGACAATGGCCATCAGGCCGTTCTCCATCATCGTCAGGCCTTCCGGGTTGTTCCAGCCGTTGAGTGGCATCTTGCGCAGCACATCGCCTTGCAGGCTCAACTCAACCAGGAACGGGTTTTTGCCCATCACGGAAAACAGGGTTTTGGTCTGCGGATTGTAGGAAAGATCCGAAGCCTCATCCTTCTCCATGCCGGGCAGCAACTTGCCGTCAATGACCGCATGGTAGTCCGGCAGCCAGACGCTGGCTTGCTGCTCAGCCGGCGTCTCAAAGCGTTCCGCCACCCACAGTACGCCACGATCATCCCAATGCATGAGCCAGGCAACGCCATACACAATCGCCCCGGCGAGGAACAGCCAGGAATACCAGCGCAGGGCAAAGCGTGAACGGGGCTTGGGTGCAGCAGAGGGCAAAGTCACGGCCATTGAGCGCTTTTCCGGAAAGTCAGCGTTAGGTGATAGCACAGGATCAGCGGGCCCGCGCGCAGGAGGGTGTGGATTATCCGGATGGCGTGTGAAAAAAATGCAAAAGCAGGGATTCAGAATGTATGAAGATCCAATGTGGGAGCGGGCTTGCTCGCGAATGAGCAGTGTCAGTCACCGAATGTATTGACTGGTACACCGCATTCGCGAGCAAGCCCGCCGCCACATTTTTTACTGCGTTTGGCCAGGAGTCAGCGAACGCTGCTTTCGAAACGGCTCACACCCGTCAACTCCAGCACCAGCTCGTCACCCACGTTCAACGGACCTACGCCCGCCGGGGTGCCCGTGAGAATCACGTCACCGGCCTGCAGCGAGAAGCAGCCAGCCATGTGCTGGATCATCGGGATAATCGGGTTGAGCATCTGCGAGCTGTTGCCGTCCTGGCGCACTTCGCCGTTGATGGTCAGGCGAATACCGATATCGGTCACGTCCGCAAAGGTGCTGCCGACCACGAACGGTGCAATCACTGCCGCGCCATCGAACGACTTGGCGATTTCCCACGGCAGGCCTTTGGCTTTGAGCTCGGCCTGTTTGTCGCGCAGGGTCAAATCCAGGGCCGGCGCGAAGCCGGAGATGGCGTCCAGCACTTCTTCACGGCTGGGTTTGTTCGACAGGGGCTTGCCGATCAACACCGCGATTTCCGCCTCGTAGTGCACCGAACCGCGTTCGGTCGGGATGGCGAAACCGCCTTCCAGCGCGACCACGCAGCTGCCCGGCTTGATGAACAGCAACGGTTCGGTGGGCACCGGGTTGTCCAGTTCCTTGGCATGTTCGGCGTAGTTACGCCCGATGCACACCACTTTGCCCAGGGGAAAGTGGATGTTGGTGCCGTCGACGTACTTGTGCTGGTAGCTCATGAAACGACTCCTACAGGGGCGATTAAACAGCGAAAATCTTGCCAGGGTTCATGATCCCGTTAGGGTCGAACACCGCTTTGACTGCCTTCATGTATTCGATTTCAACCGGCGAGCGGCTGTACGTCAGGTAATCGCGCTTGGTCATGCCCACGCCGTGTTCGGCGGAGATCGAGCCGTTGTACTTCTCGACGGTTTCGAACACCCACTTGTTGACGGTAGCGCACTTGGCGAAGAACTCGTCCTTGCTCAGGTTTTCCGGCTTGAGGATGTTCAGGTGCAGGTTGCCGTCGCCAATGTGGCCGAACCAGACGATTTCGAAGTCCGGATAGTGTTCGCCGACGATCGCGTCGATTTCCTTCAAGAACGCCGGCACCTTGGAGACAGTCACCGAGATGTCGTTCTTGTAGGGCGTCCAGTGGGAAATGGTCTCGGAGATGTACTCGCGCAGCTTCCACAGGTTGTGCAGCTGGGTTTCGCTCTGGCTCATCACGCCGTCCAGCACCCAGCCCTGCTCGACGCAATACTCAAAGGTTTCCAGGGCGTGGTTGGCGACTTCTTCGGTGGTGGCTTCGAATTCCAGCAGCGCGTAGAACGGGCACTCGGTGTCGAACGGTGCCGGCACGTCGCCACGGCCCATGACCTTGGCCAAGGCTTTGTCGGAGAAGAATTCGAAGGCGGTCAGGTCCAGCTTGCTCTGGAACGCGTGCAGCACCGGCATGATCGAGTCGAAATCCGTGGTACCGAGCACCATGGCGGTGAGGTTTTTCGGCGCACGGTCCAGGCGCATGGTGGCTTCAACCACAAAGCCCAAAGTGCCTTCAGCGCCGATAAACAGCTGGCGCATGTCGTAGCCGGTGGCGTTCTTGATCAGGTCGCGGTTCAGTTCCAGCACATCACCTTTACCGGTGACCACTTTCATGCCGGCCACCCAGTTACGGGTCATACCGTAGCGAATGACCTTGATCCCGCCGGCATTGGTGCCGATATTGCCGCCAATCTGGCTCGAACCGGACGACGCGAAATCCACCGGGTAATAAAGGCCCTTTTCTTCAGCGACGTTCTGCAATTGCTTGGTGACCACGCCCGGCTGGCACACGGCGGTGCGGTCGGTGAGGTTCACCTCGAGAATCTGGTTCATGTAGTCAAACGACACCACCACTTCGCCATTCGCCGCCACCGCCGCAGCCGACAGGCCAGTGCGGCCGCCGGAAGGCACCAGCGCGACCTTGTGTTCGTTGGCCCAACGCACGATGGCTTGCACCTGCTCGGTGGTCTTGGGAAACACAATGGCGCAAGGCGCGGGTGCGAAGTGCTTGGTCCAATCCTTGCCGTAAGCCTCCAGGGAGTCTGCATCGGTCAGCACTTTGCCAGGCTCAACCAGGGTCTTCAGCTCATCAATCAGGGCAGGATGGGTCATCGACAGAACTCTCGAACAATTCATGGTCATCCTGAGAACGCTTCACGTCGCAGGAATGGGTGTTTAGCGGGGCACGTATGCTAGCATACCGCCCCCGCAGGACAGAGCCCAAGGGCGTTTCTGCGGTGACGGCTTTCCTGCCGTCCGGGTCAGCTCTTGTGCACTGATTCAAGGCACTAACTGCTCGATTCCCTGCCATTTTTCTCCGGGATACAGGTTTACGCAGATGAGCAAGACTTCTCTCGATAAGAGCAAGATCAAGTTCCTTCTTCTGGAAGGCGTCCACCCATCGGCTGTCGACGTACTGAAGGCCGCTGGGTACTCCAGCATTGAGTACATCACCAGTTCTCTGCCGGAAGCCCAGTTAAAGGAAAAGATCGCCGACGCGCACTTTATCGGCATTCGCTCCCGCACTCAGCTGACCGAAGAGATCTTCGACCACGCCAAGAAACTCGTGGCTGTCGGCTGTTTCTGCATCGGCACCAACCAGGTCGACCTCAACGCGGCGCGCGAGCGCGGCATCGCGGTGTTCAACGCACCGTACTCCAACACCCGTTCCGTTGCGGAGCTGGTATTGGCCGAGGCCATCCTGTTGCTGCGCGGCATCCCTGAGAAGAACGCTTCCTGCCACCGTGGCGGCTGGATCAAAAGCGCGGCCAACTCCTTCGAAATCCGCGGCAAGAAGCTGGGTATCGTCGGTTACGGCTCGATCGGCACGCAGCTGTCGGTTCTGGCCGAAGGCCTGGGCATGCAGGTGTTCTTCTACGACACCCTGACCAAGCTGCCATTGGGCAACGCCACTCAGGTGTCGAGCCTGACCGAGCTGCTGGGCATGTCCGACATCGTCACCCTGCACGTACCGGAAACCGCTGAGACCCAGTGGATGATCGGCGAGAAGGAAATCCGCGCCATCAAGAAAGGCGGCATCCTGATCAACGCTGCACGCGGCACCGTGGTTGAGCTGGACGCCCTGGCTGACGCGATCAAGGACAAGCACCTGATCGGCGCCGCGATCGACGTATTCCCGGTGGAGCCACGCTCCAACGACGACATCTTCGAAAGCCCGCTGCGTGGCCTGGACAACGTGATCCTGACCCCGCACATCGGCGGTTCCACCGCTGAAGCCCAAGCCAACATCGGCCTGGAAGTGTCGGAGAAGCTGGTCAAGTACAGCGACAACGGCACCTCGGTGTCCTCGGTCAACTTCCCGGAAGTGGCGCTGCCTGCTCACCCTGGCAAGCACCGTCTGCTGCACATCCACCAGAACATCCCTGGCGTGATGATGGAGATCAACAAGGTCTTCGCAGAAAACGGCATCAACATTTCCGGTCAGTTCCTGCAGACCAACGAGAAAGTCGGCTACGTGGTCATCGACGTCGACGCCGAGTACTCCGACCTGGCGCAAGAGAAGCTGCAGCACATCAACGGCACGATTCGTAGCCGCGTGTTGTTCTAAGGTTTCAACGCAGCATAAAAAAGGGAGCCCCGCGGGGCTCCCTTTTTCACATCTGAATAAATCTTACTTGACGTTAACCGTGATGACTTTCGAGGCTACAGTCGGGTTGAACTGCATGTGCAGTTTGTCGCCGGCTACCAGCTGCAAGGTGTGCTTGCCAGGGGTGAGGGTCAGCTCGGTTTCGGTCTGGGCCTTGCCGTAGTGAATCACGGTGTCGGTGGCCGGGATCGGCACGCTGGCGTCAGGCAGCTCTTTCTGGTCAATCAGCAGGTGGTGATGGCCGGTGCCGGGGTCCTGGCTGGTGGCCGGGGCCAGTTTCAGGCCTTCCATACCGAATTTGACGGTGAAGGTTTTATCGACAGTGGCGCCGTCTTTTGGCGACACGATAAAGACTTTGGCGCCTTCAGGCGGCGCGCTGCGTGGGATACCGTCAGCAGCGGTAGCCAACATCGAAGCACCCAGCAGAACGCTGGCCAGGGTGGCACGGGACAAAAAGGCTTTCATTCGCTTCTCCAGTTTTTCTATGAAATCTGTAGGGTTATGACAACTTCGCGACAAATTGCTGTCCAAGGCACTCAACACCATAGCAAAGCGATGCTGAACGGCCCCTCGCGTAGACGAATTCATCAGGAGCGACCATGCGCTTTTCGCCTGGCCTTGTACTTTTGCTGCCCCTTCTGAGCCCATTGGCTCACGCCGAATTGATTGATGATGTGTTTGATCGTGGCGAACTGCGCATCGCCCTGGAGGCCAACACGCCGCCGTTCAACTTCAAGGACGGCGACAAGCTCACCGGCTTTGAAGTGGAACTGGGCGAGCAGCTGGCGAAGGAAATGGACGTACGCCCCTCATTCATCACCACCGATGACGCCGACATGCTGCCAGGCGTTGAAACCGGCAAGTACGACGTAGCCATCAACCATATCGCTATGACTGCCGAGCTGCAGGATCGTTTCGATTTCAGCGATCCCTACAAGGAAACACCTGAGCTGGCCATTCCATTCCAAAAGGGCAACCCGGCGTTCAAAAATAGCCTGGACAAGGCGCTGCAGCAGGTGAAGGCGGATGGTCGCTTGAAGGCGCTGACGCAGAAGTGGTTTGAAGGCGACACACCGGTCCTCAAGACACCCTAGATCAATTGTGGGAGCGGGCTTGCCCGCGAAGACGGAGTGTCAGTACCCGAAACGGTGACCGACATACCGCCTTCGCGAGCAATCCCGCTCCCACATGTTGATTCAGGTGAGGGTTGCGAGTCGGGCCAAGGCCGCAGCTGCCTCAGGCAACTCCAGCTCGCTGAACACCAACACCCCGTGGCGCTTGAGCAACGCCGCCGTCACGCCTTCGCCGCTGACCTTTACGCCAGTGAACGTGCCGTCATAGGTCAGCACGTTGCCGCAGGACGGGCTATTGGCCTTGAGAACGGCGACACGGATATTGTGGCGTTGCACCAGCGCCAGGGCTTGGCGGGCGCCATCGAGAAAGGCGGCGCTGAAGTCTTCACCCTCAGCGGTCAGCACCTGGGCACGGCCCTCCCACACATCGATGCCCTGCCCGCCCGGGATTTCGGCAGAGGGCCGGGGCGTCGGCAAACCGCCAGACACTTCCGGGCAGATCGCAACCACACGGCCTTCAGCCTGCCACGCCGCCAATTGATCGAACGGGCCGCTGGCGCCGCCGTCGTAGCGCACTTTGTGCCCGAGCAGGCAGCGACTGATCAGAATCTTTTCCATGTTTAAAACGGCTCGTTACCCCGCCGGCGAAACCAGCCGGTCAGGGACAGGCGTTCGCGCGTGGCGGGCAGGACTTCGTGGGGCACCTCCCCGGACAGGAACACCACCAGGCTACCGCCGGTGGGCACCACGTCGTATTCGACGCCGCCCTTGAGGTACATGCGCAGCTGGCCGCCATGCTCGGGCAGCCAGGCGTCGTTCAAGTAGACCACCGCCGAGACCATGCGCCGGTCATCGTCGCGAAAACGGTCCAGGTGCTTGAGGTAAAACGCACCCGGCGGGTACATCGCAAAGTGGCTTTCGAAATCTTCCAGGCCCAGGAACAGCCCGCGGTTCATGGCCGACCGCAGGCTGTCCATTACGCCCATGTAGGTCTCGCAGACCTCTGCATCACCCTCTTCCAACCACTGGATATGGTCACCGCGAATGCCCTCGCGAATCTCCTGAGCCGGCCCGCGTCCTACAGCTGCGGGTGCCAATTCCCCCTCCGCCGCACGTTTACGGCACTCAGCCGCCAGTTCCAGGGTCAGAGCCTGGGGCAGGAAGCCGTTCTGCTGCGACCAGCCTTTTTCGGCCAGGTCGTCGACAATGCGTTGCAGCAGGGGATGATCGAGGGGTATTTGCATGGCGCGCATAGTATCCATACGCCTGTGAATCTGACAGAGCCGCCGAGCGTCTGAATACACTTTAGTCAGGTGACCGATAGGATTTCTCGACAAATCCTACGCCCGACACGGACAATAGTGGCCGACTGACAGGAGTCCATATGCGTCGTTTGTTTTTTTCCGTGCTGATGTTCTGCGTTTTGCCCGCTTGGGCAGACGGCCATGACCAGTTGTACAAGGTCGCCGGCTGGGCTGAACAGCGTGCGCATTTCAATGACGCTCTGAGTGCCGCTCAGCAACGCTACCGCAACAGCCTGCCGCCGGCGGTGTACCAGGCACTGGTGGACAACAGCAATAAACGCTTCGCCGCCCAGGCCGTGGACCAGCGTGCCGAGGCGCAATTGCGCAAAAACCTGGCGGACCCGAAGCCCGCCCTGGCGTTTTTCCAATCACCATTGGGCCGCAAGATTGTCGCCGCCGAGTTGCTGGCCACACGCCGCGACCAGTTGGCGAAAAACGCCCAAGGCCTGCCGCACATCGAGGCCGATGCCACTCGCAGCCTGATCATCGGCCACCTGGCCCAGGCCCTGCCTGCCCGTGAAGCCGGTGCGGAAGTCAGCCTGGCGATTGCCGGTGTGGCCGCCGACAGCTTGAGCCAGATGATTCCGGGCCTGTTGGGCGGCGGTCAGGCTCAGGGCATGTTGAATGGACAGCGTGAGCGGCTGATGCAGCAGATCGGCAATGACCTGAACAACACGCTGTTGTATGTCTATCGGGATTTGTCTGACCCGGAGCTGGAGGAATTCGCCACGTTCGCGGAGTCGCCGGAGGGTCGGGCGTATTACAAGGCGGCGCTGGCAGCCATTCGCGCAGGACTTGCCGTCGGCCAGAGCACTTCCAGCCTGTCGCAGTAACCAATGTGGGAGCGGGCTTGCTCGCGAATGCAGTGTGTCAGTTAGCAAATTAGTTGACTGACACTCCGCATTCGCGAGCAAGCCCGCTCCCACATTTGGATGGTGTTACTTCAGGTGGTCCGTCAAATAACGGAAGTATTCCTCACGAATCTCCGGAATCTCATTCGCCAAATGATGCCTGCCACGCGGGATCATCAACACTTCAGGCTGATCAAACTTGCCCCGCAGCACTTGCAGGTTGTGCTGCCAGTCCACCGTCATGTCTTCCTCACCCTGCACAATCACCGGCCGCCGCGAACTGCGCGGTGCGGCTTCGATGCGCTTGATCCAGCGTGCCAGTGCGCCCACCCAGGCGGTCGGCAAGTGGCGCGGCTGCAGCGGGTCAGCTTCCAGGAACGGTTTGAACGCAGGGTCGTGGGTGTTCTCGCTGAACCGCCGCGCGATGCCTTTGACGAAGGGCCGCAGCAAGTAATAGCTGACTTGCGACCAACCCCACGCACGCGGACGCACCAAGGGTGACAGCAGGAAGGTCTTGCCCTGCGCCGGGCTGTCGGCGCCGTGATGGAGCACATGGTCCACCACCACTGCGCCGCCGGTGCTTTGCCCGAACAGATGCCAGGGCTGCGGCAGCTGCAGCGCCGTGGCCTGGGCAAACAGCGCCTGCACCACGTTCTGATACACGGCAAAATCATCGATGCTGGCGCGCGCGCCGCTGGACAGGCCATGGCCGGGCAGATCGCAGGCAATCACCACACAGCCCTGGTCCAGCGCCCAGTCCACCACATGGCGGTACAGTCCCATATGGTCGTAGAAGCCGTGGAACATAAACATCGTCGCCACGGGCTGGGGTGGCCACCACACCTGCGCCACCACTTGGAAGCCATCCACATCGAAACGCCCCAGGCGGCTCGCCGCCGGTACCTTGCGCGCGGCCAGGTCCAGCCCGTAGAAACGCTGGTAGACCCGCGCCTCGGCGCTGAGCGGTTGCGCATCCACAAGTGGCCGCAAGCTTTCGCGCAGATGATCGGGGTCAAAGCTCACAGGCATAAAGAGTTCCAGACTGACGGTGAAGATGAATATCGAGCGGTGATATTCATCTGTCAGGACAAGCATGGCAAGCTACGCGACCTTCGAGGATTGATCTGAATGCGACAGCCCTACCGTTCCGCCCTGTTCGCCAGCCTGATCCTGGTCATCTGCGCCGGCGTGCTGTGGGCGGCGTATGACTGGTTCCAGGGCCGCTACCTGCGTGCATTCAGCGAACACACGGCGGTCTTCTCCGGCGACGCGCTGCGCCTGCCCGCCGAACTCTCAGGCCCCGGCCCGATCCGCCTGGTGCACTTCTGGGACCCGGCCTGCCCGTGCAATGTCGGCAACCAGCAACACCTGGGCGAGTTGATCGAGCACTACGCGCCCCAAGGCGTAGAGTTCTACGCCCTGCAAAAGGCCGGCAGCCACGGCCAACTGCCCGACAACCTGCGCAAAATGAAAACCCTCCACGCCCTGTCCGGTGCCGAGCAGATACCGGCCACGCCTGCCGTCGGAATCTGGGATCGAAGCGGCAAACTTGCGTATTTCGGGCCGTACAGCGAAGGGCTTACGTGCAATTCCAGCAACAGCTTCATCGAGCCGATCCTGCAAGCCCTCGAGGCCGGGCGCGAGGTCGATGCCACCCATACGTTGGCCGTGGGCTGCTATTGCGAGTGGCGTTCGGCGCCCTCTGCCCCCTAAGACTTAACGCAACCGGTCATTCATCCACTAACTCTTCCCCCGCCTCTGCCTAAGCACGAAAGTTAATAGAAACGCCTCCACACAATTACTCGATGCACTCACAACTTGGCTGCACTAGAGTGCAGATGCTCATCTCTAAAAGAGCGAACAACTAACTTTATATACACGAGCATGGAATGGCTCGTGCTGGCGCGTCAAATGAGGGAACGCATCAATGCCATATAGACCCGGAGATACTGTTTTCCTTGGAGAAACAAGGATAACTGCTTATAGAGAGCAAACATTTGGCCCAAATAACGGAGGTGGATATGACGATTTCTCAGGCAGCCGAGAAGCACAAAGAATCGGCTCCGCAACCCGTAACTACATTCTGGAAAAGTTTCCACCGCTCGTCGCGGCCGCAGTAAGAAATCAAGAAACACTCTATTCAGCCAGACTGGGGGCTCTGGCCACATCCATAGATGACAGTCTTTCTGCCATCAGGGAAAAGATGGTGACTACTGCCTTAACGGCTATCGAGGCGTTAAATCAGGAACGATCAATCAGAGAAACACTGCTTGCTGAAAAATCAGCAGCGATAACAACGCAGATAGCCACTGCAAACAGCTATTACCGCTCCAACTTCTTTAGCCGGCGCGTCAGCGACTTTATGAGAATAGCTATCTCCGACAGCATGATTTTTGCCAACCCAGACAAAAACTTCCAAAATTGGCAAAACTCCTTACACGCCGCCTATGCTGCCAAACTCCTGAATGATGAAATCACGTACCTGACGCAACAGATCGCGTGGCTGACGGCTCAAGTCGAACAGGCCAAGGCTGCTGAAGCTGCCGAGCAAGCTCAACTTTTAGCGCAGGCACAGACCCTCCGGGCGGCAAACACGTTCAGGGTTTCCGCGCTGCCGGTAGGTGCGCAACTCAGTACCACAGCAGGCTCAATTGCTATCACGGCTGGCTCTTCGCTAACGCTGGATACAGCCATTCAAGCGGCGATCCAGGCCCTGAGAGGGCTTGCCGCAACCGTACTGGACCGGGCAACAGGAGTGGGCATTGGCTTACTGCTGTATTCACCGGCACTGGGTAACAGCGACCTTTACCCAACGGCAATGAGCATTCCTGCCGCAGGATTGGCACCGCAACTGCCGGGCAACCTACCGGAAATCGCCGCCGCTGGCGGGACTGTGGATATGCCGTATCGTATTTACGGAGACCGCACCCAGTACTCCCTGATCGCAACCCCTGTCGGCGATCGAGCTGCAGCAAAGGTCGCCGTAAGGGCGCTGACACTGGACCCTTCGCTCAACGCCTACACCTTCACCTCAGCCGACACACCACCCCGAACACTGGTGTTTCCCATTGCGGCACCCGGCAACAGCTCGACCACATCCCCCGCCCAACCAATGGATGTGCCTGTCTATTCAGGTGTTACGTTGACACCGATCACGGCGACGACCGAAGTGCTGCCAGCGGTTGACCCGCTGGATATACGAGATGCAATTTATGTGTTTCCTGCGGGGTCGGGTATTGCGCCAATCTACGCAGTATTCAGCTCTCCTTATGATGGGGCAACGACAAGAGGCAAGCATAGCGGCAGACCCTATAACTCTGGTAATACAGGGGGGCCAATCTTGAACCTGGACTGGACGACAGCATCGGTTACTCAAGAAGGTATTGAGTTGGTCAAGTTGCATACGCAGCGATTCGGCCCGTCTGCTGACAACGCGGTTATGATCGACCGATTAGAGAGAGCGTTACGTGGTGAAATTTCTATTACAGATGTAGACAAGAGATTCTACACTCATGAAATCAGAGAACTGGAACGCTACCGTGCTTTAGGCACACCTGATCATATCGTGGATGAGACCATATGGAATGACGCGCATACTGCAACGCTAGAAGACTTTAAAATCAACGAGAAAAATCAACCTTTATATACTTCAGAAGCCAACGAAGCCTACATCAAGGCCGAACAGCAAAAATACAATGGAGGCCTCTAATGTCATCTATCGAACACGTCATCCAAACTGAAAGCGTTGAAGATGTATTACTGGCATTTGCCCCCAACACCCCTTATCCAAGCATAGATAGGCTTTACGTTCAATTTAACTTTGACGTCATCTCAACCGGCCAGCTTCTGCCAACTTACAAACGATTATTGGCTGAAGGAAAGCTGGCAAAAGATGCCAATGGGCACACACTCAAAGGCCCCAACTGGAAAGAGCCGACGTTTATCACTGAGAAAAAATATTCGTTTGAGTAAACCTTAATACAGCAGCTGACAACGCCCAGATCAATGCTGGGCCTTGTGCCCTATTGATTACGCCTAAAACCGCCCGATCCGCTCGAGATAACATACTGATTCCAACTATGGTGGCCAGTCGCGGCTAGCACGTCATGCAACGCGTAGCCCTACCCCAAACTGAACACAGCCTGTTCAACCGACAAACTCCAATCACCCGATCATTGCGCTGCTGTATCGTACGTTTTCAGTGAGATTGTAAGCGTAGGAATACATGAGCCAGTTAACCATCATCCTCTGGATGCTCAACGTTATCGTTGACACGTCCGGCCAGTTGGCCTTTAAAGCCGCCGCCTCGGCCAGCGCCGAGCATGATGGCATGGCCCACTGGAAGCACATGCTCAAGCGGCCGTGGATCTGGCTGGGGGTAATCTGCTACGTCTTCGAATTCGTGTTGTGGCTGGCGTTCCTGACCCTGGTGCCGCTGTCGGTGGGCGTGATGCTGGGCTCGATCAATATTGTCGTGATCATGATTGCCGGACGGTTCCTGTTCAAAGAGAGTCTGAGCAAATGGCGCCTGATCGGCATCATGCTGATCGCCTGTGGTGTGACAGTCGTAGGGTTTGAATGATGAAACGCTTTTATATCCTGGGTTTTCTCGCGCTGATCATTTTCGACACCTTGGCGCAGGTCAGCTTCAAGTTCGCCTCGGTGCATGCCGAGCCGCTGACCATGGACGCCGCCTGGCTGGTTCGCGTATTTGGCGCGCCGTGGATCTACGGCGCCTTTGTGGGCTATATCGGCGCGTTCTTCACTTGGATGACGCTGCTCAAATACGCACCGGTGGGCCCGGCGTTTGCGGCCTCGCACTTGGAGCTGATCAGTGTGACGCTGATCTCCGTCTGGCTGTTCGATGACACCTTGACCCTGCCTAAAATCATCGGCGGTGCGCTGATTATTGCGGGCATTCTGTGCCTGGCGCGCAGCGAAGACAAAGCGAGCAAACCGGTCGAGGTCGAGCCGGCACAGGCCCCGGTGTCATGACACGCCGATGGGAAATTCCGCCGACCGCAGGGCTCCCTTTGCGCTGGCGGGATTTGCTCGGTTGCTCAGCAGACCTGGCCGATTCGCTGGCCCGCCAATTCTCGATTCCAAAGCCGGCGCTGCCCTGCTCCGGCACGGCGGCGTTGATCATCGCGCTGCGCACCTTGCAGCAGCGCATGCCCGGCCGCACCCGGCTCATCGTGCCCGCCTACACCTGCCCGTTGGTGGCACTGGCTGCGCATTACTGCCCGCCGTTGCGGGTGGTGCCCTGTGATTTGCAACCGGGCGGCATTGACCTGGACGAACAACAACTCCAGCAGCTGTGCGATGAAAGCACACTGGCCGTGGTGGTCACCCACTTGGCGGGGCGCGTGGCAGATGTCGACACCGCCAAACGTATTGCTGACTCAGTCGGTGCGGCGGTCATCGAAGACGCCGCGCAAGCGATGGGCGCACTCGACGATGGCCACAGCGTCGGGCTCAAAGGCGACGTGGGCTTTTTCAGCATGGCGCTGGGTAAAGGCCTGACCACGGCCGAAGGCGGCGTGCTGTTCAGCCGCGACCCGGTGCTGCATCAGGCGCTGCACCGGCAATGCCAGCAGGACCTGCCGTTCAGCCTGCGCTGGGAGCTGCAACGCACCGCTGAACTGTGGGGTTACGCCCTGGCCTATCAGCCGCGCGGTTTGTACTACGTGTACGGCAAAGGGTTGCGCGCGGCGCTGGCGCAAGGCGATGAAGTGGCCGCCGTGGGCGACGACTTTTCGGTCGATGACATCCCGCTACACCGCCTGGGCGCCTATCGCCAGAAGGTCGGCGCCGCCGCGCTGGCTCGTTTGCCCGATCACCTGCAACAAGGCCGCAACCGGGCACTGCACCGCGCCGCACGCTTGAATGCCTTGCCCGGTGTCTCAGTCGTGATGGACCGGCCGGGGCAGCAAGGCACCTGGCCGTTTCTGATGGTGATGATGCCGTCGGCACACATGCGTGATGCGGCGATGACGCAGCTGTGGACCTCAGGGCTGGGTGTGACCCGCCTGTTTATTCACACCTTGCCGGACTACCCGGCCGTGGCCCCGCTGTTACAGCCTGGCAGCGACATGACCCAGGCCCAAGCCTTCGCCACTCGCACGCTGTCGATCAGCAACAGCCACTGGCTGACGGACGCTCTCTTCGAGCAAATACTGGCCCAGCTAAAAGCTATCGTCGCCAGCCCTGATTGATACGCGCCACCAAACGGCTGTTCAGCTCGTTCTGCTGCTGTTGCCAGATTTGCACCTGCGCTTCGGGCAGTTGTTCCTGGCCATCGGAGGCACTCAACCAGCGCTTGAACTTGCTTTCATAGTGGTAGGCCGACACATCGCCGGTGACGTCCGCGCCGATGATCTGGCCCTGGCAGGCGCTGATCAGGTCATTCAAATGCTGCTCGAGGAATTCACCCTGGTCCCAGTTGGTGTTCACCACATCGGGGCTGAGCACGTCTTTGTCGATGGACAGGTACACCGGCAGCGAACGGTCAAACTGCGCCAGGAACGCGCGCATCAATTCATCCGGATGAGTGAACGCGCGATTGCTGCGGCCGGCGCCGACCCAGTTCATCCAGCGCGTGTCGACGTTGATATTCCAGTAGGTCAATTTGCGCTTGAGCAGCGGCGACCAGTGATTCTCCCAGGCGTGGCCCAGGCCGATGTCCTGCGAGCCGATGCCCAGCACATGCACATGCTCGATTTGCGGCAAACGGCTGGCCCAATAGACCCACGAGCCGCAATGGATGCCGAACGGGTAGCGCATGTTGTCCGGGTGGTTGTCGCAAATGATCAGTTGAAACTTCTGCTGCGTGGGCAGTCGGTTCAACAGCAACTGGCTGAGGTGGTGATAATCGCCACTGCCGGTAAACACACAGCCGTAGTCGCCGGGCATTTGCGCCTGCAGAGCGGTCTCCAGCTCTTTGAACTGCGCCCAGCGGCAGCCGAAGCGGATTTTTTCTTGCCAGGCCTGCAACGGCAAAGTGATAGCGCCGGGTATGTCACTGACGGCGCCATCGAAATCCAGAATCAGCGGTGGTCGATCCTGGCTCATGAGGTGTGCTCCTGTTGCCACTGGGCATCGCTTTCAAAGTGATGGCGGAATCGATTGCCCAGCTTGCGCAACAGCGGGTTGCGCACCCAGACCAGATGGCGGGTGAAGGTGAAGTCGGCGCCGAGGCTGGCCTTGACCTGCGGGTCGGTCCAGCCGGCCACGTAAAACTTCAGGCCGTTGGCGACTGCGTACTCCAGGTTTACAAACCAACTGACGAAGTACAGGTTGAACTCCAGCGCCTGCGGGTAGTTGAGGCCGATGTACTTGTCGAGCAGCTTATCGCCCTCCACGTAGCAGAGGTTGTAGCCGATCAATTCGTCGCAGTGCCAGTAGCAGAACACCCGCCCGTTGCTGGCGGCGTCCTTCAATAGGCTGCTGAAAAACTCCGGCGTGAGCAGGTCAAAATGGATCTCGCTCTGGTCGTAGACTGCCCTGTACAGCGCGTATAAGTGCGCCAGCCAGGCATCATCGTTGAAGCGCGCATCGCCGGTGTCCAGGACTTCCACGCGCAGCGCTTCACGACTGCGCAATTTGCGTCGGATATTGCGCCGACGGCTGTGAGACAAGCGCGCCAGGTACTCGTCGATAGTGGTGAAGTTGATCGGTACATACGCCAGCGCCTGGCCTTCCAGGCTGATGAAGCCGCGCCGGGTGCAGTCATCGATCAGGTCGTGCGCGTAGCGGTTGTCCGCGTCGCTGAGCAGCGGCGAGTTGCACGGCACGTCTTTGATCACGGTGAGTTTGCGCTGCGGCGCACACTCATGTTGCAGCCACTGCGCAAGGTCCTGCGGCGACACGCCTTGGGGGAACGGCGAGTATTCGCTGACCGTGGTGCCGACAAAACAGCTGTCGATACGCAGCCACGAATGCCAGAAACCATACCCCGGCCAACCCCGCACACGGTTCACGAACTCATCATCGGCGGTGGTCAGCAGGTCAAAGGGCGTGAAGAAGTACGGCAGGCCCTGTTCGGACAGGCGCACGTCGAAACCCACTGGCGGGTGCTGCAAAAAGCGCCCGATCAGCGATTGCCCTTCCAAGCAGCACGCGTACGTAGCCTCGGGGCGGCTGGAGTCTGGCAGTGGTTGCGTGGCGCAAGTCATGACAAAAAGCTCAAAGATGACAGGTGGAATAATAGCCTCTTCGGGGTGTTCTCCACTTGAACCTCGGCTGTCGGCAGGGCACATCAGCATTTCCCGCAGCCCGCGCCAAACCTATTAGACTCCGCTGACCTGAAAGGTGAATGACCAAGGACCGTCCATGAAACGCAGCCTGACCGTACTCGCCATCCTGATTGCCGCCCTCATGGCCGGCGCCGGCTGGTATGTCTACAGCAAGCAGCCCACTCGCCAGGGCACCGAAACACTGGCCAACCTGCAAGGCACGGTCACGGTGCGTTACGACGACCGTGGCGTGCCGCACATCCGCGCCGAGAACGAGACCGACCTGTATCGCGCCTTAGGCTACGTGCACGCTCAGGACCGGCTGTTCCAGATGGAGATCATGCGGCGCTTGGCCCGAGGCGAACTGGCCGAGGTGCTGGGGCCAAAAGTGCTGGAGACCGACAAGCTGTTCCGCAGCCTGCGCATCCGTGAACGGGCCTTGAGTTACGTGGAACACATTGACCACGACTCCAAGGCGTGGAAGGCCTTGCAAGCCTATCTGGACGGCATCAACCAATATCAGGACAGCCACGCCAGCCCCATGGAATTCGACGTACTGGGCATCCCCAAGCGGCCGTTTACCGCCGAGGACACCATCAGCGTCGCCGGGTACATGGCCTACAGTTTTGCCGCCGCGTTTCGTACCGAGCCGCTGCTGACGTACGTCCGCGACCAGTTGGGCAGCGATTACCTGAAAGTCTTTGACCTGGACTGGCAACCCAAAGGCGCGCTGAACCTGGCCGCCAGCGACTGGAACACCCTCGGTGCCATCGCCTCTCTGAGCGATCAGGCCTTGGCCGACAACGGCTTGCCGCAGTTCGAGGGCAGCAACGCCTGGGCCATCAGCGGCAGCCGCACCCAAAGTGGCAAGCCGTTACTGGCGGGCGACCCGCATATCCGCTTCTCGGTGCCGTCGGTATGGTACGAAGCGCAGCTCTCGGCGCCGGGCTTTGAGCTCTACGGTTATCACAACGCGCTGGTGCCGGTGGCGTTCCTGGGCCACAACCTGGATTTCGGCTGGAGCCTGACCATGTTCCAGAACGATGACCTCGACTTGATCGCCGAAAAGGTCAACCCGGACAACCCCAACCAGGTCTGGTATCACGGCCAATGGGTCGACATGACCAGCAGCGAGCAGCAGATTGCGGTCAAAGGCCAAGACCCGGTGATACTCACCCTGCGTCGCTCGCCCCACGGCCCGATCATCAATGACGTACTCGGCGAGAACGCCGGCAACACACCGATCGCGATGTGGTGGGCATTCCTCGACACCGAAAACCCGATCCTCGAAGGCTTCTACCAACTTAACCGCGCCGACACGCTGGCTAAGGCACGCGCGGCAGCGGCGATGGTGTCGGCGCCGGGGCTGAATATCGTGTGGGCGAACGCCAAGGGTGATATCGGCTGGTGGGCGGCGGCGCAGCTGCCGATCCGCCCGACGGGGGTCAACCCCGGCTTTATCCTCGACGGCAGCACCGCCCAGGCCGACAAGCTCGGTTTCTACCCGTTCAGCGCCAACCCACAGGAAGAAAACCCGGCACGTGGTTATGTGGTGTCGGCAAATGCCCAGCCGGTGTCGCCCACTGGCATGGAAATCCCGGGCTATTACAACCTGGCCGACCGTGGCCAGCAGTTGAACACGCAGTTGAGCGACAAAAGCGTGAAGTGGGACGTCAACAACAGCCAAGCCCTGCAACTGGGCACTACCACCGCTTATGGCCCACGCCTGCTGGCGCCGCTGTTGCCGGTGCTGCGTGAGGTGGTCAAAGACCCGGCGCAGTTGAAACTGGTGGAGCAGCTTGCGAGCTGGAAGGGTGACTACCCACTGGACTCCACCAGCGCCACGCTGTTCAACCAGTTCCTGTTCAACCTCACCGACGCGGCCTTTCACCCGAAACTGGGCGACGCGATGTTCAAGTCCCTGCTCACCACGCGGGTGATCGATGCGGCGCTGCCGCGCCTGGCCGCCTCAGCGGACTCGCCCTGGTGGGACGGGAAGCGCGCCAACACGGTCAAACTGGCGTGGGACAACAGCCTGGCGCATCTGAAAGCCACGTTCGGCGACGACCCGACGCAGTGGCAGTGGGGCAAGGCGCACACCCTGACCCACGGCCACCCGCTGGGCATGCAGAAGCCGTTGGACAAGCTCTTCAACGTCGGCCCCTTCCCCGCCCCCGGCACCCACGAAGTGCCGAACAACCAATCCGCCATGATCGGCCCGGCACCCTGGCCAGTGACATACGGCCCATCGACGCGCCGCCTGATCGACTTCGCCGACCCCGCTCACGCCATGACCATCAACCCGGTGGGGCAAAGCGGCGTGCCGTTTGACTCGCACTATGACGACCAGGCGCAAACCTACATCGAAGGCGGGTATGAGCAGGCGCATTTCAGCGATGAGGAAGTGACGGCGAATACCCGGGGTACGTTGAAGCTGTTGCCAGCCAGGCAATAGCGCTGAAGGCATGCGGTTCAATGTGGGAGCGGGCCTGCTCGCGAATGCGCAGTATCAGTCACCAGATGTATCGACTGACTCCCTGCATTCGCGAGCAAGCCCGCTCCCACATTTGCTTTGTGTTGTAGCGACTATCGTGTGCGCATTCGCCCCGGCGCCTCGCCATAGGTGTCCTTGAACTTCTTGCTGAACGCCGCCTGGGACTGATAACCCACCTGGGCGGCGATATCCAGCAGGCTCAAGCGCGACTGGCGCAGCAGGTTGAACGCCAGTTCCATGCGCAGCTGAGTCAGCAGCACCCACGGCGACACACCCGCCACTTTCACAAACGCACGCATGAAGGTGGCCCGCGACATCGTCGCCGCAGCGGCCAGGCTGTCGATGGTCCATTCATGGCCGGGCTCGGCCAGCATCGCCTGCCAGGCCTTGCTCAGGCGCTTGTCGGCGAGCAGGGCGAAGGTGCCGGCCACGGGCGCCTGACGGGTCAGCCAGGTGCGCAGAACCAGGGTAAATAACGCCGACGACAGCGCATCGATAAACGAGCGCGCGCCCAGTTGCTCGCCGTCCGCTTCGCTGCGCAGCAGCGCGATCAGCGCCGCCAACTGCTCGTCGCCCTGCCACTGCCGGCTGGACACCACCAAATACTCCGGCAACGCACTGAACAGCAAAGACTGGCGGTTGTAGTGAAAGCTACCGCACAGCATGTCGACCTCTGGCCGCGCGCCGCCCAAGCGATGCACCGGCAGCACGCCCCCTTCGATGACCTGCGGCTGCATCGGTCGGATACGCGCACCCTGGCTGCGCAACAAATGGGTGGCACCGCCGGGCATCAGCAGGATGTCGCCCTCCTCCAGCGTCACCTGCTGCCCACCCGAGAGCTCTGCACGGCACGTTCCGCTGAGCACGATGTGGTACGGCGCTACGCCAAATTTCTCAGGCGGGTGATCCAGCGCCCAGTCGCCCTGGAACTGGCAACGCAAATCCAGACTGCCGCGCAGGTTGGCCAGCGCAATAAGCGTGTCGATCGAATTCATTTGCGAGCATCGGTCAAAAAGATGAGCGGATCGAACAATAACGCCAACGCCGAACAGCAGAAACTGGCTTCACACCCCACCTGTTCAGGAGTTACCGCAATGTTCAATAACTGGTCCGACTTGCTGCCTACCGTGAAGAAAGCCTTTGGCGCGCTGGGCAAGAGCAACCCGAAGATGGTCAAAGCCTACATGGCGCTGGGCGAGGCTGCCGAGGAAAACAATGTACTCGACGCCAAGACCCGTGAGCTGATTTCCATCGCCGTGGCCATCACCACACGCTGCGACGGCTGCATCGGCGTACATGCCGACGCGGCGATCAAGGCCGGCGCGACCCGCGAAGAAGTGGCGGCCACGCTTGCCACCGCGATCTCGCTGAATGCCGGCGCCGCGTACATCTACTCGCTGCGTGCGCTGGAAGCCTACGACACGCTCAAACCGGCGCCGCAAAGTTAAGCCGGAACTGCTGCGGCGTCACGCCCAGCCGGCGGTTGAACACGCTGCGCATGTGCTGGGCGTCGCGAAACCCGCATTGATAGGCCACGGTCTTGAGTGGCGCAGGGCTGCTTTCGAGCATCACCCGCGCCGCATCCACCCGCGCCCGCTCGACAAACTCCGCCGGGGTGATGCGCGCCTCACGGGCAAACACCCGGGAGAAATTACGCGCGCTCATATTCGCCGCCTTCGCCAGGTCGGCGATGGTCAAATCACCGGTCAGGTTCGCCAACACGTACAACTGCACCAGCGCCACCGCCGAAGTGCTTTCGGCGTGGGGCGTCAGGAACGGACTGAACTGCGACTGCCCGCCCGAGCGCTGGGTAAACACCACCAGGCGTTTGGCCACGCTCAGCGCGACTTCCGGACCGTGGTCCTGGGCCAGCAGAAACAGCGACAGGTCGATGCCGGCCGTGACCCCGGCCGAGGTGTAGAGGTTGCCGTCCTGCACGTAGAGGCGGTCGGCGTCGACCTGGGCCGAGGGGCACAGGCGCGCCAGGTCGGCGGCATCGTTCCAGTGGGTGGTGACGGTTTTGCCGTCCAGCAATCCGGCTCGCGCCAGCATGAAGGCGCCGTTGCAGATCGAACCGAAGCGCTGCGCCCGCGCGGCGGCGGCACGTAGCCAGTCATCAAACGGCGCACCGAAATCCTCGAAGGGCAATTGCGGGCCACCGGCAACCAGCAGCAGGTCGTAGGCTTGCAGGGCTTCGCTGTAATGCCGGTGGGCCTGCAGCGACAAGCCATTGGAGGCGGCCAGTGTGCCGTGGCCCAGGCCAAGCACTTCAAGCTGGTAGTGGTCTTGCGGCGGCAGAAAACGGTTGGCCTCGCAGAACACATCCATGGGACCGGTCACGTCCAGTGACTGGACGCCGGGGAAGATCAGGATGGCGACAGTTTTGCCCATGCTGCAAACACCTTTTCTAACTGAATAAATGCAAAACCCCTGTGGGAGCGGGCTTGCTCGCGAATGCGGTAGTTCAGCTGACACATGCATTAACTGACATACCACTTTCGCGAGCAAGTCGAATCGTCGCACCGCCGCTCCCACATTTGATCCTCTTAGGCTTCAAGAGACTATTCCCGCTGGCGCGATATCGCGCCACATTGGCCGACATCGCATCCTCGCCGCGATGGCCCCGTCGCGGGCGCGCGCCCAGACTGGACTCATCGGCGCCACCCCCCGGCGCTTTGTTGAGGAGAACGACCATGAGCACCACCATCGCCGGCATCCAGATCCCGGACAGCGCCTTGGCCAAGGCCACCACCGAGTACATCCGCGACGTCGAATCCGACCTGCTCTACCACCACTCCCGCCGCGTATTCCTGTTCGGCGCGCTGAGCGGTGAGCGCAAACAACTGGCCTACAACCCGGAGCTGCTGTACGTCGGCGCCATGTTCCATGACCTGGGCCTGGTTGAAGGCCATCGCAGCGACAACGAGCGTTTCGAAGTGGACGGCGCCAATGCAGCGGCGGCGTTCCTCAAGCCTTACGGGCTGAGCGACGACGATATCGAACAGGTGTGGCTGTCCATCGCCCTGCACACCACGCCGGGCGTGCCGCAGCATTTGCGCCCGACCGTGGCGCTGGTGACTGCCGGTGTGGAAATGGACGTGCTGGGCATGGACTACGCCGCGTTTTCCAGCGTGCAGCGCGAAGCCGTGGTGCATGCGCATCCACGCGGTGAAGGGTTCAAGGAGTGCATTATCTGCGCGTTTGCCGACGGCTTGCGCCATCGCCCGCAGACCACGTTTGGCAACGTGAAGACGGATGTGTTGGTGGATCAGGAGCCGGGGTTCAAGCCGATGAATTTTGTCGAGGTGATTCGCAAGTCGCCGTGGGCGGCATAGTTGACTTGAAACACAACCAACTGTGGGAGCGGGCTTGCTCGCGAATGCTGAGTGTCAGTCACCAGATGTACTGACTGATCCACCGCATTCGCGAGCAAGCCCGCTCCCACATTTTTGATCCGGTTCCGCCAGGCTGCGCGGGTTAGACCGGAGCAGGCGCCCGGCGCTTGTCTGGCTGTTGCCAGCCATCCGCTGCCGCTTCTTCAATCGCTTGCTGAATGGCTTTTTTGCGGTGTTCTTCGGCACGGCGGCTGAAGAACCACACCAGGAAGGTCACCAGCGACACCGCCAACAGAATCAGGCTGGCCACGGCGTTGATCTCGGGTTTAACCCCGAGACGCACCGCCGAGAATACTTCCATCGGCAAGGTCGTCGAGCCTGGGCCCGACACGAAGCTGGCCAGTACCAGGTCATCCAGCGACAGCGCGAACGACATCATGCCGCCCGCCGCCAACGACGGCGCAATCATCGGGATGGTGATCAGGAAGAACACCTTCCACGGCCGCGCGCCCAGGTCCATCGCCGCTTCTTCAATCGACAGGTCCAGCTCACGCAAGCGCGCCGACACCACCACCGCCACATACGCCGCACAGAACGTGGTGTGGGCGATCCAGATAGTGACGATGCCACGCTCCTGGGGCCAACCGATCATCTGCGCCATGGCCACGAACAGCAGCAACAGCGACAGACCGGTGATCACCTCGGGCATGACCAGCGGCGCCGTCACCAGGCCGCCGAACAGCGTGCGGCCCTTGAAGTGGCTGATGCGCGTCAGCACGAACGCCGCCAACGTCCCCAGCGCCACGGCGGCCACCGCCGTGTAGCAGGCGATTTCCAGGGAGCGTGCCACCGAGCCCATCAACTGGGTGTTGTCCAGCAGGCCCACGTACCACTTGATCGACCAACCGCCCCACACCGTCACCAGCTTGGATTCGTTGAACGAGTAGATCACCAGGATCAGCATCGGCAGGTAGATGAACAGCAACCCCGCCACCAGCATGAAACTCGAGAAACTGAAGCGCTTCATATCTTGCCCTCCATCTCTTTGGCTTGGCTGCGGTTAAACAGGATGATCGGCACGATCAGGATCGCCAGCATCACCACCGCCAGGGCAGACGCCACCGGCCAGTCACGGTTGTTGAAGAATTCTTGCCACAGCACTTTACCGATCATCAGCGTTTCCGGGCCGCCGAGCAGTTCCGGGATCACGAACTCGCCCACCACCGGAATGAACACCAGCATGCAGCCGGCGATGATGCCGTTCTTGGACAGCGGCACGGTGATTTTCCAGAAGCTGTTGAAGGTACTCGAGCCCAGGTCGGACGCGGCTTCCAGCAGGCTCTGGTCGTGTTTGACGAGGTTGGCGTACAGCGGCAGGATCATGAACGGCAGGTACGAATAGACCACGCCGATGTACACCGCGATGTTGGTGTTGAGGATCTGCAGCGGTTCGTTGATCAACCCGATGGACATCAGGAAGCCGTTGAGCAACCCGTTGTTGCTGAGGATGCCCATCCACGCATACACGCGGATCAGAATCGCGGTCCAGGTCGGCATCATGATCAGCAGCACCAGCACGGTCTGCATCTCTTTGCGTGCGCTGGCAATGGCGTAGGCCATCGGATAGCCGATCAACAGGCACAAAATCGTGCTGAAAAACGCCATCTTCAGCGAGCCCAGGTACGCGGCGATGTACAACTCGTCGTCGCCCAGCATCGCGTAGTTGCCCAGGTTGAGCACCAGTTGCAGCTTTTGCTCAACGAAGGTGTAGATCTCGGTGTAAGGCGGGATCGCTACGTCGGCTTCGGCAAAGCTGATCTTCAAGACGATGAAGAACGGCAGCGCGAAAAACAGAAACAGCCAGAGGAAAGGGATCCCGATGACCACATGCCGGCCACCGGGTGTTATTCGTTGCAGCTGGCGTTTGAACTTCTTCATATTCATGAGCGAAGCACCACGCCGCTGTCGTCTTCCCACCACACATACACCTGGTCGCCCCAGGTTGGGCGCTGGCCACGGCGCTCGGCGTTGGCGACGAAGGACTGCACCAGCTTGCCGCTCGGCAGCTCGACGTAGAACACCGAGTGGCCGCCCAGGTAGGCGATGTCGTGCACCTTGCCGCTGGACCAGTTGTGCTCACAGGTCGGCATTTCGGTGGTCACCAGCAGCTTTTCAGGGCGGATGGCGTAGGTCACCGACTTGTCTTCCACCGCCGTGGCGATGCCGTAGCCCACGTAGATGTCGCGGTCCAGGTCCGGGCACTTGAGCACCGCGTGGCCTTCGGCGTCGTCCACCACTTGGGTGTCGAAGATGTTCACGTTGCCGATGAACTCGCACACCAGGCGGCTGGTAGGCGTTTCGTAGATGTCGATCGGGCTGCCGATCTGCGCGATCCAGCCCAGGTGCATGATCGCGATGCGCTCGGCCATGGTCATGGCCTCTTCCTGGTCGTGGGTCACCATCACGCAGGTCACGCCCACGCGCTCGATGATCTCCACCAGCTCCAGCTGCATTTGCGAACGCAGTTTCTTGTCGAGGGCGCCCATCGGCTCATCGAGCAGCAGCAGTTTCGGGCGCTTGGCCAGCGAACGCGCAAGGGCCACACGCTGACGCTGACCACCCGACAGTTGATGCGGCTTGCGCTTGGCGTACTGGCTCATCTGCACCAGCTTGAGCATCTCGGCCACGCGGGCGTCGACTTCAGCCTTGGGAATCTTGTCCTGCTGCAGGCCGAACGCGATGTTCTGCGCTACCGTCATGTGCGGGAACAAGGCGTAGGACTGGAACATCATGTTGATCGGCCGCTCATACGGCGGCATGTCGGTGATGTCCACACCGTCGAGGTAAATGCGACCTTCGGTTGGGCGCTCGAAGCCTGCGAGCATGCGCAGCAAAGTGGATTTGCCCGAACCCGAACCGCCGAGCAAGGCGAAGATCTCGCCTTTCTTGATTTCCAGGGACACATCGTCCACGGCAATCGTCTCGTCGAACTTCTTCGTGACCCGGTCGATTTTGACCAACACCTTTTTCGGTGTCTGGTCGCCCTCGAGGGCTTTCTTATAGGCGCCGGAGGCAACTGCCATTTACGAAACTCCCAACAAAATTTGAGGTTCACCCAATACGGGCGAAACCTTGGATAGTTTGAGCTTTAAGCCTTACTTGCCCGTCTTGACCTTGGTCCAGCTACGGGTCATTAAACGCTGCACGTTCGGGGGTAACTCGAAGTTGACAAACGTCCGGTCGAGAACCGCCTGCGGTGGGTAAACCGCTGCGTCGGTGCGTATCGATTGCTCCATCAGTTTGTCCGCCCCGGGGTTAGGGTTGGCGTAACCGACGTAATCACTGACCTGAGCGATCACCTCAGGTTGCAGTAAATAGTTGATGTAGGCGTGGGCCTCTTTAACGTTGGTGGCATCCGCCGGGATCGCCAGCACGTCAAACCACAGGTTGCCGCCTTCTTTCGGAATCGCGTAGGCGATCTTCACGCCCTTGCCCGCCTCGGCCGCGCGGGCCTTGGCCTGGAACACATCACCGGAGAAACCTGCCGCCACGCAGATGTTGCCGTTGGCCAGGTCCGAGATGTACTTGGAGGAGTGGAAGTAAGTCACGTAAGGACGCACTTTCAGCAGTTTCTCTTCGGCCTTTTTATAGTCGGCCGGGTTGGTGCTGTTGGGGTTCAGGCCCATGTAGTTGAGCACCGCCGGCAGCATTTCATCGGCCGAGTCCATGAACGAGACGCCACAGGTGGCCAGCTTTTTCATGTTCTCCGGCTCGAACAGCACCGCCCAGGAATCGATATGGTCGACGCCCAGTACTTCTTTGACTTTGTCGACGTTGTAACCGATCCCGTTGGTGCCCCACAGATACGGCACGGCGTACTGGTTACCCGGATCGTTCTTTTCCAGACGCTTGAGCAGCGCCGGGTCGAGGTTTGCATAATGGGTCAGCAATGACTTGTCGAGCTTCTGGAACGCCCCGGCCTTGATCTGCTTGCCGAGGAAGTGGTTCGACGGCACGACCACGTCGTAACCGGTGCGCCCGGCGAGCAACTTGCCTTCCAGGGTTTCATTGGAATCAAACACGTCATACACGGGCTTGATGCCGCTGGCCTTTTCGAAGTTGGCCAGGGTGTCGGGGCCGATGTAGTCCGACCAGTTATAAATATGCACAGTCGGCGCGGCCTGCACGCTGACAGCCAGCGTGATACCTGCACCTACCAGCACGGCTTTGCGAAATAAAGAAATTGGCAAGTGGAGGTCCTCTTAAATAGTTGGGCCTTAAAGTTGTTGCCCGGCAACAAAACCGGCGCGCAACTTACCCTCGATAAACCGATCCGGCAAAACTTTCTGTCATTTAATTTGTGGGAGTCGGTTTAGGAGGAGCGGGCTTGCTCGCGAAGGCGATGTGTCAGCCAGCAGGTGCATCAACTGATACACCGCTTTGGCGAGCAAATCGAATCGTCGAACCGCCGCTCCCACACAAGCCCGTTCCCACAGGGTTTAAGGCTTATTTACCCGATTTGATTTTGGTCCAGCTGCGGGTCATTTCACGCTGAGTTGCAGCCGGCAAGTCAGCAATGGCGTAGAGCTTGGCTTGCACATCGGCGGACGGGTAGATGCCCGGGTCGCTGGTGATGTCTTTGTCGACCAGTGGGGTCGCTTTCTCGTTACCGTTCGGGAAACGTACGCTGTTGGTGATGGCAGCCATGACTTTCGGCTCCAGCAGGTAGTTCATGAACTTGTAGGCAGCGTCGACGTTTTCAGCATCTTTAGGGATGGCGACCATGTCATAGAAACTGCCGGCGCCTTCTTTCGGAATGTCGTAGGCCACCTTGACCTTGCCACCGGCTTCAGCCGCGCGGGATTTGGCCTGCTGGATGTCACCCGAGTAGCCCACGGCTACGCAGATGTTGCCGTTGGCCAGGTCCGAGATGTACTTGGACGAGTGGAAGTAGCCGATCGAAGGGCGCAGCTTGAGGAACAGGTCCTCGGCTTGCTTGAGGTCGGCCTTTTTCTGGGTGTCGGTCGGCAGCCCCAGGTAATGCAGGGCCACCGGCAGCATTTCGGTTGGCGAATCGAGGAAGCTCACGCCGCAGCCTTTCAGCTTGGCGAGGTTTTCCGGCTTGAGGATGGTGTCCCAGGATTCGATCTTGTCGATGCCCAGTGCAGCCTTGACCTTCTCCGGGTTGTAGCCGATACCGATCGAGCCCCACATGTACGGGAAGGCGTGCTTGTTGTCCGGGTCGCTGACCGACACGGCCTTGAGCAGGGATTTGTTCAGGTTGTCGTAGTTGGACAGCTTGGACTTGTCCAGCTCCTGATAGACACCGGCCTTGATCTGCTTGGCGAGGAAGTTGTTCGACGGTACGACAATGTCGTAACCGGACTTGCCTGCCAGCAACTTGGCTTCCAGCGTCTCGTTGCTGTCGAAAACGTCGTACACCACTTTAATGCCCGACTCTTTTTCAAAGTTGGCGATGGTGTCCGGTGCAATGTAGTCGGACCAGTTATAGACGTGCAGCACTTTATCGTCTGCCTGGGCCGCGCCCGCCATTGCGCCCAACAGGGACAAGGCGAGGAGGGTCTTGCCAGCGTTCTTCAAACCTAATGCCTTCATTTGGTGATGCTCCAATTTTTCTTTTTTGGGCCACATTTTTTACACGTTCAGCGGCCCTTCCAAAGGGCAACAAAACAGGGCGACAGTCTGGCAAGTTCAGGGGCCGGCTTTCAACCAAAGCGCCCTTATTACTGCGTTTTTGTAACTGCCCGGACGCAGCACCCGAAGCCGCTGCGCCCTGAGCCTAGCACTTAGCCCTGCAATGCCGCCAAAGTCAGGTCCAGGCACTGGCGAGCCTTGGTCACCAGCTCGTCGATTTCCGCCTTGCTGATCACCAGCGACGGCGAAATGATCATGGTGTCGCCCACGGCGCGCATGATCAGGCCGTTCTCGAAGCAGAACGTGCGGCAGATCATGCCCACACCACGGCCTTCGTAACGTTTGCGCGTGGCCTTGTCCTGCACCAGCTCAATCGCCCCGAGCATGCCGACTCCGCGAACTTCACCCACCAACGGGTGATCAGCCAGTTCCCTCAGACGTTTCTGCAAATACGGTGCCGTTTCGTCGTGCACACGGTTAACGATTTTTTCATCGCGCAGGATGCGGATGTTTTCCAGCGCCACGGCTGCCGCTACCGGGTGACCGGAATAGGTGAAGCCGTGGTTGAAATCGCCGCCTTCATTGAGCACGGCGACCACGTCGTCGTGCACGATCAGGCCGCCCATGGGGATGTAACCCGAGGTCAGGCCTTTGGCGATGGTCATCATGTGCGGCTTGAGGTCGTAGAAGTCGCTGCCGAACCACTCACCGGTCCGGCCGAAACCGCAGATCACTTCATCAGCAACAAACAGGATGTCGTACTTGGCGAGGATTTCCTTGATGCGCGGCCAGTAGGTTTCTGGCGGCACGATCACACCACCGGCGCCCTGGATCGGCTCGGCAATAAAGGCACCGACGTTGTCCACGCCCAGTTCCAGAATCTTCTCTTCCAACTGGTTGGCGGCCCACACCCCGAACTCTTCCGGGCTCATGTCGCCGCCTTCGCCATACCAGTACGGCTGGGCGATGTGGGTGATGCCCGGGATCGGCAAGTCGCCCTGTTCATGCATATAGGTCATGCCGCCCAGGCTGGCACCGGCCACGGTAGAGCCGTGGTAGCCATTCTTGCGGCTGATGATGGTCTTCTTGTTCGGCTGGCCTTTGACCGCCCAGTAGTGGCGGACCATGCGCAACATGGTGTCGTTGCCTTCGGAGCCTGAACCGGTGAAAAACACGTGGTTCATGCCGGCCGGTGCGATGTCGGAAATAACCTTGGCCAACTCCAGCACCGGCGGGTGAGCGGTCTGGAAAAACAGGTTGTAGTACGGCAGTTCTTTCATCTGCTTGGCGGCGGCGTCAGCCAGTTCATCGCGACCGTAACCGATCGCCACGCACCACAGGCCGGCCATGCCGTCGAGGATCTTGTTGCCTTCGCTGTCCCACAGGTAAACGCCGTGGGCTTTGGTGATGATCCGTGGGCCTTTCACTTTCAATTGCTTGAAGTCACTGAACGGCGCCAGGTGGTGATCGTTGCTCAAGGCTTGCCATTCACGGGTTTGCGGGTTGTTGCTGGACATACCAATCTCCTAGACTTTTTCAGGTGAGGGCGCGCCAATCCTGCGGCGCGCCCGGCGCATCAGACGGCGAAGAGCAGGAATTCCCGCTCCCATGAGCTGATCACGCGCTTGAAGTTTTCATGCTCGGCCCGCTTGACCGCGACGTAGCCTGTGATGAATTTTTGACCCAGGTATTTCTCGATGGTCTTGCTGTTTTCCATGCGTTCCAGGGCGTCTTCGATGGTCAACGGCAGGCGCAGGTTGCGCCGCTCGTAGCCACGACCCACCACGGGCGCGCTCGGGTTATGGCCTTCGACCATGCCGATGTAGCCGCACAACAGGCTGGCGGCAATTGCCAGGTACGGGTTGGCGTCGGCGCCCGGCAGGCGGTTTTCGACGCGACGGTTCTGCGGGCCGGCATCCGGTACGCGCAGGCCCACGGTGCGGTTCTCTTCGCCCCACTCCACATTCACCGGCGCCGAGGTGTCGGGCAGGAAGCGGCGGAACGAGTTCACGTTGGGGGCAAACAGCGGCAGCAATTCAGGGATGAATTTCTGCAGGCCGCCAATGTGGTTGAGGAACAATTGGCTCATGGTCCCGTCTTCATTGGAGAAGACGTTCTTGCCAGTGGCGATGTCGATGATGCTCTGGTGCAGGTGCATCGCGCTGCCGGGCTCGCCGGTCATCGGCTTGGCCATGAAGGTGGCGGCCACGTTGTGCTTGAGCGCGGCTTCACGCATGGTGCGCTTGAACACCAGAATCTGGTCGGCCAGGGACAGGGCATCGCCGTGACGGAAGTTGATTTCCATCTGCGCCGTGCCGTCCTCGTGGATCAGCGTGTCGAGGTCCAGCTCCTGCAGCTCGCACCAGTCGTAGACGTCTTCGAACAATGGGTCGAATTCGTTGGCCGCTTCTATAGAGAAGGATTGGCGACCGGTCTCCGGGCGCCCGGAACGGCCGATCGGCGGTTGCAGCGGGAAGTCCGGGTCTTCGCAGCGTTTGGTCAGGTAGAACTCCATCTCCGGCGCCACGATGGGCTGCCAGCCTCTGTCGGAGTACAACTTGAGGACTTTCTTGAGCACGTTGCGCGGCGACAGCTCGATCGGGTTGCCTTGCTTGTCGTAGGTGTCGTGAATCACCTGGGCGGTGGGCTCGATGGCCCAGGGCACCAGGAATACGGCGTTCTGGTCCGGGCGGCAGATCATGTCGATGTCGGCCGGGTCGAGCAATTCGTAATAGATGTCGTCTTCGACATAGTCGCCGGTCACGGTCTGCAACAGAACGCTCTCGGGCAGGCGCATGCCTTTTTCGGCGATGAACTTGTTGGTCGGCGAGATCTTGCCCCGGGTGATGCCGGTGAGGTCGCCAATCATGCATTCGACTTCTGTGATCTTGTGGTCTTTCAACCAATCGGTGAGCTGGTCGAGGTTGTTACTCATAAATGCCTCTGGGCTGTGTTTCCTGACATCCATTAAAGGTCAGGCGTAAGTTGACGCAGCATCCGCGTCGCGTTGCATCGCCCGCTGTCGACAGGCCGAACCAAAGGCCTGGAAGATCGCGAGGTAGTGCGGGTTAGAGCTTACCTGCCATTCGGGGTGCCATTGCACTCCTAAAGCAAAAGCCTTGCCCGCGGTGTAAGAAAAAGCTTCGATCAGCCCATCAGGCGCGGTGGCTTCGACCTGCAAACCGGGCGCCAGGCGGTCAACGCCCTGGCTGTGAATCGAATTGACCTGGACCGTCTGCGGCAAACCCAGGCTTGCCAATACCCCACTCGGGGAGATCGCCACGGCGTGCGCCGGGCCGTACTGGACCTCCAGCGGCTGAGTGTCGTCTTCGCGGTGATCCATCATGCCCGGCACTTCATGAACCTTCTGGTGCAGGCTGCCGCCAAACGCCACGTTCATTTCCTGGAAGCCACGGCAGATGCCCAGCACCGGGACGCCTGCGGCAATCGCGGCACGCAGCAACGGCAAGGTGGTCTGATCGCGTGCAGAATCATGAGCAGTCCCGGGCGCGCTGGCCGGACCGTCGTAATGAAAGGGTTCGATATTGGAAGGAGAGCCGGTAAATAGAATGCCATCCAGGCCGTCAAAAATATTGGCCGGGTCGAGCAGATCGCCCAAGGATGGAATGATCAATGGCAAGCCCTTGGCAGCGGTGGCCACTGCACGGACGTATTTGTCGCCACTGATGTGATAAGCATGCAGACCGACCTGTTTGGAGCAGGCGGTGACGCCGATTAACGGCAGGCGAGACATGAAGCACCCCGGTATTATTGCTGTTATGGGTTTGAATCGAGCTTAGCCTTGTTCATTTTTTTACACAACACCCCCGTAAAAAATACAACACGGCCCGCTCAAGCCTGCTAGTCCCAAGCCCTCCAAACCCAAAAAACCGCCCCAAAAAGCCCCAAAAAAGGCCTCAAGGCGCTTTTTTAGGGCAAAAAAGGCCTCGCTTGACTTCGGCATGCCGTTCGGGTTGACTGAAACCAGAAAAGATCAATGATTGATATTTTTAACAACAAAGGTGTTGCATCATGTCGGTACCCCCGCGTGCCGTTCAGCTTAACGAAGCGAACGCGTTCCTTAAGGATCATCCTGAGGTTCTGTACGTAGACCTTCTAATTGCGGATATGAATGGTGTGGTGCGCGGCAAGCGCATCGAACGCACCAGCCTCCACAAGGTTTACGAGAAGGGCATTAACCTGCCTGCCTCTTTATTTGCCCTGGATATCAACGGCTCGACGGTGGAAAGCACCGGCCTGGGTCTGGACATCGGTGATGCTGACCGAATCTGTTATCCGATCCCCGACACCCTGTGCAATGAACCCTGGCAAAAGCGCCCCACCGCGCAACTGCTGATGACCATGCACGAACTTGAAGGTGAACCTTTCTTCGCCGATCCTCGCGAAGTGCTCCGCCAAGTTGTCAGCAAATTCGACGACCTCGGTTTGACCATCTGCGCCGCCTTCGAGCTTGAGTTCTACCTGATCGACCAGGAGAACGTGAACGGCCGCCCCCAACCGCCCCGCTCGCCGATCTCCGGCAAACGCCCGCACTCGACACAGGTCTACCTGATCGACGACCTCGACGAATACGTCGACTGCCTCCAGGACATTCTGGAAGGGGCCAAAGAGCAAGGCATCCCTGCCGACGCCATCGTCAAGGAAAGTGCCCCGGCGCAGTTCGAAGTGAACCTGCACCACGTGGCCGACCCGATCAAGGCTTGCGACTACGCGGTACTGCTCAAGCGCCTGATCAAGAACATCGCCTACGACCATGAAATGGACACCACCTTCATGGCCAAGCCTTACCCAGGCCAGGCAGGCAACGGTTTGCACGTACACATTTCGATCCTGGACAAGGACGGCAAGAACATCTTTGCCAGCGAGGATCCCGAGCAGAACGCCGCATTGCGTCACGCGATCGGCGGTGTGCTCGAGACCCTACCCGCCCAAATGGCGTTCCTGTGCCCCAACGTCAACTCCTACCGTCGTTTCGGCGCACAGTTCTACGTGCCGAACTCGCCGTGCTGGGGCCTGGATAACCGCACCGTGGCGATTCGCGTACCGACCGGCTCGTCCGACGCCGTACGTATCGAACACCGTGTGGCCGGCGCCGACGCCAACCCTTACCTGCTGATGGCTTCGGTCCTGGCAGGCGTGCACCACGGACTGACCAACAAAATCGAACCGGGCGCTCCAGTGGAAGGCAACAGCTACGAGCAGAACGAACAAAGCCTGCCGAACAACCTGCGCGATGCCCTGCGCGAGTTGGACGACAGCGAGGTGATGGCCAAGTACATCGATCCTAAGTACATCGATATCTTCGTCGCCTGTAAGGAAAGTGAGCTGGAGGAGTTTGAACACTCCATCTCCGACCTTGAGTACAACTGGTACCTGCATACCGTGTAAGCGGTTGCTGGATTGAAAAAACGCCACAGGCTTTTGGTCTGTGGCGTTTTTTTATGGGTTTATTCATGGAGACCGGGTTGGTCCATTCGCAGGCAAGCCAGCTCCCACATTTAACCGAGTTCCCACTTCGGAACGCAGTCAAATGTGGGAGCTGGCTTGCCTGCGAAGGCGGCGCGGCAGACAACACACTTGTGTGCTCATACAATGCCCGCTGCCTTGTAGGAGACTTCCATGACGACTCGCCCCGCCGCTCCTCGCAAACCCCGTGCCCGCAGCCAGGCCCGGATTGATGCGATCCTCGACGCCGCCCGCACCTTGCTGGCAACCGAAGGCGTGGCCAGTCTGTCGATCTACAGCGTGGCCGAGCGCGCGCAGATTCCACCGTCGTCGGTGTATCACTTTTTTGCCAGTGTGCCGGCGTTGCTGGAAGCCCTGACCGCCGACGTGCACGCCGCCTTCCGCGCTGCAATCCAGGCGCCCATCGAGCATGAGTCACTCAAGCATTGGCGTGACCTGTCCTGCCTCGTCGAGCAACGCATGCTCAGTGTCTACGACCATGACGCCGCCGCACGCCAGTTGATCCTGGCCCAGCATGGGCTGACCGAAGTGACCCAGGCGGACCGTCAGCATGATCTGGAACTGGGGGATTTGATGCTGGAGGTGTTCAATCGTCACTTCGAAGTGCCGACGTTGCCCGCTGATGTGGATGTGTTCGCCCTGGCGCTGGAACTCAGCGACCGCGTTTACGCGCGCTCGGTGCATCAGCACGGCCAGATCACGCCGCGCATGGCAGAAGAAGGGATGCGGGTGTTTGATGCGTATGTGGGGCTTTATTTGCCGGCGTATTTGCCCAAGCGGTAAGGCTTGTGGTGACTGTGCCGGCCTCTTCGCGAGCAAGCCCGCTCCCACATTTGAATGCATTCCAGCGTTGGAACTCGGTCAAGTGTGGGAGCGGGCTTGCTCGCGAAGGCAGCCTCCAGAGCGACGGCAATCACAACTTGGCGATCGACACCTCAGTGGACTTCACAAAGGCAATCACTTCGCTGCCAATCACCAGCTCCAACTCTTTGACCGAGCGCGTGGTGATCACAGAAGTCACGATGCCAGACGCTGTCTGAACATCGATTTCGGAAAGCACGTCGCCTTCGACGATTTCCTTGATGGTGCCCTTGAACTGGTTACGCACGTTGATGGCTTTGATAGTCATGGTGTTTTTCCTTCGTGGGACAAGTAAGTTATTGAGCCCAACGCAATTGCGTAGGCAGCGGTGAAACAGGTTCGGGTTCAGGCGGCGTGCCGGGCAACGACAGCACACGGTTAAGCACTTCGGCTTCCAGCGCCGCCAGGCGATGTGAGCCCCGGGCGCGTGGGCGCGGCAGGTCGACAATCAGGTCCAGACCGATCTCACCGTCCTCGATGAGGATCACCCGGTCGGCAATCGCCACGGCTTCACTGACGTCGTGGGTCACCAGCAACACGGTAAAGCCGTGCTTCTGCCAGAGGTTTTCGATCAGTTGCTGCATTTCGATACGGGTCAGGGCATCCAGCGCGCCCAGCGGCTCATCCAGCAGCAGCAGGCGCGGCTGATGAATCAGCGCGCGGGCGAGGGCCACGCGCTGCTTCTGGCCACCGGACAAGGCCGCGGGCCACTCGTTGGCACGCTCGGCCAGGCCAACCGCTTCCAGCGCTTCAAGCGCCCTGGGGCGCCAGTTGCCCTTCAGACCCAGACCCACGTTGTCGATGATCTTTTTCCACGGCAGCAGGCGCGCTTCCTGAAACATCAACCGCGTGTCTTCAATCGCATCGCCAAGCGGCGCAGAGCCTGCCAGCAACTCGCCGCCGCTGGCTTTGTCCAGGCCAGCCAACAAGCGCAGCAAGGTACTTTTGCCGCAGCCGCTGCGCCCCACCACCGCCACGAACTGGCCGGCGGGAATGTGCAGATCAATCTCTTTGAGGACTTCCCGCGCACCAAAGGCCTTGCGCAATTTGCGCACCGCCAGCGGGATGCCCTTGAGCAGGCGCGGAGGTTGTTGAGCCGTCATGCCGCACCGCCTTTATTCACTTGATACGCCGGGTGCCAGCGCAGCCACACACGCTCCAGACCGCGCGCGGCCAGGTCGGCCAGCTTGCCGAGGATGGCGTACATGACGATGGCCAATACCACCACGTCGGTTTGCAGAAATTCACGCGCATTCATCGCCAGGTAACCGATGCCGGAGCTGGCCGAGATGGTTTCCGCCACGATCAGCGTCAACCACATAAAGCCCAGGGCAAAACGCACGCCCACCAAAATCGAAGGCAGCGCGCCCGGCAGGATCACCTGACGGAACAGGCTGAAACCGGACAAACCATAGCTGCGCGACATTTCCACCAACGCCGGGTCGACGTTGCGGATACCGTGGTAGGTGTTCAGGTAAATCGGGAACAGCGTGCCGAGGGCGACCAGGAAAATCTTCGCGGTCTCGTCAATGCCGAACCACAGGATCACCAGCGGAATCAGCGCCAGGTGCGGCACGTTGCGGATCATCTGCACCGAACTGTCCAACAGGCGCTCGCCCCATTTCGACAGGCCGGTGATAAAGCCCAGGGCCAAACCGATGCTGCCACCGATCACAAAACCCAGGCCGGCACGCCAGCCGCTGATAGCTAGGTGCGTCCAGATTTCGCCCGTGCGAACCAGGTTGACCCCAGCCTCGATCACCGCACTCGGCGCCGGCAGAATGCGGGTCGACAACCAGCCCGCCGACACCGACAGCTGCCACACCGCCAGCAACAGGATCGGCAGCACCCAAGGCGCGACACGATGGCTTAATTTTTCATAGTTCATGACTACGCCTCAGCTCTGCGACGCCGCTTTGGGAAGGATATCGTTGGCAACCATCTCGCCGAACGGGCTGACGTAACCGGCGCTTTTGGGCAGATCGGGACGTTCGATATCCAAGTGCGGGAACAGCAGCTCGGCCACCCGATACGATTCTTCCAGGTGCGGGTAACCCGAGAAGATGAACGTGTCGATGCCCAACGCAGCGTATTCATTGACGCGTGCCGCGACGGTCGGGCCATCGCCCACCAGCGCGGTGCCTGCGCCGCCACGTACCAGGCCAACGCCGGCCCACAGGTTGGGGCTGACCTCGAGGTTGTCGCGGTTGCCGCCGTGCAAGGCGGCCATGCGTTGCTGGCCGACGGAATCGAAGCGCGCCAGGGACGCCTGGGCACGCGCGATGGTGTCGTCATCCAAGTGGGAGATCAGCTTGTCGGCGGCTTTCCACGCTTCGTCATTGGTCTCGCGCACGATTACATGCAGGCGAATGCCAAAGCGCACGGTACGCCCGAGTTTCGCGGCCTTGGCGCGCACCTGTTCGATTTTTTCCGCGACCGCAGCCGGCGGTTCGCCCCAGGTCAGGACCATTTCCACCTGTTCGGCTGCCAGGTCCTGGGCCGCTTCCGAGGAACCGCCGAAGTACAGCGGCGGACGCGGTTGCTGGATCGGCGGGTAGAGCAATTTGGCGCCTTTGACGCTGATGTGCTCGCCGTCGTAGTCCACGGTTTCGCCTTCGAGCACACGGCGCCAGATGCGCGTGAATTCGACCGAGGCCTGGTAGCGCTCTTCGTGGCTGAGGAACAAGCCGTCGCCGGCCAGTTCTTCCGGATCACCACCGGTGACCAGGTTGAACAGCGCACGGCCGCCAGACAGGCGATCCAGAGTCGCGGCCTGACGTGCGGCCACCGTCGGGGAAATGATTCCGGGGCGCAGAGCCACAAGGAATTTCAAACGCTGGGTCACCGGGATCAGCGAGGCGGCCACCAGCCACGAGTCTTCGCAGGAGCGGCCGGTGGGAATCAGCACACCGCCAAACCCCAGGCGGTCAGCGGCCTGGGCCACTTGCTGCAGATAACCGTGATCGACGGCGCGAGCGCCTTCGGCGGTGCCAAGGTAATGGCCGTCGCCGTGGGTAGGCAGGAACCAGAAAATATTAAGGCTCATGGAGTTGTCTCCTGAAGAAATCGGATTACGGCGCTGTGGCAACGGCGGCGGGTGGCGTCCAGATCACGTCCTTGATGTTCAAGGGTTTGGGGATCAGTTTGAGCTGGTAGAAGCTGTCGGCGATTTTCTGCTGGGCGGCGACCACGTCCGGGGTCAAGAACAGCGCGCCGTAGCCTTGGCGCTTCACCGAGGTCAGGGTGATGTCAGCCGGCAGGCCAAGCAGCGGTGCGACTTGTTCGGTGACTTCCTGCGGGTTGGCCTTGGACCATTCGCCCACTGCGCGCACTTCCTCCACCAGCGCCTTGATCACTTCAGGGTGCTGCGTGGCATAGGGCTTGGTCGCCAGGTAGAACTGGTGGTTATCGGCAATGCCGGTGCCGTCACGCAGGGTGCGTGCCTGCAGTTGTTTCTCGGCAGCAGCCTGGTACGGGTCCCAGATCACCCAGGCGTCGACGCTGCCACGCTCGAACGCGGCGCGGGCATCGGCGGGCGGCAGGAACACGGTCTGCACGTCGGTGTATTTCAGGCCGGCATCTTCCAGCGCACGCACCAGCAGGTAGTGCACGTTGGAGCCTTTATTGAGCACGATTTTCTTGCCCTTGAGCTCGGCCACGGATTTGATCGGCGAGTCTTTCGGCACCAGGATCGCCTCACTGGTCGGCGCTGGCGGCTCGTAAGCCACGTAGAGCAGATCGGCACCGGCCGCCTGGGCGAAGACCGGCGGGGTTTCGCCGGTGACGCCGAAGTCGATGGAGCCGACGTTCAGGCCTTCGAGCAGTTGCGGACCACCGGGGAACTCAGTCCATTGCACCTGCACGCCTTGGGCGGCCAGGCGTTTTTCCAGGGTGCCCTTGGCTTTGAGCAGCACCAGCGTGCCGTACTTCTGATAGCCGATCCGCAGGGTTTCGGCAGCTTGGGCTTGAACCATGGCGCCGAAGGACACAGCCGCAACAAACAGTGCGACCAGACCACGACGCAAGATGACAGTGCGCATGGCGCTCTCTCCAAAAATGCGATGGGGGGGTTGGCTGCACCTGCTTGGCCGTTGGCGGCTGAGTAAGGTGAGTGCTACAACAATCGGGTCAGGCTTAAATGCTCCAGCGAGCACTCAACAAACGTTCATTCAACACATTGGGGTCCAGCGGTTTGGGGCGACGGGCCATGGCGCTATAGAAGGTCTCCAGGGCCTCGTGCAAACGCTGTTCAAGCACGGGCACCAGCTGCGCCTGGGCGCTGCCTTCGGCATAAGCGATCTGGCTGTCCTCGGCAAAAATGCCGTGGAGCAATTCCTGGGCCTTGAGGGCCGACAGCACGGGCTTCAGCGCGTAGTCCACCGCCAGCATGTGCGCGATGCTGCCGCCCGTGGCCATGGGCAATACGATCTTGTGGGCCAGGGCGCGTTCGGGCAGCAGATCCAGCACGGTTTTCAACGCGCCGGAGAACGAGGCTTTGTACACCGGGGTGGCAATGACCAGGCCGTCGGCGTTGGCGACCTGTTGCAGCAGGTCGATGACCTTGGGGCTGTCGAAGCGTGCATGCAGCAAGTCTTCGGCCGGGAAGTCCCGTATCTGATAACTCACCACTTCCACGCCTTTGTCTTGCAGCCACTGACGGGTTTTTTCCAGCAAGACCCCGGAGCGGGAACGCTGGCTGGGACTGCCTCCAAGTGTTACGACCAGCATGCAGGTATTCCTTGAGCAAGTGTCGGCGGTTCGCTGTGTGGCGATGGCGCCAAGATGGGACAGACCCTATCAGCATATTTATATATCTTTAAATCTTATTTTTTCATTTGTTTATTCTATAAATGCATATGTACTTTATATATCCTGGGGCGAAAAAAAAGGCCGTCGAAACGGCCTGAAAACCCCTGCTATGTGAGACTGCAAATGCGTTGAAATGTGGGAGCGGGCTTGCTCGCGAAGGCGGTGTGTCATTCAAATGCATCAACTGAGAGTCAGCATTCGCGAGCAAGCCCGCTCCCACATTGGGTTGCGTGTTAACGGTTGGGCTGTGGGGTGAGGCGCAGGTACGGCTTCACTGCGCGATAGCCCTTGGGAAAGCGTTTCTTGATCTCTTCTTCGTCCTTGAGCGACGGCACAATCACCACCTCATCGCCGTCCTGCCAGTTGGCGGGGGTGGCGACCTTGTGGTTGTCAGTCAGCTGCAGCGAGTCGATGACCCGCAGGATTTCGTGAAAATTGCGGCCGGTGCTGGCCGGGTAGGTAATTGTCAGGCGGATTTTCTTGTTCGGGTCGATCACGAACAAGGAGCGCACGGTGAGGGTGTCACTGGCGTTCGGGTGGATCAGGTCATACAGGTCCGACACTTTACGATCGGCATCGGCCAGGATCGGGAAGTTGACGACCGTATTCTGGGTTTCATTGATGTCTTCGATCCACTTGTGGTGCGAGTCCACCGGGTCGACCGACAGGGCAATGGCCTTGACGCCGCGCTGGGCGAATTCGTCCTTGAGCTTGGCGGTAAAGCCAAGCTCGGTGGTGCACACCGGGGTGAAGTCCGCCGGATGGGAAAACAGCACGCCCCAGCTATCGCCCAACCATTCGTGGAAACGAATCTTGCCGGCGCTGGAATCCTGTTCGAAGTCGGGGGCGATGTCGCCCAATCTTAGGCTCATGGTGTGGCTCCTGGTGAGTGCTTATGGAGTCCACTGTGCATGGGTTGAAGATTATTTAAAAAGAATAAATATCGATTTATTTAGACGATAAACGAATATTAAAAATCAATTCATTGGACGCGACAAAGGCCGAGGATCAACATCCATCACAAGGTTCGAGAAGGCCTTGAGACGCTGTACAAAGAGGGGATTCAGGAAGGGCTTGCGGGGGTTGAGCCCGACTTGAACAGTAAGTCACCCTGCCCGGCGTTGCGCCGGGCAAGGTTTTACGCTCTTACTTGAACGCGTAGCTATAGCTAACGATTACACGGTTTTCGTCCTGGGCACGGGTGTTGACCAGGTCGGTACGCCACATAGCGTTTTTCCAGGCGACGCCGAGGTTTTTCAGCGGACCTTCTGGAACAACGTAAGCCAGAGTCAGGTCGCGTTCCCACTCGGTTTTATCGCCGGCGGTGGTCTGGATGTTGCTGCCTTTGAGGTACACAACACCAGCAGTCAGGCCTGGCAGGCCAACCTTGGCGAAGTCATACGCGTAGCGAGCTTGCCAGGTGCGTTCGCCAGCACGGGCAAACTTCTGGATTTGCATGTCGGTGGTGGTGCTGTTCGAAGAACCATCACCCTGGTTCAGCCAAGGGAAGTCGCTGTCGCCCTTGGTGTACTGGTAGCCACCGCCGAAGGTGTGACCGGCAACCGAGTACAACGCCAGGTAGCTGTACAGATCGTTATCGACCTTGCCTTTAACCTTGGTGGCGTTGGTCGGGTGATCCGAGTAGTAACCCGAGGTGTAGTAGCCCGCTTCGTTGCCGTTGGCGCCGTTGTCGCGGCTGCGGTAGTAACGCAGGTCACTTTTCAGCACGCCAGGACCGATAGCCCAGTTGTGGACCAAGCCCAGGAAGTTCTGCGCGTAGAAGTCTTTCAGCTCGCCGTAGTAGTACGAAGCGGTCAGATCCTTGGTGATTTTGTAGTCAGCACCGGCGTAGTAGAACTTGTTGACGAAGTTGCCAGCGTCATAGTTCGAGCTACCGTTGGCACCCGCCAGCGACAGGCCTTCGTTGTTGCTGGAGTTACGGCCCTTGGAGTGCTCGATCTGACCAGCAGTCAGGGTCAGGTCCTTGATCTCATTCGAGGAGATCTCGCCACCTTGGAATGTTTGCGGCAGCAAACGACCGTCGTTGGTCTTGATGACCGGGTTGTTTGGCTGCAGGGTGCCGATTTTCAGCACGGTCTGGGAAACCTTGACCTTACCGGTCACACCCAGGCTGGCGAAATCGTTGACAGCTTTGTTGCCATCGCTTGGGAACACGGTGCCGCCAGACGCGGTGCCCGTGTAGTTACCGTGGTCGGCACGGCTGGAATCCAGACGCACGCCGTACAGGCCGATCGCATCAAGGCCGAAACCAACGGTCCCTTCGGTGAAGCCGGAGATGAAACGCAGGTCAAAACCTTGGCCCCATTCAGCGTTCTTGCTGCGGGTGTTCGAGGTCGCCGAAGGCTTCAAATCACGGTTGTCGGTGTTGATGTAAAAGTTACGCAGACCCAGTGTTACTTTGCTGTCGTCGATGAAACCGGCGGCGTTTACCTGTTGGGCAATCGCAGCGACAGCCACGGCCAACGCCAATGTTGACTTCTTCATGTACCGCTCCTCTCATTTCTAATTTTTGTATTTCTTTGGTCTCGGGTCTGACGCCCTCGATCCACAGATGCGCGATTAGCGCCAGATAGTGACCGACAAGTCAATCGTAACCTTGTGTGTCTACTACCTTCGTCTAGCCGCAGTTAATTTGGTCCCTGCAGGGTAATGAGTTTTTCATACACCCAAAAAGAATTGTTTCATTCTTTTTCATACCATCCAGGAATAAGCCCTTCCATGACGCGAGCCGATCAGCATAGATCAACCGCTCCATAAGCTAATTCCTAAAGGGTATTTACTAGCCTTTTTTTAGATCGATTAGTGTGGACGTTCAGTTGCATACGTCACCCACGATCAAAAAGGCGACGCCATCATGGCCAAACGCACATCCTCCCGTCAATTTGTTACAGTTTTTGTGTCACTAATACTTTCTTTTGGTGTCAAAGCGGCCGATTTAACCATCGGCTACCAGACCGGTATCGACCCCAGCAAAGTCCCACAGGCCGACGGCCTCTATGAAAAAGCCCTCGGCGAGAAGATTGCCTGGCGCCGTTTCAACAGTGGGCCCGACGTCGTAACCGCGATTGCATCGGGCGATGTGCAAATCGGCAACCTCGGTTCCAGCCCCCTCGCAGCGGCGGCTTCACGCAATCTACCCATCGTGGCCTTTATCGTATCGGCGCAGATCAATGCTTCTGAAGCCCTGGTGGTGCGCAACGGCAGTGGTATCGACAAACCGCAGGACCTGATCGGTAAAACCATCGCTACGCCCTTCGTCTCAACCTCTCATTACAGCCTGCTCGGCGCGCTGAAGCATTGGGGGTTGGACACCAAACAAGTCAAAGTAGTGAACCTGCAGCCCGCCGAAATTGCGGCCGCGTGGAAACGGGGCGATATCGACGGTGCGTTCGTGTGGTCACCGGCGCTGGGGGAAATCCGCAAGACCGGGAAAACCCTGACAGACGCCGCCCAGGTGGGTCAGTGGGGTGCACCGACGTTTGAGGTGTGGGTGGCACGCAAGGATTTCGCGGAAAAACATCCTGACACAGTGGCCAAGTTTGCCAAGGTCACGCTGGACGCATTCGCCGACTACGCCGCCCATAAAGACAGCTGGACGGTGGATTCAGAGCCGGTGCAGAAAATCGCCAAACTGACAGGTTCGAATGCCGCCGATATTCCCGAGCTGTTGGCCGGCAGCACTTTCCCGGACGCGCAGGCGCAGCAAACCGATGCCCTGCTTAAAGGGGGCACGGCGAAGGCGATTGGGGAAACGGCAAAGTTTTTGAAGGAACAGGGGAAGGTTGAAGCGGTGTTGCCGGACTACTCGGCTTTCGTGACCGACAAATTCATCAAAGACTGAACGCGATCAAATGCGGGAGCGGGCTTGCTCGCGAAAGCGCTGGATCAGTCAACACATTCAGTGACTGACACTCCGCCTTCGCGAGCAAGCCCGCTCCCACACTTGGACCTGCTTGAGTTCCGAAATCGGGCTTACAGGGCCTTCTCGAAAATCTTCGAGTTACGCTGATAGTTGTACAGCGACGCCCGCGCTGACGGCAGGCGGTCGACGCTGCTCGGCACAAACCCGCGCTCGCGAAACCAGTGTGCGGTTCGCGTGGTAAGCACAAACAGCGTCTTCAAACCCTGCGCCCGCGCACGGGTCTCGATGCGCTCCAGCAACACGTCACCGCGTGCGCCGTGACGATACTCCGGGTTGACCGCCAGACACGCCAGCTCCCCTGCATCCGAATCCGCGATCTGATACAGCGCCGCACAGGCGATGATCATGCCTTCGCGCTCAACCACGCTGAACTGCTCGATCTCACGCTCCAGCACTTCCCGCGAACGCCGCACCAGAATGCCCTGCTCTTCCAGCGGGCTGATCAGGTCGAGCAGACCGCCCACATCCTCAATCGCCGCCTCGCGCACTTGTTCGAATTGCTCCTGGGCCACCAGCGTACCGCCGCCGTCCCGGGTGAACAGCTCGGTGAGCAACGCGCCATCTTCGGCGTAGCTGACGATATGGCTGCGCCCTACTCCGCCACGGCACGCTTCGGCGGCAGCGTCCAACAGTTCAGCTTGATAGTTGCTGCCCAGGCGCTGCAGGTGCGCAGGCACTTGCTGCGGACGCAGCTCGCGGACCAGGCGACCATGTTCGTCGATCAGGCCCAGATCGGCGCCAAACAGCAGCAGCTTGTCGGCCCCCAGGTCGATGGCGGCGCGGGTGGCGACGTCTTCGCAGGCCAGGTTGAAGATTTCCCCGGTCGGCGAGTAACCCAACGGCGACAGCAACACGATGGAGCGCTCGTCCAGCAGGCGGTTGATGCCCTTGCGGTCGACCCGGCGCACTTCGCCGGTGTGGTGGTAATCCACGCCTTCAAGCACTCCGATCGGCCGCGCCGTCACCAGGTTGCCGCTGGCGACGCGCAGGCGCGAGCCCTGCATCGGCGAGGAGGCCATGTCCATCGACAGGCGTGCTTCGATAGCAATACGCAAATGGCCGACCGCGTCGATTACGCACTCCAGCGTCGCGGCATCGGTGATGCGCAGGCCTTCGTGATAAGCCGGGGTGAGGCCGCGCGCTTCAAGGCGCGCTTCGATTTGTGGGCGCGACCCATGAACCAATACCAGCCGCACACCCAGGCTATGGAGCAGCACCAGGTCGTGGACGATATTGCCGAAGTTGGGGTGTTCCACACCATCGCCGGGCAGCATGACCACAAAGGTGCAGTCGCGGTGGGCGTTGATGTAGGGCGAAGCGTGACGAAGCCAATTGACGTATTCGGGCATAAAACCTGGGCCTGTAATAAAAAGCAGCCAAAAAAGGATGAAACATAAAAGCGCACAGCGGGCTGATGGTTATCGTCGGAACAGGCTTGGCGACACGCTCGCTCTCCTTATGTACGAATGGGCGGGGGTTAATTTATGCAGGTTTCAGGCAGTAATGGTCGATCAGTTCCCGCAATAGACGCACTGTAGGCGTCAAGCGTGACATTTCGAGGTACTCGCCCGGCTGGTGGGCGCAGGCGATATCGCCAGGGCCGAGCACCAGGGTTTCGCACCCAAGGCGCTGAAGATAAGGCGCTTCGGTGCCGAACGCTACTGCTTCGGCACGATGACCGGTCAATCGTTCCGCCACCCGCACCAGCTCGGCGCCTTCGGCCTGCTCGAACGGCGGCACTTCGGGGAACAACGGCGCGTAGTCGATCTTGACCTTATGGCGCTCGGCCAGGGGTTCGAGCTTTTGCCGGATAGCGTCGCGCAGCACCTTGGGGTCCATGCCCGGCAGGGGCCGCAGGTCGAACTCCAGGGAACATTGGCCGCAGATACGGTTGGGGTTGTCACCGCCGTGGATGCAACCAAAATTCATCGTCGGCTGCGGTACGCTGAATTGCGGATTGCGGTACTCGCGCTGCCAGGCCAGGCGCAGGCCGCGCAGCTCGCCGATGGCATCGTGCATGGCTTCCAGAGCACTGTGGCCCAGGCTTGGGTCTGACGAATGGCCGCTTTGGCCAAGGATGTCGATGCGTTCCATCATCACGCCCTTGTGCAGGCGGATCGGCTTGAGGCCCGTCGGTTCGCCAATCACCGCCGCGCGGCCCAGAGGGCGCCCGGCCTCGGCCAGTGCGCGGGCGCCGGACATCGAGCTTTCTTCATCGCAGGTCGCGAGGATCAGCAGCGGTTGTTTGAACGGCTGGTCCAGCAACGGCAGCACGGCTTCAATGGCCAGCGCAAAAAAGCCCTTCATGTCACAACTGCCCAGTCCTACCCAGCGGCCGTCAACTTCCGTCAACTTGAGCGGATCGGTCTTCCACAGCGCGGCGTCGTAGGGAACGGTATCGCTATGGCCAGCCAACACCAGGCCGCCGGGGCCACTGCCGAAACTGGCGAGCAGGTTGAATTTGCCCGGGCTGACTTGCTGGATGTCGATGGCAAAACCCAGGTCGCCCAGCCACCCGGCGAGCAGGTCGATCACCGGGCGGTTGGTCTGGTCGAGAGACGCTTGGGTGCAACTGACCGACGGCGCGGCAATCAATGCGGCGAATTGCTCTTTCATGGACGGTAACGGCATGCGCGGCCTCTCAACTTCCCGGATGAGCCCCACTATAGAACCATCTGCACGCCACAATAAACCGTTGCGGCGCGTTGCCGGGCTCAGTCCTGTACACTGCACGACCTTGGCAGCCACTCTTTTCCCCGGCTGCGCTCCCGATCCTGGATTTTCCGGCCATGCAGAAAGAAACCGAAATCAAGCTCCGCGTCAGCCGCGAAACACTCGCCGCGCTGCGTGAGCACCCGCTACTGAAAAAACGCAACAAAAGTGGCTGGGAACGCCGTGAGTTGATGAACCAGTATTTCGACACCCCCGAGCGCGACCTGGCGCAGGCCAAAGTCGCCCTGCGTTTGCGCAAGGACGGTGACGAAATCATCCAGACCCTCAAGACCCGTGGCCAAAGCGTCGCCGGCTTGTCGGAACGCAATGAGTACAACTGGGACCTGCCCAAAGCCAAGCTCGACGTGAAGAAGCTCGACGGCGAATGCTGGCCCGAGCAACTGGCCGAGTTGGACAAAAAGACCCTCAAGCCGATTTTCACCACCGATTTTGTGCGCGAACGTGCCGAAATCGCCTGGGGCCGTGGCAAGGCCAAGGTCGTGATCGAAGCCGCCCTGGACCTGGGCCACGTGGTGGTCGGCAAGCAGAAAGAAGAAATCTGCGAGCTGGAACTGGAACTGCGCGAAGGTGAACCGGCCGCCCTGCTGGAACTGGCTGCCGAACTGGCCGCCACCCTGGCGCTGATGCCGTGTGATATCAGCAAGGCCGAGCGCGGCTACCGTCTATACGACGCCAGCAGCTACTCGCTGAGCCTGCCTGCGCCGCAGATCCACGCCGAAATGCCGCTGGACGACGCCTTCGCCGCGATCATGTGGCACCTGTTGGGCAGCAGCCAGCGCCTGGCCGAGCAATATCGCTTCAATGGTCACTGGCGCTTGCTGCAGGACTGGGTCGAAAACCTCGGTGAACTGCGCGCGCTGATCGGCAGCCTCGGCCAGGCCGCTCCGCGTCAATCCACCAGCGAGCTGCGGCGCGCACTCGATGCATTGCTGGAAGACTGGCGCCCACTGGTGCAGGCCGGTGACGACGATGAAGACATCCGCAAAGCCGCACCTGAACAGTTTGTTGAAGAGCTGCAAGACGTGCGCTGGGGCTTGTTCTCGCTGAACACCTCGCGCTGGCTGCTGGCCCGCACCTGGACCGCCGACCGCAACGTACGTGGCAACCGCCAGGGCGCTGCGCAAATCACCAACTGGCTGCCGCGCCTGCTGGCTGACGACGCCGTTGCCCTGCAACTGTCGCGTTACCAGCAACAACCGGAAGACCTGGCCGAGCAGCTGCCGCGCATTGAACGCATCCAGGCCTGGCTGCACCACGCGCGTCAGGTGGTAGACATTCCGGAGCTGGACCGTTTGTACGGTGAGCTGAACAAGCTGGCGGTACTGGCTAATCAGCCGATTACCGACGAGTCGCTGGATGCGCGTATGCATCAGGCGATTGCGGTGTATCAGAACCGTGCGTGGAAGACTTTGCTGCGCCTGTAATACCAGGCAGCTGGGTCAAATGTGGGCGCGGGCTTGCTCGCGAAAGCGCTGGATCAGTCGACTTCTTTAGTAGCTGACACACCGCATTCGCGAACAAGCGCGCTCCCACCGTCAGCGCAGCACTGGCAGGCTGGTGGTGGACTTGATCTCCGACAGGGCCACAATCGAATTCACCTCCTGAATCCCCGGCACCATCGACAGCTTCTCGAAGAAAAACCGCTCATACGCCTCGATGTCAGAGGTAACGATGCGCAGCAGAAAATCCACTGCCCCCATCAGCACATAGCACTCCAGGACTTCCGGAAACCCGCGAATCGCTTCGGTGAATTCGGTGAAGTTGGACCGTCCATGGGCATTGAGTTTGACCTCGGCGAAAATCTGCGTGTTGAGACCGATCTTCTTGCGGTCCAGTAGCGTGACCTGTCCGCGAATCACACCCTCCTCTTTAAGCCGTTGAATACGCCGCCAGCATGGCGACTGCGAGAGACCCACCTGCTCGGCGATCTGCGCGCTGGAAAGCGAGGCGTCCTCTTGCAGCAGGGCCAGAATGCGGCGGTCGTAGACGTCCAACTCACTGTGCATAAAAATACCTATGAAAGCGCCAAGCCTGAATTACGTGAGTCTTTTTCTCACCAATAAGCCGCATCTTAGATAAGAAATCTCCGCACGCGAATGTAAAAATTTCTCCAGTCGAATCTGGAGAGTCAGCATGCACGCCGTCGAAACCACCTGCCCTGCTACGCGTATCGATGCATGGGCCGTCAACAGCGCCCACTGCCAAGCGCATTATCAGATCACCGCCGAGGCAGAACCGGACCTGCTGTGCAGGGTACTCAATTACTTCGCGCTGCAGTTCCTGACGCCGCAACAGGTCCATGTGAGCCGTGACGACGACCTGCTGAGCATTGATATCGTGATGAACGGTCTGAGCTGGCACCGCGCCCTGGTGATCGGTGAAAAGATTCGAAACCTGATCAGCGTGTGCTCGCTGGAGGTGTGGCAGGCCGATTCCGTGCGGCCCCAAGCGGTGGCGGCGGCCAATCAGTAAAAGCCTGCAATACACCCTGAGCGGTGAGTGTTCAGAGAATGGCTAGCCTGAGATCACGCCCGACGTCACTCAGGAAATCTTCATGCTCGCCGCCTTGCACGATCAGCGATTGGAACTGCATCAACTGTTACCTGCATTGGTCGAGCAGGGGCTGATTACAGCGCACGAGGCGCAAAGGTCAGCGGCAGCACCCGCCACTCAACATCCGTTGGAAAGCATCGCGGCTGAAGGGCCTTGCCTCGAAACGTTGACTCAATGGCTTGCCGGGCATGTCGGGCAACCTTATCTGCGTATCGACCCGCTGAAGATCGACGTGGCGGCGGTGGTGCCGTTGATGTCCCACGCGTTCGCACAGCGCCACGCCATCCTGGCGGTGGCGGTGGATGCGCAGACCGTCACCGTCGCCAGCGCCCAGCCGCATATCCGTGGATGGGAGGCCGGTTTGGCACAGGTGCTCAAGCGCTCGATCAGGCGCGTGGTCGCCAACCCCCGAGAGATTCAGCGCTGTATCGGTGACTTTTACCGGCTGGCCAAGTCCGTCAGCGGCGCCGATCAAAAAGTCGCAGTAGCTGGCAACTTCGAACTGCTCAACCTCGGTACCGGTGATCAGGAGCCGGATGCCAATGACGCGCATATCGTCAACATCGTCGACTGGCTGTTGCAGTACGCCTTCGGCCAGCGAGCCAGTGATATCCATATCGAACCCTGCCGCGACCAAGGCCGCGTGCGTTTTCGCATCGACGGGCTGCTGCATGACGTCTATCAGTTTCCACCCCAGGTCACCATGGCGGTGGTCAGCCGCCTGAAAAGTCTGGGCCGAATGAATGTGGCGGAAAAACGCAAACCCCAGGACGGCCGGGTCAAGACCAAGAGCCCGGCGGGTATCGAAGTGGAGTTGCGCCTCTCAACACTGCCGACCGCGTTTGGCGAAAAACTGGTGATGCGAATTTTCGACCCGCACGTCCTGCTCAAGGATTTTGACCAGTTGGGTTTGTCTGCCGATGATCAGCAACGCTGGCAAGCCATGGCCGGCCAGGCCAACGGCATCATCCTGGTCACCGGGCCTACCGGCTCAGGCAAGACCAGCACGCTCTACGCCACGCTCAAGCAACTGGCGACCCGCGAGGTCAACCTGTGCACGGTAGAAGACCCGATAGAAATGGTGGAACCCGCCTTTAACCAGATGCAAGTGCAGCACAACATCGACCTGACCTTCGCCAGCGGAGTTCGCGCACTGCTGCGCCAGGACCCGGACATCATCATGATCGGCGAGATTCGCGATCAGGAAACTGCAGAAATGGCCATCCAGGCCGCGCTCACCGGGCACCTGGTGCTGTCGACCCTGCACACCAACGACGCACCCAGCGCTATCAGCCGTTTGCAGGAACTTGGCATTGCTCATTATTTGATCAAAGCTACGCTGATAGGCGTGATGGCGCAGCGCTTGGTGCGGCTTTTATGCCCTCACTGCAAACGTGGGGTGACTGGGCAGGGCAATACCCATGAAGCGGTCGGCTGCGCGGACTGTCGTGATAGTGGTTATCGAGGCCGGGCCGGGCTCTACGAAATCATGGTGATGGACGAGAAGCTCAAGGCGCTGATTACACCCGGCGCCGACGTGCAGGCTTTACGTCGGGCATCGCGCAGCCAAGGCATGCGCAGCCTGCGGATGAGTGGCATCGACAAAGTGAATGCCGGGCTGACAACGATGGCAGAAGTATTACGGGTAACGCCTGGGGATTCAGAAACAAATGATTTGCTTGTTGCACCCTGAAACCGTCCTTATCAGTGAGCAGACCGTTACAATCGGCCGCACGTCGCTTCACTGACACCATCAGATAGGGAATCGCTATGCAGATCGGAACCGTACTGCTTCTTTTCGTGGGGTTGGCCGTGGCCATCCTTTTCATGGGTTTCAAGGTGGTGCCTCAGGGTTACCAGTGGACGGTCGAGCGTTTCGGCCGCTACACCAACACCCTTAAACCTGGCCTCAACATCATCATCCCGGTCATGGACCGCATCGGTCGCAAGATCAACGTGATGGAAAGCGTGCTGGATATCCCGCCCCAGGAAGTGATCACCGCCGACAACGCCACCGTGCAGATCGACGCCGTGTGCTTCTTCCAGGTGGTCAACACCGCCCAGGCCGCCTACGAGGTCAATAACCTCGAGCATGCCATCCGTAACCTGCTGCAAACCAATATCCGTACCGTGCTCGGCTCCATGGAGCTGGACGCGATGCTTAGCCAGCGTGACGGCATCAACGAAAAACTGCTGCGCACCGTGGACGAAGCCACGGCGCCGTGGGGCATCAAGATCACCCGTATCGAGATCAAGGACATCAGCCCGCCCGCCGACCTGATGGCCGCCATGTCCGGCCAGATGAAGGCCGAGCGAATCAAGCGTGCGCAGATCCTGGAAGCCGAAGGCCTGCGGGCATCGGCAATCCTGACCGCCGAAGGCAAGAAGCAGGCGCAGATCCTTGAGGCCGAAGGCGGACGCCAGGCAGCCTTCCTCGAATCCGAAGCCCGTGAACGCCAGGCAGAAGCAGAGGCCCGTGCAACCCAGGTGGTTTCAGAAGCAATCGCCACCGGTAACGTGCAGGCCATCAACTACTTTGTCGCGCAAAAATACATCGATGCGCTGGGCAAGCTGGCGTCGGCCAACAACAGCAAAGTCATCCTGATGCCGCTGGAAGCCAGCCAGGTGATTGGCGCCGTCGGTGGTATCGGCGAGATCGTCAAGGCAACCTTCGACAACAAGAAAGGCTGAGGCAATCGCCATGTGGGATTTCCTGCAGCATCTGTCGTTCTGGGATTGGTTGGCGCTGGGTACGGTGCTGTTGATTCTTGAAGTGTTTGGCGCCGGTGGCTACCTGCTGTGGATGGGGATCGCTGCCGCTGCTGTGGGCGTGATCAAGTTTTTGATCCCACCGCTCGGGCTGGAATGGCAACTGCTGCTATTTGCCGTGTTGTCGATCCTCACTGCGGTGTACTGGTGGAAACGCCAGCGCAGCAGCGCGAAGGTGAGCGACCAGCCGGGGCTGAACATGCGCGGCTCGGAATTAGTAGGCCGCACCTTTGTGGTGCATCAAGCCATCGTCGATGGTCGAGGCAAGATAAAAGTCGGCGATGGCGTGTGGATGGCAACCGGGCCGGACAGCCCCGTCGGCGCTCAAGTTCGTGTCATTGGTCAGGATGGCGTGGTTTTACAGGTCGAAACTGTTTAGTCAGTGATGGAACTCGCCTGGGTTATCTACAATCAAACTGTTCAGATAACCCACCCGGAGTCACCCACCATGCGTCTCAAATATGCTGTCGCAACCCTCGCTGTGCTTTCCCTACCTGTCGGTTCAGCCATGGCCGACAGCTTCTGGCGCAATGTCATCTCGTCGGGTGCCACGACCGGCTCGACGTACCTGACCTTCAAGGACCACAAGCTGGTAGTCGCCGCCCAAGACGACGCTGGTAGCTTTGTCGCCAGCGACGGCGGCATCCGCGGCCCCTACCTGGAAGCTGCCATGCAGAAAGTTCGCGCCGACAACCCTGGCCTGCAAGCCACGGACATGGAGTTGGCCAACGCCATCCTCGCGAAAAATGCTGTGACCGAGTAATACCTGCCCATAAAAAATGCCGCTTTTTAAGCGGCATTTTTTATGCCCGTTTCTCTACGATCTCCGCCGCCGCCCAGACCTTCTGCTTTTTCCCGTTGAAAGCGGAAAACTCCTGCCGAACCCCAAAGTACCAAGCGCCACACTGAGATTCTCTTGTTTAAAGCGAATCATCTCCCATGCAAAAACTTGCTTACGCTTTGGCTCTCTCTGCGTTAGCTGCACCTTTGGCTCAGGCAGAAAATTGGTACGGGTCGGCAAAACTCAACAGTGCCCGTCAGAACCTCTCCAGTGCGCAATTGACCAGCCCACGCGTCACTGATCGCGTGCAGGCCCCTGACAGTAACAAAGCGTTCACTGGATCACTGGCTCTAGGCTACGCCTTTGCTGATGGCTGGCGCCTGGAAGGGGAATACACCACGCGCAGCAGCTCGACGTTCGACTCCTATTGGGCGCCCTTCAATGCCAACGTCAACCGCCTGGAGGTCGACAGCCAGCGCGTGATGCTCAACGGCTATAAAAATATCGCGGTCAATGACTGGCTGTCGTTCTACGCCATGGCCGGTATCGGCATGGCGCAAATTGATGCCGCGGGATACCAGAGCAATGCCACCCGCCAGTTCGCCAGTAACCGCCACTACAACTTTGCCTACAGCGCAGGCTTGGGCCTGGAGGCCAAGGTCAGCGAAAAAGTCACTCTGGGCACAGGTTGGCGTTACGTGGACATGGGCAAGGTCGAAACCGGCTACAACACCTTCGCTAACCGGATAAACGCCCGCGATGAACAGCTCAAGGGCAAACTCAAGGAGCAGAATGTGTTTCTTGAAGCTCGCGTTTCATTCTGACCTGCAACAGAAAATGCCGCTGATAAGCGGCATTTTTATGCGCCACATGACAATTCGTTCACCGACGACAGGCTATATTCAGTCGAGCCGTGCAAGCATGCGGTACTGATACCTCTATTACTCATCGCCTATCTGAAACGGATGCCTTCGTCGTTATGAGCCAACAGCCCTTTCTGCCGTTTTCCAAACCTACCATTGACGAAGCGACCATCTCGGCGGTCGGCGATGTACTGCGCTCGGGCTGGATCACCAGCGGGCCGAAAGTGCAGGCGTTCGAAGCGCAGCTCTCGGAATACTTTGGCGGCCGTCCGGTGCGTACCTTCAATTCCGGCACCTGCACCATGGAGATCGCGTTGCGCATCGCCGGCATCGGGCCTGGGGATGAAGTGATCACCACGCCGATTTCCTGGGTCGCCACGGCCAACGTGATTCTGGAAGTAGGTGCCACGCCGGTATTTGCGGATATCGACCCGGTCACCCGCAATATCGACCTGGCTCAGGTAGAAGCCGCGATCACCCCGCGCACCAAGGCGATCATTCCTGTGTACCTGGCGGGCCTGCCCCTGGATATGCCGATGCTCTACGCGCTGGCCAACAAGTACAACCTGCGCATTGTCGAAGACGCCGCCCAGGCATTGGGTTCCAGCTGGGATGGCGAGCGTATCGGCGCGACCGGCGACTTCGTGTCGTTCAGCTTCCAGGCGAACAAGAACATCACGTCTTCCGAAGGCGGTTGCCTGGTGTTGAACAATGCCGAGGAAGCCCGTCTGGCTGAAAAGTATCGCCTGCAAGGTGTTACCCGCACCGGCTTCGATGGCCTGGACGTGGATGTGCTGGGCGGCAAGTTCAACATGACCGATATCGCCGCCGCTATCGGCCTGGGCCAGTTTGCGCATATCGAGAAAATCACTGCGCATCGCCAGAACCTTGCACGCCATTACTTCAAGTGCTTCGGCAGCGACTTTGAAGCGCAATATGGCGCGCAACTGCCGCCAGCTGATTTCGAAAACAGCAACTGGCACCTGTTCCAGCTGGTACTGCCGGAGCGTCAGGACGGTCTGCCCGCCCGCGCTACGTTCATGGAACAGATGCAGGCCCACGGCGTCGGCATTGGCTATCACTACCCGCCAATCCACCTGCTGAGCTTGTATCGGGCGCAGGGTTTCAAGGAAGGCATGTTCCCGGTGGCGGAGCGTGTTGGGCGTTTGATCGTATCGTTGCCGATGTTCACGGCGATGACAGAAGCGGACGTAGAGCGGTCTGTAGCGGCGGTAAAAGCGGTACTGAAAGCGAGCTGAAAACAAACTGCCAGCTATCCGCAATCAACTGTGGGAGCTGGCTTGCCTGCGATGCCGGCACTGCGGTGATTCAATCACACCGCAGTGATGCTATCGCAGGCAAGCCAGCTCCCACATTGATTTGTGCTGTTCCAACGGCTTGCGTTTACTCGCCGATGGCCGCTTTGTAGCCAGCGGCATCAAGCAGTTTTTCCAAGTCAGCCGGGTTGCTTGGCTTGAGCTTGAAGATCCAGGCGCCATACGGGTCGGAGTTCAACAGTTCAGGGCTGCCGCTCAGTTCCTCGTTGACGGCGATCACTTCGCCAGCAACCGGTGAGTAGATATCTGACGCAGCTTTCACCGACTCAACGACGCCAGCCTGGCCTTGAGCGTCAAAGTTGGCACCCACCTCAGCCAGCTCAACGAACACCACATCACCCAAAGCTTCCTGAGCATGGTCGGAGATACCGACGGTCACGGTGCCGTCGGCTTCCAGACGGGCCCACTCGTGACTTTCGGCAAAACGCAGGTCGGCAGGGATATCGCTCATAGTCTGTGTCCTCAAGAAGAAATGTCAGCGGCCTCAGGCCTGCCGGAAATAGTTAGATCAAGGTTTTGCCATGGCGCACGAAGGTCGGTTTGACCACTCGAACCGGGTACCACTTGCCGCGGATTTCCACTTCGGCCCGATCGGTGGTGGCCGTCGGTACGCGCGCCAGGGCAATGGATTTGCTCAGCGTAGGAGAGAAACTACCACTGGTTATCTCCCCTTCGCCAACATTGGCGATACGAACCACCTGATGAGCGCGTAAAACACCACGCTCTTCCAGTACCAGCCCGACCAATTTGAACTGCACACCTGCGGCCTTTTCCGCCTCAAGGGCAGTGCGGCCGATGAACTGACGCTCAGCCGGTTCCCAGGCAATGCTCCACGCCATATTGGCCGCCAGAGGCGATACATCCTGGTGAATATCCTGGCCGTACAGGTTCATGCCGGCTTCGAGGCGCAGCGTATCGCGGGCGCCAAGGCCGATAGGTGAGATACCGGCCCCTACCAGATCGTTGAAAAAGCCCGGAGCCTGCTCGGCCGGCAGGACAATTTCCAGGCCGTCTTCGCCGGTGTAACCCGTGCGGGCGATAAACCAATCGCCATCGGCCTGGCCTTCAAAGGGCTTGAGCTGGTGGATAAGCGTGCCGCGGGCCTGCGTGACCAGCTCGGCGATTTTCTGCCGGGCGTGCGGGCCTTGAATGGCGAGCATCGCCAATTCTGGCCGCTCATGCAGCTGAGCCGCGTAGTCGCCCAGCTGTGCTTGCATCCAGGCCATGTCCTGATCACGCGTAGCGGCGTTGACCACCAGCCGGTAACCGGTCTCGGTACGGTAAACGATCATGTCGTCCACCACGCCGCCCTGCTCATTGAGCATGGCGCTGTAAAGCGCACGGCCGCAGCCATGCAAACGATCGACATCATTGGCCAGCAGGTGCTGGAGCCATTCCTTGGCCTGAAGGCCTGTGACATCGATCACGGTCATATGAGATACGTCAAACACCCCGCAGTCGCGTCGCACCTGATGGTGCTCTTCAACTTGCGAGCCGTAGTGCAGAGGCATATCCCAACCGCCAAAATCGACCATTTTCGCGCCGAGGGCGAGATGCAGGTCATACAGAGGCGTACGCTGTCCCATGGGTTTCTCCTTCCGGGATTGGCGAAGATGCACAGAGCTGCTGTTTGCGCTCAATACCTCTGACTACAAGGCCTGCAGCGACACACAGCGACTCGATCCGAAGGACGGAGCGCACCGAATGCCGCGCATTGTAGCTGCAAGCCGTAGGACTGGCACCTAACCGATTTGCCGGGCGGAGCGTCGAATCAGGCCGATCACCGGCAACAGGCCCACCAACACCAACGTGAGTGCGGGTAATGAGGCTCGCGCCCACTCCCCTTCGCTGGTCATTTCAAAAATTCGTACAGCCAGGGTGTCCCAGCCAAACGGGCGCATCAGCAGGGTCGCAGGCATTTCCTTGAGCACATCGACAAACACCAGCAGCGCCGCGCTCAACGTCCCCGGCAGCAACAGCGGCAGATACACTTTGCAAAACAGTCGCGGTCCGCTCACGCCGAGGCTGCGCGCGGCTTCCGGCAACGAAGGGCGGATTCGCGCCAGGCTGTTTTCCAACGGCCCGTAGGCCACTGCCAGGAAACGCACCAGATACGCCAGCACCAGCGCCGACAGGCTGCCCAGCAACAGAGGCTTGCCCGCGCCGCCGAGCCAACTCGACAATGGCACCACCAGTTCACGGTCCAGGTAGCTGAACGCCAGCATGATCGACACGGCCAGCACCGAGCCCGGCAAGGCATAGCCGACATTACCCAGGCTGATCCCGGAGCGAATCGCCCGCGTAGGCGCCAGGCGATTGGCAAAGGCCAATATCAACGCCACGCTGACCGTAATCAGTGCCGCGATGCCACCCAGGTAAAGGGTATGGATGATCAAGCCGCTGTAACGCTCATCCAGGTCGAAACGGCCACGTTGCCAGAACCAGGCGACCAGTTGCAGCATGGGGATGACAAAGGCGCAGGCGAACACCAAGCCGCACCACGTGCTGGCTGCCGCCGCTTTGAAACCGCGCAGGTGATACAACGCCTCGCCACGGGGTCGCTCATTACTCGGGCGGCTGGCGCCTCGGGCACGTCGTTCGCCGTACAGCACCAGCATCACCACCAGAAGCAACAGGCTGGCGAGTTGGGCGGCGCTGGAAAGGCTGAAAAAGCCGTACCAGGTCTTGTAGATGGCCGTAGTGAAGGTGTCGAAGTTGAACACCGAAACCGCGCCGAAGTCCGCCAGGGTTTCCATCAATGCCAAGGCGACGCCGGCACCAATCGCCGGCCGCGCCATGGGCAATGCGACACGCCAGAACGCTTGCCATGGCGATTGACCGAGCACCCGCGCCGCTTCCATAAGGCCTTTGCCCTGCGCCAAAAATGCAGTGCGCGCCAACAGGTAGACGTAGGGATAGAACACCAGCACCAGCACGATGATCACGCCGCTGGTAGAGCGCACGCGTGGCAGGCGCAGGCCGTTGCCGAACCATTCGCGCAGCAGGGTTTGCACCGGCCCCGCGAAATCCAGTAGGCCGACAAACACAAAAGCCAGCACGTAGGCCGGAATCGCGAAGGGCAGCATCAACGCCCAGTCGAGCCAGCGCCGCCCCGGAAATTCGCAGAGGCTGGTCAGCCAGGCCAGGCTTACGCCCAACAGCGTCACGCCGGCGCCAACGCCCAACACCAATGTCAGGGTGTTGCCCAGCAGGCGGGGCATCTGGGTTTCCCACAGGTGCGACCAGATCTGTTGATCGATGCTCTGCCAGGACAGCAACAACACGCTCAGCGGCAACAGCACCAGTGCGGCGACGGTGAAAACCGGCAGGTACCAGCGACGTTGGGCGGGGTGGGCCAAGGAAAAGTTCTCTGGAAATGATGGTGTTGAAGTCGCGGCTAACACTGTGGGGAGCGGGTTGTGTGGGGCCGGGCTGGCCCGCGATGCAGGCACCTCGGTGCGTCAGTCACACCGAGGTAATGCTATCGCAGGCAAGCCAGCTCCCACACAAGGCCGCTCCCACATTTAGATCGGTATTCAGTTCCAGCCCGCGCGATCCATCAGGCGAATGGCCTCAGCCTGACGTTTACCGGCTACTTCCACCGGCAAGGTATCGGCCACGAACTTGCCCCAGGTTGCGACTTCCGCCGACGGCGGCACAGCGGGGTTGGCCGGGAACTCCTGGTTCACGTCGGCAAAGATCTTCTGCGCCTCAGGCGTGGTCATCCATTCCACCAAGGCCATGGCGGCTTCCGGGTGCGGCGCATGTTTGGTCAGGCCGATGCCCGACAGGTTCACATGCACGCCACGGTCGCCCTGGTTCGGCCAGAACAGCTTCACCGCGAGGTCCGGTTTCTGCTTGTGCAAGCGGCCGTAGTAGTAGGTGTTGACGATGCCTACGTCGCACTGCCCGGCGTTGATCGCTTCGAGCACGGCGATGTCATCGGAGAACACATCGGTGGACAGGTTGTTGACCCAACCCTTGACGATTTCTTCGGTCTTGGCCGCGCCATGGGTTTCGATCAGCGTGGCGGTCAGCGACTGGTTGTAGACCTTCTTCGCTGTGCGCAGGCACAAGCGGCCTTCCCATTGCTTGTCGGCCAGGGCTTCGTAAGTGGTCAGGTCACCCGGTTTTACCCGGTCGGTGGAATAGGCGATGGTCCGCGCGCGCAGGCTCAAGCCGGTCCAGGCGTGGTTGGAAGAGCGGTATTGCAGGGGGATATTCTTATCGATCACTGCAGAAGTGAACGGCTGCAGGATGCCCATCTGTTCGGCTTGCCAGAGGTTGCCGGCATCAACGGTGAGCAGCAGGTCGGCCGTGGCGTTTTCGCCTTCGGCCTTGATCCGCTGCATCAAGGGGGCTTCCTTGTCGGTGATGAACTTCACCTGCACGCCGGTCTTCTGGGTGTAGGCGTCAAACACCGGCTTGATCAGTTCGTCGATGCGCGAGGAGTAGACCACGACTTCGTCGGCTGCCTGCACGGTGGTGCTGCCGATAAGGGTGAGTGCCAGGGCAGTCAGGAGGCGCTTGGGTGCCAACATGGGTGCGGTCTCTCATTTGCAAAAAGAGGGCAAATGATAAGGACTCACATTTAGTAGCGCTTGCTGGAGGCGTTACCAGATGTTGCATAGTTGGGATGTGCGATGGATGGGCTGGCCTCATCGGGGCGAGCCCCCTCCCACAGGGGGCATATTTCGATTCAGGGCTTTGCGAGGTCTGGCAGGTCGCCCGTTAGCCCGAGGGCCTGGCGCACAAACACTGCCTTGGCTTCGGGCATCTGGTCGACCAGTTTCAATCCGGCATTACGCAGCCAACGCAACGGCAGCCGGTCAGCCTGGAACAACCGTTCAAAGCCTTCCATTGCCGCCATCAGCGCGAGGTTATGCGGCATGCGCCGACGCTCGTAACGGCTCAGCACCTTCACATCCGCCAGGCGCTCGCCGCGTTCGGTCGCCGACAACAGCACTTCGGCCAGCACCGCCGCATCAAGAAAGCCCAGGTTCACACCTTGCCCCGCCAACGGGTGGATGACGTGGGCCGCGTCACCGATCAACGCCAGGCCTTCGGCCACATAGCGTTTGGCGTGGCGCTGGCGCAACGGCACACAGACCCGTGGATCGGCGCTGATGACCGTACCGAGTCGCCCTTCAAATGCTCGCTCCAGCTCACGGCAGAAGCGTTCATCATCCAACGCCATCAGGCGCTCGGACTCAGCGGGTGTGGTCGACCACACGATCGAGCACCAGTCCTCTTGACCCTCGCGCACCAGCGGCAAAAATGCCAGCGGGCCGGTATCGGTAAAGCGTTGCCACGCCGTGCGCTGGTGCGGCTGGCTGCAGCGCACGCTGGTGACGATGGCGTTGTGCAGGTAATCCCACTCGCGCGTGGCGGTGCCGGTCAAGCGGCGCACAGCAGAATTGGCGCCGTCGGCGGCCACCACCAGGGGCGCACGCAATTTGCGACCGTCGGCCAGGGTCAGCAGCCAGTCATCGCCGGAGCGACGCATCTGCTCCAGGCGCGCGTTGGCCAGCAGGCCCAGGTCGCAGTCGTGCAGGCGGTCGAGCAAAGCATCCTGAACCACCCGGTTCTCGACGATATGCCCGAGCACTTCCGCATGCACACTGGCCGCCGAAAAATGGATCTGCCCGGTGCCGCTGCCGTCCCACACCTGCATTTCACCGTAAGGGCTGGCGCGCCGTTCGACAATGCCATCCCACACGCCCAGGCGCTCCAGAATGCGCTGGCTGGCGGCCGACAAGGCACTCACGCGGGGTTCGAAGGCCGCATCCTGGTCGAACGGTTTGACGCTCAGCGGGCTGCCATCGAGCAGCAGCACCTGCAGGCCACTGCCTTGCAACGCCAGCGCCAGGGCGCTTCCGACCATTCCGGCCCCGACAATCAGCACATCTGCGCGCATGTCCATGCTTTAAGCCTGCTTTGCTGGCGGCTTGCGCCGCACGTAAAGGGTTTTGTCGACCCGCGCCACCAGAGTGCCGGAGCCGTCATGAATCTGTACTTTGAGGAGGGGCAAATACTTCTCGCCGCCTTCGGTTTGCCGGCGAATCTCGTCCAGCAAGGCCTCGTCGATGGAAAACTCAGCGTAGACCGGGCCTTTGCCCGGCGACACGAAGTCGATGCTCGCAGCTTTATCCCAGACGATGTAGTCGCGCCCCAGGTTCTCCATCAACAGCAACATGTAGAACGGATCGACCATCGAATACAGGCTGCCGCCAAATTGCGTACCGACGTAATTGCGGTTGTACCAGCCCAGGCCCATGCGCACCTTGGCATGGCGAAAATCGGCGCTGAGGACCTGCACCCGAATTCCCGCGCCCAGGTAAGGCGGGTACAGGGAGAGCACCCAGCGCAACAGCCGCGCCTTGCCCAGGCGTCGGGTCAGCCAGTTACGCATCAGGGCGTGTGCCCAGGCCCATGGCCTGACGGGCGAACCAGCGTTTGGCGGGCGGCAACAAATCCAGGCCCAGCAGGCCCATGTTACGGCCCAGTGCCACTAACGGTTGCGCGCTGCCAAACAGTCGGGTCACTTGATCGGAAAAACCTACGGTCAGTTGCTGGTCCTGGCGCTGGCGCTCGCGATAGCGTTGCAAGGTTGCCAGGTCGCCGGGCACTGCCGGCCCGGCCAGCAAGGCCTCGGCCAAGGCGTTCGCGTCGCGCAGGGACAAGTTGAAACCCTGCCCGGCAATCGGGTGCAGGCTGTGGGCGGCATTACCGAGGATTGCCAGGTGCGAGCGCACTTGTTCTTCGGCCTCCACCAGCGTCAGCGGGTACAAATGGCGGGCGCCGACTTGTTTCAGCGTGCCCAGGCGGTAGCCGAACACGCCCTGCAATTCACTCAGGAAACTGCGCTCATCGAGGTTGGCCAGGCGCTGGGCGTCCATGCCGATGCGCGTCCATACCAGCGCGCAACGGTTGTCCGGCAGCGGCAGCAAGGCCATTGGGCCTTCGTCGGTAAAGCGCTCGAACGCCTCGCCATTGTGCGCCTCGCTTGGAGTGATGTTGGCGATCAGCGCGCTCTGGTTGTAGGGCCGGGTTTTCACGCCGATGCCCAATTGCTCGCGCAAACCGGAGCGGCCGCCATCGGCCAATACCGCAAGGTCGCATTCGAGCACGGTTTCGTCGTTGAGCGTCAGGCGATACCCGTCGGGCAGTGGCTCCATGCGGGTGACTTCCGCCGGGCAGCGCCAACTGACCACTTGTTTGTCCAAACCTTGCCACAGGCACTGGCCAAGCCAGGCGTTTTCCACCACGTAGCCGAGGGCCGGCACGCCCTCCTCCATGGCAGACAAGCGCGCGGTGGAGAAACGGCCACGGTCCGACACGTGAATCTGTTTGATCGGCTCGGCGCGGCGGGAGATGTCCTGCCACACACCCAAGCGCTGATAAATCTGCCGGGCGCCGAAGGACAACGCCGAAGAGCGCGCGTCGTAGCTCGGTTGGTAACTGTCGCCTGGCGCGAACGGTTCGATCAGCACGATTTTCCAACCCCGTGCCTTGGCACCCGCCTGCAAGGCCAACGCCAGGCTGGCGCCTACCAGTCCGCCGCCGATGATGGCCAGGTTGACCCGGCTCATCGGGCAGCCGCCATCAGCGCTTCGATGTCAGCGACGGTCTTGGGCACGCCGCCGGTCAGAATTTCACAGCCTTGCTTGGTCACTACCACGTCGTCCTCGATGCGTACGCCAATGCCACGCCATTTCTTCGCCACGTTCTGGTTGTCCGGCGAAATATAGATGCCGGGTTCCACAGTCAACGCCATGCCGACTTCCAGCACCCGCCATTCGCCGCCCACCTTGTATTCGCCTACATCATGCACGTCCATGCCCAGCCAATGGCCGGCGCGGTGCATATAAAAAGCGCGGTAGGCTTCGCTGGCAATCAACTCGTCGACGTCGCCTTGCAGCAGTCCCAGCTTTACCAGCCCGGCGGTGATGACGCGCACCGTCGCCTCATGGGCCTGGTTCCAATGTTTGTTCGGCGCGATCTCGGCAAAGGCGGCTTCCTGGGAGGCCAGCACAATCTCGTAGATCGCCTTTTGCTCGGGCGAAAACCTGCCGTTGACCGGCCAGGTGCGGGTGATGTCGCTGGCGTAGCAGTCGATCTCGCAACCGGCGTCGATCAGCACCAGGTCGCCGTCCTTGAGCACGGCGTCATTCTGCTGGTAATGCAGGATGCAGCTGTTACGCCCGGCAGCGACGATGGAGCCATAGGCCGGCATCTTCGCGCCGCCCTTGCGGAATTCGTAATCCAGCTCGGCTTCGAGGCTGAACTCATATAACCCGGCGCGGCTGGCCTGCATCGCCTTGACGTGCGCCGCGCAGGAAATTCGCGCGGCCTCGCGCATCACCTTCACTTCTGCCGCCGATTTATACAGGCGCATGTCGTGAAGCAGGTGATCCAGGGCAACAAACTCGTTCGGTGGCTGGGCGCCCAGGTGCGCTTTAGAGCGGATCACGTTGATCCATTCCATCACGTGCCGGTCGAATTCGGCGTTGCTGCCCATGGCCGAATACACCCGGTCACGGCCTTCGATCAGGCCGGGCAGGATGTCGTCGATATCGGTGATGGGAAACGCGTCGTCGGCGCCAAAGTCACGGATCGCGCCTTCGGTGCCAGCGCGCAGGCCGTCCCACAATTCGCGCTCGGCATTGCGCTCGCGGCAGAACAGCACGTACTCGCCGTGCTGGCGACCAGGCATCAGCACGATCACCGCTTCCGGTTCAGGGAAGCCGCTCAGGTATTGAAAGTCGCTGTCCTGGCGGTAAACATGCTCGACATCACGGTTGCGGATCGCCACGGCGGCGGCCGGCAGAATTGCGATGCTGTTGGGTTCCATCTGCGCCATGAGCGCCTTGCGGCGACGGGTGTATTCCGCTTTCGGGATATGGATCATGGGCAGATGGGCTTCCTTTCTTAGTGCAGCGACGGCTTGGGTGCGGCTGGCTCAGCGGCCTTTTTGGTCTCGGTGAACAGCAGCAGTGGCGCGACGCGCAGGTATTCCATGACTTCCATGTAATCGCCTTCGCCGTCTTCGGACTCTTCCAGGGCGTCTTGCACCTGGGAAATAGCCGCCAGGTCCTGCAGCACTTCCTTGGCGTCGGTGCTCAGCTCCAGGCCGCCGGCGTTCACGCCGAAACCGTGGAGGAAACCCTGGCACCATTGGCCCAGCGCAGCAGCGCGCTCGGTCAGCGGCGCGTCGTCGGTCGGCAGCAGCAGGACCACGGTGACGTCATCACCGGTCAGCTCGCCTTTGACCATCTCTTGCAGGCCGATCAGCGCGTTACGCACGTTCTCGGTCGGCTCGGTTTCCAGCAGCTCGGCCACATCAGCCAGCCAATTGTCGGCATCAAAGCCAACACCGGTGCAGCTGCGGCCCAACAACACGCCGTGCAGTTCGGCAGGCGAGCAAGGATGACCGCTGGTGCTCAGCAGTTTGGAAAAAGCGTCGTACGGGGAGTTCTGAATAGGCATGGTGAGCTAGGCGCCAGACGGCGCAATGTCTAGAATGAAGCGCTGTATCCTAGCACCGGCAGACGTACCAAGACTATCGAGGGCGTCAGATCGTTTATCCTGCAGTTGCCATTCATCAGACAAATCCAGTGGAACCCAATGGAAGACACCGACCTGCAAGCGCTGATGGCCAGACTCGAATTGCTAATTGATCGGGTCGAGCAACTTAAGAGTCAAAACGGACTCCTATTAGCTCAGGAAAAGACCTGGCGCGAGGAACGCGCTCACCTCATTGAAAAAAACGAAATCGCCCGGCGTAAGGTCGAATCGATGATTTCGCGCCTGAAGGCCCTGGAGCAAGACTCATGAGTTCAAGCAATAGCGTTACCGTGCAGATCCTCGACAAAGAATATTCGATCATCTGCCCCCAGGAAGAACGCAGCAACCTGGTGAGTGCTGCCCGCTACCTGGATGGCAAGATGCGTGAAATCCGCAGTAGCGGCAAAGTCATCGGCGCCGATCGTATCGCCGTGATGGCCGCGCTGAACATTACCCACGATTTGCTGCATAAGCAGGAACGGCCTGACGTGCAGGCCAGCGGTTCGACGCGCGAGCAAGTGCGCGACCTGCTGGAACGGGTTGATCTGGTACTTTCTACCGATCCAGAGCCACCCAAGGGCTGATTGCCGAGTCTGTTTAAGGTATACTCGCCCCACTCCCTGGCGTGTTTGCCAGTCGGCGATGTCCCTGAGCCGATTCGCACTACCCTGGAAGTTGCACGTTGGGCTGGTGTGCATGTCCGCTAGACGGAAAGCCTTAAAGCCTACTGCATCTTCCACCTTGAACTTTCGGGTTCAAGGGCTAAGTCGACAGCGGCTCTGTCGGGGAGCCTGAATTCCAAACTCAATGCCAGTCCTCGGACTGGCATTGTTTTATGAGCCGAAAAACCATGACCGAACCTGCGCCGCTTTCCCGTCCGCAACTTCGACGCATGTTGCGCAAAGCCCGCCGCGAACTGACGCCGAGCGAGCAGCGCAAGGCCGCCCATGGCCTGTATCGGCAACTGGCGCAGCACCCGCTGTTTCGCCGGGCTAAACATATTTCCTTATATCTACCGACGGACGGTGAAATCGATCCGCGCCTGCTGCTGCGCGCCGCTCAGCGCCGGGGCAAGGCGACTTACCTGCCAGTGCTCAGCGCCTGGCCGCGAACCAAGATGGTGTTCCAGCGGGTGCGGCCTGGGGACAAGTTGTCGCCCAACCGTTTTCGTATCCTGGAGCCGCGCGTGAATGCCAATCGCCAGCGCCCCGTCTGGGCACTCGACCTGGTGCTGCTGCCGCTGGTGGGGTTCGATGATGTGGGTGGGCGTCTGGGCATGGGCGGTGGTTTTTACGACCGCAGCCTGGCCTACCTCGCCAGGCGCCAGAGTTGGCGCACGCCCGCGCTGCTGGGGCTGGCCCATGAATGTCAGAAAGTCGAGCGCCTGGCGCAGGCAAGCTGGGATGTGCCGCTGGCAGGCACCGTCACGGATAAGCAGTGGTATGTCGCACAAACGTCGCTGGAACCAGCGACGCCTTGAAGGGTGTTAACGCTTGAACGGTTGTGGCTGCTGCTGAGCCAGTTCAACCGGCGCATCGGTCTTGTTCGACCACAAGCTCTGGGCATACCCGGTGGTCACGACGCCCAGACCAAACAAAATAACCAAAATCCATAGTAAATCCGGTTTACGTTGCATCGATTGCCCCCCTTCAGGCACCTCGTACACGATGACAACAACGTTCCAAAGTAGTCCGTTGCAGCTGCGTCAAGCTTAAAAGCGCGCATTCTGCGGTAACGTGAACCAACACGCAAACCTTGGCGCCAACCGACTGTCGGTTTGTCATGGGATTGCCCGACAACTTGCCCAATGCCTTTTTCAGGAGCCCAACAATGGCCTACTGGCTGATGAAATCCGAGCCCGACGAACTCTCCATCAAGGGCCTGGAAACGCTCGGCGAAGCCCGCTGGGACGGCGTACGCAATTACCAGGCACGCAATTTCCTGCGCGCCATGGCCGTCGGTGACGAGTTTTTCTTTTACCACTCCAGCTGCCCCGAGCCCGGCATTGCCGGCATCGGCAAGATCGTCGAGGCAGCCTACCCGGACCCGACAGCGCTGGAGCCGCAAAGCCACTATTTCGACGCCAAGGCCAGCCCGCAGAAAAATCCGTGGAGTGCAATCAACGTCGCCCACGTCGAAACCTTCGCAAAGGTGCTGGGCCTGGGCTATCTGAAACAACAAAGCGCCCTCGCCGAGTTGCCCTTGGTGCAAAAAGGCAGCCGACTGTCGGTGATGCCGGTGACCGCCGAGCAGTGGGCGGCGGTGCTGGCGCTGCGCTGAAAGGGCAGAACCCTGCGGTCACACTTCTGGCGCATGCATCTGCGTGCCAAGCGGGTTAGGCTTGCGCTTCATTTGACCGGTATCAACGGCCGCTCCGACGCTATCGGTCAAACTAGGATGCTAATGCCGCAGGATGCAGCCATGTCTACGAACCATCATATGTCGCGCCTTTTCGCCATCGCCCTGATCGTCCTGTTACTGGGCGCAGGCGGCTTCGGTTACTGGCGATCGACCCAGGACCGCCTGCCCGAAGGCTTGAGCATGGGCAATGGCCGCCTGGAGTCCACCGAAGTACAGATCGCCGCCAAGATCCCAGGGCGCCTGGCCGAAGTGCGCGTGGATGAAGGCGACAAAGTGCTCAAGGGCCAATTGCTCGCGCGCATGGACACCCGCACCCTCGAAGCCCAGCGCGCCCAGGCTGAAGCCGAGGTGCTGCGCGCCAGGGAAAACTTCGCCGCCGCCCAGGCCAACGTGCAGTTGCGCCAAAGCGAGCAACTGCTGGCCAATCAGGAACTCAAGCGCACCCAGGAGCTGTACAAGCGCGGCTTCGCCAGCAGCCAGTTGATCGACCAACAACAAGCACGCCAGAACACCGGTAATGCCGCAGTGATCGCCGCGCAAGCCCAGGTCAACTCGGTGAAGGCTGCCATCGGCGCCGCACAGGCCCAGGTTGCGCAGCTCACCAGCGAAATCGACGACAGCAGCCTGCGCGCGCCCATCGACGGCATTATCCAATTGCGCCTGGCCGAGCCAGGTGAAGTGCTCGGCGCGGGCGGTCGCGTGTTGCTGCTGATCGATCCGAATGACCAGTACATGAACCTCTACCTGCCCGCCTCCGTCACCGGTCGCCTGACCGTCGGCAGTGACGCGCGCATTCTGCTCGACGCCCTACCCCAACAACCGCTGCCGGCGAAAATCAGCTTTGTCGCGGCTAAATCGCAGTTCACGCCCAAGGAAGTGGAAACCCGCGACGAACGCCAGAAGCTGGTGTTTCGCGTCAAACTGCGCCTGACCCAACCCAGTGCCGTACCGCAAGCCAAACCGGGCATGCCCGGCGCAGGCTACGTGCGCACGGCGGATATCGACTGGCCGGCCAACCTGCAATGACCGGCCTGGCGCTGCACGCCACGGGCATCAACCATCGCTACGGCAAGCAACAGGCACTGGTCGACATTGCCTTCAGCCTGCCCGCCGGCACGCGCTGCGGGTTGATCGGTCCGGACGGCGCGGGCAAATCGAGCTTGCTGGGGTTGATCGCCGGGGTTAAAAAACTTCAAGACGGCCAGCTCGAGGTGCTCGGCGGCTCCATCGAGGATCGCCGCCACCGCAACAGCCTGTACCCGCGTATTGCCTTCATGCCCCAAGGCCTGGGTGGCAACCTGTATCCGGAATTGTCCATCAGCGAGAACATCCGCTTCTTCGCCACACTGTTCGGCCTGTCGAAAGGCGATTGCGAACAGCGCATGCACAACCTGCTGCTGGCCACCGACCTTGCACGCTTCGCCGAGCGCCCGGCCGGCAAGTTGTCCGGCGGCATGAAACAGAAACTCGGCCTGTGCTGTGCACTGATCCACGACCCGGACCTGTTGATCCTCGACGAGCCCACCACCGGCGTCGACCCGCTGTCGCGCCGACGCTTTTGGGAACTGGTCGAAAGCGTGCGCAGCGAGCGCCCGCAACTGACGCTGCTGGTGGCTACGGCCTACATGGAAGAAGCCGAGCAGTTCGAACATTGCCTGATGCTCGATCGCGGCAAACTCATCGCCGATGGCCTGAGCCGCGAACTGGCAGCCGCGACACCCAGCGGCAAACTCGATGAAGCCTTTACCCATTTCCAGGGCGACAGCGCCCACAACAATCAGCCTTTGGTGATCCCGCCGCGCGAAAACGGCAACACCGATATCGCCATCGAAGCCCACGACCTGACCCTGCGCTTTGGTGATTTCACGGCGGTAAACAAGGTCAGCTTCGCGATTGGTCGCGGTGAGATTTTCGGCTTTCTCGGCTCCAACGGCTGCGGCAAGACCACCACCATGAAAGTCCTCACCGGGCTGATGCCGGCCACCGAGGGCAGTGCCACGCTGCTCGGCAACCCGGTGAATGCCAAGGACCTGGCGACCCGCAAGCGCGTTGGGTTCATGTCGCAAAGTTTCTCGCTGTACGGCGAACTCAGTGTGCGCCAGAACCTGGTGTTGCACGCGCAGCTGTTCGATCTGCCCAAGGCCGACAGCGGCCCGCGTATCGATGAGTTGATTCAGCGCTTCGACCTCGGCGAGGTGGCCGAGCAGCCTTCCGGCGAATTGCCCCTTGGCCTGCGCCAGCGCTTGTCATTGGCCGTGGCGGTGCTGCATCGCCCGGAAGTGCTGATCCTCGATGAGCCCACCTCGGGCGTCGATCCGGCGGCGCGGGATGACTTCTGGCGGCTGCTGATCGAGCTGTCACGCGAACAAGGCGTGACGATTTTCCTGTCGACCCATTTCATGAACGAAGCCCAGCGCTGCGACCGCATCTCTCTGATGCACGCGGGTAAAGTGCTGGCATGTGACACACCCGACGCCCTGCAACAGCAATTTCACGGCGACACCCTGGAAGCCGCGTTCGTCACCTGCCTGGAGCAAGCTCAAGGCGCTCCCGAACCCGCAGCACCCAGCAGCACCGTCAGCGAAACCAGTGCGCCGCCCATGAGCAAACGTGGTTTCAGTCTTTCTCGGCTGTTGGCCGTGGCCAGCCGCGAAGGCAAAGAGCTACTGCGCGACAAAGTGCGCATGGCCTTTGCCCTGCTCGGGGCGATGTTCATGATGGTGATCTTCGGCTACGGCATTTCCCTGGACGTGGAAAACCTCGCCTTCGCCGTCTATGACCAGGACCAGACCCCACAAAGCCGCGCCTACCTGGAAGCCTTCCGCAGCTCGCGCTATTTCGCCGAACAGGCGCCCATTCGCGATGCCAGCGAACTGCATCGGCGCCTGCAACGTTCGGAAATCAAACTCGCCCTGGAAATCCCGCCCGGCTTTGGCCGTGACCTCTACGCCGGCCGCCAACCCACCGTGGCGGCGTGGATTGACGGCGGCATGCCGTTTCGCGCGGAAACCAGCCGTAATTACGTGGAAGCGGTACATCAAGGCAACCTCCAGCAACTGGCCGACCTGAGCAGCCTGCCCCGCAGCACTCAAGCCGCCGCCAAGCTGGAAACGCGCTTTCGCTACAACCAGGACGTGGTCAGCGTGAATGCCATTGGCCCCGGCGTGATGGCGCTGATCCTGGCGTTTATCCCGGCGATGCTCACCGCGCTGGGCATCGTGCGCGAAAAAGAGCTGGGCTCGATCACCAACTTCTATGCCACGCCCCTGACCCGCCTGGAATTCCTGCTGGGCAAGCAGGCGCCGTACCTGGCCGTTAGCCTGGTCAACCTGGCGTTACTGGTGGCCATGAACCGTTGGTTGTTCGGCGTGCCGTTCAAGGGCAGCGGCCTGGCGCTGGCATTCGGCGGCCTGTTGTATGTGTTGGCCACCACCAGCATGGGCTTGCTGATTTCGGCGTTCACACGCACGCAGATCGCGGCAATCCTGGGCACGATGATCATCACCAGCCTGCCGACCATCCAGTTCTCCGGGCTGATCGTGCCGCGCTCATCCCTGGAGGGCGCAGCCGCGCTGATGGGCATGCTGTTTCCGGCCGGGCACTTTCTGGATATCGCCGTGGGCACCTTCACCAAAGCCCTCGACCTGCGCCAGTTGTGGCCGCAATGCCTGGCGCTGTTCGGGTTTTTCGTCGGGTTCACCGGCCTGAGCCTGATCATGCTCAAGAAGCAGGAGGCCTGATGCACAAGCTCGCTCATATCCTGCGCCTGGGCTTCAAGGAATTGACCAGCCTGCGCCATGACAGCGTATTGCTGCTGTTTCTGGCCTACGCCTTCACAGTCGCGATCTACATGCCCGCCGCCGGTTCGGTGATTGGCGTGCACAACGCCAGCGTGGCCTTTGTCGATGAAGACCACAGCGCGCTCTCGCGGCGAATGGCCGAGGCGTTGCAACCGCCCGAATTCCAGCCGCCTGCGCCGCTGGCCTACGACCAGCTGGACAAGGTCATGGACAGCGGCGAGTACACATTCGTGATCAACGTGCCGGCCAATTTCCAGGCCGATCTGCTGGCCGGGCGCCAGCCAGGTGTGCAGGTCAACGTGGATGCCACGGCGATGAGCCAGGCGTTTATGGGCGCAGGTTACATCGGCAGGATTTTTCAGCGCGAATTGCTCAACTACAGCGGCCAAACCGACGCCAGCCAAAAGGCGCCTGCACTGCTGACCACCCGCGCGCTGTTCAATACCAACCTGGAAGGCGGCTGGTTTCTGGCGGTGATCCAGATCGTCAACAACATCACCATCCTCGCGATTGTGCTGACCGGCACCGCGCTGCTGCGCGAACGCGAGCACGGCACCCTCGACCATTTGCTGGTGCTGCCACTGACCGCGCTGGAAATCATGCTGGCAAAAATCTGGAGCAACATGCTGGTGGTGGTGCTGTGCACGTGGCTGTCGCTGGAGCTGGTGGTCAAAGGCCTGCTCGGCGTGCCGTTGGCCGGCTCCTTGAGCCTGTTTCTGTTTGTGACGGCGCTGTATTTGTTTGCGAGCACCGCGCTGGGGATATTCCTCGCCACTCTCGCCCGTTCGACGCCGCAGTTCGGGCTGCTGGCGATTCCGGTGATCATCCCGATGCTGTTGCTGTCGGGCGGCAGTACGCCGTTGGACAGCATGCCCGAGTGGTTGCAATGGGTGATGCAGGGATCGCCGTCGACACACTTTGTGAGTTTGAGCGCAGCGATTCTGTTCAGGGACGCAGGCGTGAGCGTGGTGTGGCCGGATGTGCTGGCGCTGGCGGGGATTGGGTTAGTGTTTTTTGCAGTGGCACTGGCACGGTTCAGAAAGAGCCTGGCCTCTTAATTGTGGCGAGCGGGCGTGTTGTGGCGAGCGGGCTTGCCCCCGCGTTGGGCTGCGCAGCAGCCCCCTTCAAAGTCAGCGCATTGATTCAGGTGTACCGAGGCGTATGGTTCTGGGGCGGCTTCGCCACCCAACGCGGGGCAAGCCCGCTCGCCACGACAACCCTGCTTGCCACGACACGCCCGCTCGCCACATGGAACCGTTACTGGATGATCAAGTTGTTGAACAACAGGTCTTCCACCACCGGTTTGCCGGTCTCGTCGTTCATCACTTGCTGGGTTTGCTTGAGGGCTTCCTGGCGCAGCTTTTCCTTGCCCTCAACGGTGCTCATGGCCTCGTTGGTCTGCTGGGTGAACAACGCCACCAGTTGGTTACGAATCAACGCATCGTTGGCCTTGACCGCAGCGGCGGCTTCAGGCCCGGTCACGCGCAGGGCAATGTCGGCCTTGAACACCTTGAGCTTTGCGGAGCCGTCCAGGCCATAGTTGCCCACGAACGGCGGCGTCAGGCTGATGTAGCTGACCTTCGGTGCCTCGCCTTCTTTCGCTTCTTCGGCCTGGGCTGCCATCGGCAAGGTCAGGGCGAGCATCAACAGGATCCACGCTTTCACAGTTCATTCCTCAAATTCGGTTGCCGGGTAGCATAACGCTAGCAAGGCTGAGCACAAGCTTATGGCGACTTATCAGGCCTGGGCATGCTCGTTGACCCACGGGCGTACCCTCCTACACTTATCGGCCATGACGCCAAAAGGAATAGTCCGATGAAAGCTGTGCTGTGCAAAGCCTTCGGCCCCGCCGAAACCCTGGTGCTGGAAGAGATCGCAAGCCCCACGATCAAGAAGAACGAAATCCTGCTGGACGTGCACGCGGCCGGGGTCAATTTCCCGGACACCTTGATCATCGAGGGCAAATACCAGTTCAAGCCGCCCTTTCCATTCTCGCCGGGTGGCGAAGCGGCGGGCGTGATCAGTGAAGTGGGCGAGAAGGTCAGCCATTTGAAAGTCGGCGACCGGGTCATGGCGCTGACCGGCTGGGGCAGCTTTGCCGAGCAGGTCGCGGTCCCCGGCTACAACGTGCTGCCGATCCCGCCGAGCATGGATTTCAACGTCGCGGCCGCGTTCAGCATGACTTACGGCACCTCGATGCATGCCTTGAAACAACGGGCCAACCTGCAGTCCGGCGAAACCCTGTTAGTGCTCGGCGCGTCTGGCGGCGTGGGCCTGGCCGCCGTGGAAATCGGCAAGGCCATGGGTGCCCGCGTGATCGCCGCCGCCAGCAGCGCCGACAAGCTCGCCGTGGCCAAGGCGGCCGGTGCAGACGAGTTGATCAACTACAGCGAAGCCAGCCTCAAGGATGAGATCAAGCGCCTGACCGACGGCAACGGTGTCGATGTGATCTACGACCCGGTGGGCGGCGATCTGTTTGACCAGGCCGTTCGCGGCATCGCCTGGAACGGCCGCCTGCTGGTGGTGGGTTTTGCCAGTGGGCGTATTCCCGAGCTGCCGGTGAACCTGGCGCTGCTCAAAGGTGCGTCGGTGGTCGGGGTGTTCTGGGGTTCGTTTGCCCAGCGCCAGCCGCAGGACAATGCGGCGAATTTCCAGCAACTGTTCACCTGGTACGCCGAGGGCAAGTTGAAGCCGCTGGTGTCGCAGGTGTATCCGCTGGAGCAGGCTGCCCAGGCGATCAATGATCTGGGGCAGCGCAAGGCGGTGGGCAAGGTCGTCGTCCAGACCCGCCGACTGATCTGAAACGCGGTCAATGTGGGAGCGGGCTTGCTCGCGAAAGCGGTCTGTCAGCGATACATGTTCTGACTGACCCAGCGCTTTCGCGGGCAAGCCCGCTTCCACATTTGGATTCCCATCGTTCTGAAGAACGCAATCACGACCCACACTTGCCTATTAGCGACATGTTCATAACAGAACATGCAATCGCTCCGATTTCCTGTGTTTGCAGATAAGAGGCGATGCTATTTTCGGTAACGAAACTGTAACATTCGCATCCGCAGTCAAAACAAGAAATTTGGAGCTCTTGAATGTTTGCTTTCTTTCGTCCTGCCGCACACCAGGCGCCTCTGCCTGAAGAAAAAATAGACAGTACCTACCGACGGCTGCGCTGGCAGATCTTCGCCGGTATTTTCTTTGGTTACGCCGGTTACTACCTGCTGCGCAAAAACTTCTCGCTGGCCATGCCGTACCTGATCGACGAGGGTTACACCCGTGGTGAGCTGGGCCTGGCGATGTCGGCGATTGCGATTGCCTACGGCTTGTCCAAATTCCTCATGGGCCTGGTGTCCGACCGCTCCAACCCACGCTATTTCCTGCCCTTCGGCCTGCTGATATCGGCCGGGGTGATGTTCATTTTCGGTTTCGCGCCTTGGGCCACGTCCAGCGTGACCATGATGTTCATTTTGCTGTTCATCAACGGCTGGGCTCAGGGCATGGGCTGGCCGCCGAGCGGACGTACCATGGTGCACTGGTGGTCGCAGAAAGAACGCGGCGGCGTGGTGTCGGTATGGAACGTGGCGCACAACGTCGGCGGTGGCCTGATCGGCCCGCTGTTCCTGCTGGGCATGGCCTGGTTCAACGACTGGCACGCAGCGTTCTATGTGCCGGCGACCGTGGCATTGCTGGTGGCGGCGTTTGCCTTCATCACCATGCGTGACACCCCGCAATCGGTCGGCCTGCCGCCAATCGAGGCATACAAAAACGACTACCCGGAAGGCTACGACGCCAGCCACGAAGACGAATTCAGCGCCAAGGAAATCTTCGTCAAGTACGTGCTGCGCAACAAAATGCTGTGGTACATCGCATTCGCCAACGTCTTCGTCTACCTGCTGCGCTACGGCGTATTGGACTGGGCGCCAACGTACCTCAAGGAAGCCAAGCACTTCGACGTGGATAAAACCTCGTGGGCATACTTCTTCTACGAGTGGGCGGGTATTCCGGGCACGCTGCTGTGCGGCTGGATGTCGGACAAGATCTTCCGTGGCAACCGCGGCCTGACCGGCATCGTGTTCATGGCATTGGTCACCGTGGCGACCCTGGTTTACTGGCTCAACCCGCCAGGCAACCCGATGATCGACATGATCGCGCTGTTCTCCATCGGCTTCCTGATTTACGGCCCGGTAATGCTGATCGGCCTGCAGGCGCTGGAACTGGCGCCGAAAAAAGCCGCGGGCACCGCTGCGGGTTTCACGGGCTTGTTCGGTTACCTGGGCGGTTCAGTGGCAGCGAGTGCGGCCATGGGCTACACCGTGGACCATTTCGGCTGGGACGGCGGTTTTGTGTTGCTGGTAGGCGCGTGTCTGTTGGCGATTGCCTTCCTGATCCCAACGCTGTGGCACACCAACAGCGTCAGCGCAGCGCGTTAACCGCCTGAGCAATCCTTTGCACAACGCTTGAGCCGCGCCTCCAGATTTTTATCTGGCATGGCGTGGCTACGCAGGGCGTTAACGGTCTGCTCGACATAATCGCGCGTGGTGCCGTAACGCCCGCAAGCGCTTTCCAGTACGTGATTGAGCACGATATCGGGCAAGTTGCCGGCATAACTGGGCAAATGCCGCTCCAACACAAACCCCAACGCTTGTACCTGACTGCCATCTTCCAGACGGCAGCTGAGCCAGTGCGGCCGGTATGAGGGATACGGCATCTCGCGCTGCCACAGGGCGTAAAGCGAGGCCTCCAGCTGATCCTCCGGCAAGCGGTAGGCAAACCCGCTGCATGAGCCGCCGCGATCCAGACCGAACACCAACCCCGGCAACTCCGGCGTACCCCGATGCTCGTGTGACCACAGGTACAAACCCCGGTGATAGCCGTGAACCCGTGCGCGCATGCGCTGGGTCGACGAGCATTCGGGGCGCCAGATCAGCGAACCATAAGCGAACAGCCAGACCGGCCCACCCTTGTGCTTGGCCATGGTGGCCTGCATCGAACTCATTAATTGCTCGTGAGTCAGTTGCGGCCCCAGATCGAGCCGCGGAGGGTAAGCCAATTGCAAAAGATCGGTTTCAATAACGGTCATGGCGGATCGCTTAGGTCTCCTTTCTCACTCAAATAAGCTGTTACCAGTTGTAAGCAACTTTACCGTAATAAAACGCGCCGCTGTAACCGTACGGCGAAAAAGTGCTATAGGCGAGGTTGCCGCCACTGCTGGCGTAAGCGTTGACCTTTTCCGGGTATTTATCGGTGACGTTGTCGCCGCCCAGGGTGAAAGTCCAGTTCTTGAGCTTGTAGTCCGCCGACAGGTCCAACACCCAGGCGGCCTTGAAGGTCTGGTCGTTGACCTTGTCCGCCTGATAACTGGTGAATTCACCGTAGCGAACCAGGTTGCTGTGCAGCGCCCAATGGCCATAGGTGAAATCGTTACCCAGGCTCAGCTTGTGCTGAGGCGTGGTGTCGCCGAGCAAACCGATGCGCTCACGACGGTCCACCCGCACCAGGTTGGCGCCCAGGCTGTCCAGAATCGCCGGGTTAGGCTTCACGTCGGGCACTTTGGTGTGGTTGTAGTTGTAGCCCACGGTGCTGTTCCAGCGGATGCCGTTATCGAACGGGTACCGATAGTTGGCCACCAGATCGACGCCGTCGGTGCTGGTGTCGGTGGCGTTGGTGAAGTAACGGGCGCTGGTGTAGTTGATATTGCCAACCCCATTGGCTTGCAGGTAGGCGATGGTGGCCGGGTTGAGATTGAGGTTGGAGGACAGGCTGATGCGATCGCGGATATCGATCCGGTACACGTCGAGCGTCACGGTCAAGTCATCGGCAGGCTCCAGCACCAGGCCAAGGCTGTAGTTGCGCGACTTCTCGGCTTTCAGGTCTTCGGCGCCGAGCAGGCGGGCCACCTGGCTGTTGGCCGGGAACGTGCCGGCTTCCTGAATGGTGTTACCGATCAACTGGGACGAGGTATAGGCAAAGTTCTGCTGGGCCAGGGAAGGTGCGCGAAAGCCGTTCGAGATGCTGCCACGCAAGGCCACTTGCGGGGTGAAGTCATAACGGGCCGACAGCGAACCGCTGACGTTGGACCCAAAGTCGCTGTAGTCCTCATGACGCACGGCGGCCGAGGCGCTGAGTTTTTCGGTGAAGTTGGTTTCCAGGTCCAGGTACTGCGCCCAGCTATGCCGCGCGCTGCTGCCGGCGTCGGCATCACGGAAACCACCCAGGCCCGAGCTGCCGCTTTGATAGTAGGACGCAGGTTCTCCGGCTTCGATTTCATAGCCCTGGCGCAGGTACTCGCCGCCAAACGCCACCGACACCGGGTACGGCAGGAAGCCCACGTCGAATTCGCGCGACAGGTCCAGGCTGACTTGCTTCTGGTCATTGCTCAGGGTGCCGTTGTCGAACTTGCGCGGCGTGGCCAGGCCCAGTGAGGTGTTGATGGTTTCGGTGCTCAGCTCGTACTGGTTCTTGCCGTAGTTGGCCGACAGGTCGTAATGCCAGTCGTAAGCCAGCAAGCCGCGCAGGCCGACGACCAATGAGGTGTCTTCCAGGTTGCCTTTGATCAACGGCAGGTAGCCATTAGGGTTCAGCGCGGGGATGTTATTGGACGCATTGCTCGCCCGGTAGAACGCCGCCGTCTCGCCGCGACGCTTGCTGTAGCCGCCGAAGGTGTAGAACTCGGCTGCATCGTTGAAGGAATATTCCGAGTTGAACTGGAATTTGCCTTCATTGGTGGCCGGTTCGCCCTGACGGAACACGCGCTGGCCATACGTGGTGGAACCGATGCTGCCTGGGCGGAAGTCGTCGCCGGCGCGGTTGGTGTAATCGTTGTCGGCACCTTCGCCCGAGACATTAATAAAGCCATTGTCGCCCAAGGCAAACCCGGTATTGCCGCTGACATTGCGCTGGATGCCATCACCCTTTTTGTATTCGCCGAACTTGGTCGAGATCGAACCGCCGTGGTCGTCGTGCTTGAGGATCACGTTGATCACGCCGGCGATCGCGTCAGAGCCATAACGCGCTGACGCGCCGTCACGCAGCACTTCGATGTGGTCGACTGCCGACAACGGGATCGCATTCAAATCCGCCGGGGCCGAGCCACGCCCCACTGCCCCGCCAAGGTTGACGAAGGCGCTGGTGTGGCGGCGTTTGCCATTGACCAGCACCAGCACTTGATCCGGCGACAGACCGCGCAGTTGCGCAGGGCGCACCAGTTCGGCGCCGTCCACCAGGCTTGGACGCGGGAAGTTGATCGACGGAATCAGGCGCGCCAACACAGCGCCCAGCTCATCGGAGCCGGTGCTGCGCAGGCTGTCGCCGGAAATCACATCAATGGGCGACAGCGAAGCACTGGCCGTGCGCTCTTGGGCGCGAGTGCCGGTGACGATGACGGTGTCGAGTTTTGGTGCATCGGTGGCCGCTGTCTGCGCAGCCATGACGGGATTGAATCCCACAGCAGTCAGCAAATTGGCCGACAAAATCGCTGTGTACAGCGCGTGTTTCTTGTAGCTCCCCATACCGCTCCCCTCAGAATCAGACATCAGAACGTCATGCTCTGAGTTCCTACGATCGATCCGGCTGGCGGGCGGTGGCGGTCAGTTATTGGTTATTGGTTATTGGCAGATAGTCGGTAGTCCGTTGAGATATAGCTTAATGATATTTATGTAACAAATTAAATACCTTTAATGCATAAGCAAAAGCATAAGCGCCGCACCTGTTCATCAGGATTGGGGCCAGCGATCCCGGTAATTTCAGCCGCGGTTCAGCCTGACAACGCGCTAAGCCCTCAAAATAGCGCACAGCACGACCCACTTAGCCGTCCAACCGCCTATCGAGGTCGCACCCATGAAGAAGTTTCGATTGCCCAGCCTGTTGTTCCTGGCCCAGGCCACCACCGCACTGGCGGCCGAAGTGCCGCCAACTGATGAAAACAAAGGGTTCTGGTACGCGCAGACCAGCGTCTACACCCGGCATTTCGCGCCCGACCCTAAGCACAACAACAACCAGGACCTGATCGGCCTGGAGCGCAATGAGGCGTCAGGTTTTGTGTACGGCGCGGCGACATTTCGCAATTCGTTCAGCCAACGCGCTTACTACGCCTATGCAGGCAAGCGCTATGACATGGCCGACTATCCGGTGTATGTAAAACTCACGGGCGGGTTATTGCAGGGCTATCGCGGCGAGTACCGCGACAAGATCCCGTTGAACCGTTTCGGCGTTGCGCCGGTGATCATCCCGTCCGTGGGTGCCCACTATGGGCCGGTAGCAGCAGAGCTGGTGTTACTGGGCTTTAATGCCGCGATGGTCACCACCGGCGTGCGCTTTTAAGGGCGCGGTGCGTAGGCGAACACATCGGCGCGCATCTGGTGCGCATCCATACCCGCTTCAACCAGCGCATCCAGCGTGCCGTAGATCATCGCCGGCGAGCCACTGGCGTAGACATGCACGGCTTTAAGGTCGCTGATGTCTTCACACACCGCTTCATGCAGGAGGCCGCAACGGCCTTCCCAGCCACAGAGGTCGCTGACCACTTTGTGCAGGAACAGGTTGGGCAGTTTCAGCCACTGGTCCCAGTGCTCGATTTCGTAGAAGTCTTCCGGGCGGCGCACGCCCCAGTACAGGTGCACCGGGTGCTTGAAGCCAGAGGCGCGGCAATGCTCGATCAGGCTGTGCATCTGCGCCATGCCGGTGCCGGCGGCGATCAATACCAGCGGTCCGTCCGGCAGTTCAGCCAGGTGGGTATCGCCAAACGGCAATTCGATGCGAGCCATCTGATTACGCTGCAACTGTTCGAGCAGGTTACGCGCGCTGTCCTCACGGGCCAGCACATGCAATTCCAGCTCACGCCCGGCGTGGGGCGCCGAAGCCAAAGAAAACGCCGATTTCTCGCCATTCTCCCGCTCGATCATCAGGTATTGCCCGGCGTGGTAACGCACCGGCTTGCCGGCCGGAGCCCGCAGGCGCACGCGCCATACATCGCCACCGACTTCCACGCACTCACTCAATTGGCACGACAACTTGCGCAACGGCAACTCTCCCGGCGCCAGCACGCCATCCCACAACACAATGCAATCTTCCAGCGGCTCGGCGATGCAGGTGTAGAACTCACCATGGTCGCGCACCTCGCCGGCTTGCTGTACCCGCCCTTCTACCAGCAGCGCCGCGCACACATGGCACACGCCATTGCGACAGGCTTGCGGGCACTCGTAGCCCAGGCGGCGCGCACCTTCGAGGATCCGCTCGCCAGGGACCAGTTCCAGTACAGCGCCGGAAGGTTGCAGGGTTACACGCATCAATCTATTCCCAATTCTTTCCAGATTGCATCGACACGCGCGGTCACGGCGTCATCCTTGACGATTACCCGGCCCCATTCGCGGGTCGTTTCACCCGGCCATTTGTGGGTGGCGTCCAGGCCCATTTTCGAGCCCAGGCCTGACACTGGCGATGCGAAGTCGAGGTAGTCGATCGGCGTGTTGTCGATCATCACCGTGTCGCGCTTGGGGTCCATGCGCGTGGTGATGGCCCAGATCACGTCGTTCCAGTCCCGGGCATTGATGTCGTCGTCGGTGACAATAACGAACTTGGTGTACATGAACTGTCGCAAAAACGACCACACACCGAGCATTACCCGCTTGGCGTGGCCCGGGTACGACTTCTTCATCGTCACGATGGCCATGCGGTACGAGCAGCCTTCCGGCGGCAGGTAGAAGTCGGTGATCTCCGGGAATTGCTTCTGCAGGATCGGCACAAACACTTCGTTGAGCGCCACGCCCAGGATGGCCGGCTCATCCGGCGGACGGCCGGTGTAGGTGCTGTGGTAGATCGGTTTGATCCGATGGGTAATGCGCTCGACGGTGAACACCGGGAAGCTGTCGACTTCGTTGTAGTAGCCGGTATGGTCGCCGTAAGGGCCTTCATCGGCCATTTCGCCCGGATGAATCACGCCCTCAAGGATGATTTCGGCGGTGGCCGGCACTTGCAGGTCGTTGCCGCGGCACTTCACCAGCTCGGTACGGTTACCGCGCAGCAGGCCGGCGAAGGCATATTCAGAGAGGCTGTCGGGCACTGGCGTGACGGCGCCGAGAATGGTCGCCGGGTCAGCGCCCAGGGCCACGGAAACCGGGAACGGCTTGCCGGGGTGTTTTTCGCACCACTCACGAAAGTCCAGTGCGCCGCCACGGTGGCTCAGCCAGCGCATGATCACCTTGTTGCGGCCGATCACTTGCTGACGGTAGATGCCGAGGTTCTGGCGGTCTTTGTTCGGGCCTTTGGTGACGGTCAGTCCCCATGTGATCAGCGGGCCGACGTCGCCCGGCCAGCAGGTCTGCACGGGCAGCATGCCGAGGTCGACGTCATCGCCTTCGATGACCACTTCCTGGCACACGGCGTCTTTGACCACCTTGGGCGCCATGGCGATGATCTTGCGGAAGATCGGCAGCTTCGACCAGGCATCCTTGAGGCCCTTGGGTGGCTCGGGCTCCTTGAGGAAGGCCAGCAGCTTGCCGATCTCGCGCAGCTCGCTGACCGACTCGGCGCCCATGCCAAAGGCAACACGGTCGGGCGTGCCGAACAGGTTGCCGAGCACCGGAATATCAAAGCCGGTCGGGTTTTCGAACAGCAGCGCCGGGCCCTTGTTACGCAGGGTACGGTCGCAAATCTCAGTCATTTCCAGCACCGGGGAAATCGGCACCTGGATACGTTTCAACTCTCCGCGCTGCTCAAGTTGCTGCACGAAATCCCGAAGATCCTTGAATTTCATTAACCATGCCACTCGTAAAATAGGCGTACATCCTACCTGCTCTTACGAGCGCTGGCAGCTTATTGCACATCATTGCGGCTTACATCTGTTTGCACCGAGGCCTGGCGCAGGGTGCGGAAGAACGGCTCCAGGAACCCTTCCACATACCGCGTGCCCACGCTTGAGAGGTGGTTGTCATCGGTATACAGCGACTGGCCGCCGAGTTCGACGCGACACCACCCATTGGTGTCGCACAGCTTCGGCGCCGGGTCCAGTAGTTGAACACCTGGATCGGCCGCTGCGATCTGCTCAAAGACACCGCTGATGAAGGTTTGGCGCTGCAGGTGTTCGGCCAGGGGCAAGCCTTCGCGGTCGGTCGGGCGCCCCAACATGGCCAAACGGCTAAGCCGGTACGGCACATTGAATTCCTGCAGCGGCACTTCCTTGACCAGCCATACACGATGACCACCGGCGCGTAATTGCTGCACCAAGGTATTCAAACCCTCGCTGAATAGCTGCTCAGCCACGGCGCGGTCATATTTCCCCGTCGCCGGGTCATGGATCGACGCACCGGTATCACCGGAGCGCTGTCCATACACGTACAGGCTCCAGCGCGCCACCAGCACCACATCACTGAAGGGCTCGCGCTTGAGCAACTGCGTAACGCGCTCGTTGAACGCCCCGCACCCTGGGGTGTTTTCTTTGCGGTAGAACGGCAGGCAACCGGCGTAGCCTGCCTGGGTGATGCTGAAGTCGTACTGTTTTGAAGCATCGCTCAATGCCGGAATCAGCGCCGAGGCATGGCTGTCGCCCCAGACCAGCGCCTTGGCCGTGGCCGCCTGCGGACCAAAATGGCACAACTCACGGTGCTTGTTTTTCTTGTCGTCCGACAAGCAGTTCATAAGCGTGGGACTCCAGGTGTACGCCTGGGCAAATTGCAGCGCCTGAGGCGGCAGCCGCCACGCAAAACCATCCGACCACACCAGGCTCTTGCCGATCAGGCCGAGGCTGACGAGCGCCATGACGCCCGCGGCCAGGATTGCCCGATTGCCCGCCAACAGACGCCGCTCGCGAAAGGGCCCCTCAACGAATCGCCAGGACCCATAGCCCAGTACCAGACTCAGGAAAAACAGGCCCGCAACCTCCACAGGCGCCAGGCCGAAAATGCTGGCGTACTTGCCAAACACCAGCACCGGCCAGTGCCACAGGTACCAGGAATAGGAAATCAGCCCTACGCCCACCAGCACACGGCTACCCAACAACCGGCCTACCAGTGTGCTGTGCTGACCGTTGGCCCAAATAAGCCCGACCACACCCACTACCGGCAACAGCGCTGCAACCCCTGGAAAGGCGGTGCTGGCGTCATAACCCAGTACCGCCACCAGAATCATTCCCAGGCCAATCAAGCTGACGGTCTGCGCCAGCATCGGGCTTGCGCGCTGCGCCCGCGCCGGCATTACCGCCAGCATGGAGCCCGCCAACAACTCCCAGGCTCGCATCGGCAACAGGAAAAAGGCCTTGTCCGGTTCTCGGGACACCGCCCACACGCTGGCAGCAAATGAGGCGAGCATCAGCACAAACAAGGCACCACGCCATTGCTTGAGCCGGCTCGACAGCAGCGCCAGCAAGAGTGGAAAACCGATGTAGAACTGCTCTTCAACCGAAAGCGACCAGGTGTGCAGCATCGGCTTCATATCGGAGGCTGTATCGAAATAGCCGTCCTGACGCATAAAGAAGAGGTTGGAGATGAAGATCACTTGGTTGTGAATCGAGCGTCCCAGCTCTGAATAGTCCTTGGGCGCCATCAAAAACCAGCCAACCACCAATGACACGAACATCATGACGACCAGTGCCGGCAGGATGCGCCGGGCCCGGCGAGCCCAGAAATCGAGGAAACTGAAACGCCCGGCTTCACGCTCGCGCCAGATAATCGAAGTGATCAGGAACCCTGAAATCACAAAGAACACATCAACGCCAACAAAGCCGCCAGTGACGCCTGGAACTCCAAAATGGAACAGCACAACAGCCAGGACAGCGATGGCACGCAGGCCGTCAATGTCCCTTCGGTAAGCAAGAGCGGTCATAAATCGTAGGTCAGCCTGATTCGAATGGGAATGAGCGTAGCCGCACTCAGTTTTTTTGTTTCTTAACTGACACTATTGTCCTGCAAAGCTCTCTTTCTCAACACAAAAAAATGGCGCCCCGAAGGGCGCCGTTTTTCGGACCTGGAGCGTCGTGTTACTTACGCTTCATCGACAGGAAGAACTCGTCGTTGGTCTTGGTGGTTTTCAGCTTGTCGATCAGGAACTCGATGGCGGCGACTTCGTCCATCGGGTGCAGCAGCTTGCGCAGGATCCACATGCGCTGCAGTTCGTCGTCGGCGGTCAGCAACTCTTCGCGGCGGGTGCCGGAGCGGTTGATGTTGATCGCAGGGAACACACGCTTCTCAGCGATACGACGGTCAAGCGGCAGTTCCATGTTGCCGGTACCCTTGAACTCTTCGTAGATCACTTCGTCCATCTTCGAGCCGGTTTCAACCAGCGCGGTGGCGATAATGGTCAGCGAGCCGCCTTCTTCGATGTTCCGCGCAGCACCGAAGAAACGCTTTGGTTTCTCCAGGGCGTGGGCATCGACACCACCGGTGAGCACTTTGCCGGAGCTTGGGATCACGGTGTTGTAGGCACGGGCCAGACGGGTGATGGAGTCGAGCAGGATCACCACGTCTTTCTTGTGTTCGACCAGGCGCTTGGCCTTCTCGATCACCATTTCGGCAACCTGCACGTGGCGGGTTGGCGGCTCATCGAACGTGGAGGCAACCACTTCGCCGCGCACAGTGCGCTGCATTTCGGTTACTTCTTCCGGACGCTCATCGATCAGCAACACGATCAGGTGAACTTCCGGGTTGTTACGAGCGATGTTCGCTGCAATGTTCTGCAGCATGATGGTCTTACCGGCTTTCGGCGGTGCGACGATCAGACCGCGCTGGCCTTTACCGATCGGGGCGCACAGGTCGATGACACGACCGGTCAAGTCTTCGGTGGAACCGTTACCGGCTTCCATCTTCATGCGCACAGTCGGGAACAGCGGGGTCAGGTTCTCGAAGAGAATCTTGTTTTTCGCGTTCTCGGGACGGTCGAAGTTGATCGTGTCGACCTTGAGCAGGGCGAAATAACGCTCGCCTTCCTTAGGAGGGCGGATCTTGCCAACGATGGTGTCACCGGTGCGCAAGTTGAAGCGACGGATCTGGCTCGGCGAGACATAGATGTCGTCTGGGCCGGCAAGATAGGAAGCGTCTGCAGAGCGGAGGAAGCCGAAGCCGTCCTGGAGAATCTCCAGCACGCCATCACCGGAGATTTCCTCGCCGCTTTTCGCGTGCTTTTTGAGCAGGGAGAAAATCACGTCCTGCTTGCGCGAACGGGCCATATTTTCTATGCCCATTTCTTCGGCCAATTGGAGCAGGTCGGTAATCGGCTTTTGCTTGAGTTCAGTCAGATTCATATAGGAATGACGTAATCATTTATGGAGGGGGGAAATTAAGCTTTTGGCTTAATGAGGCCGCGCCGCGGAGAAGGCGACAGGATCGCGTACTAATCGAAAAGGAATGCGTCGGCGACGGCTTGCAGGGGGCAGTGGAGAAACCAGTGCGGGGCCGAATGTACCACCTGAGTTTCGGAGCGTCTAGCCCTGTTTCACGAAAAAGCCCCGCAATTTGCGGGGCTTTTTTGACGACGCTTAAATGTTCGCGTCGAGGAAAGCTTGCAGCTGGGACTTGGACAGCGCGCCTACTTTAGTGGCTTCGACGTTGCCGTTCTTGAACAGCATCAGGGTCGGAATACCACGCACGCCGTGCTTGGCCGGAGTCTCCTGGTTATCGTCGATGTTCAGCTTGGCAATGGTCAGCTTGCCGTCGTAGGTGGTTGCAATGTCGTCCAGAACAGGGGCGATCATTTTGCAAGGGCCGCACCATTCAGCCCAGTAGTCAACCAGGACCGGGCCTTGAGCCTTGAGTACTTGTTCCTCAAAGTTCGCGTCGGTGACGTGCTTGATAAGATCGTTGCTCATGGATGTCTCCGGATTGTAAGCAAAAAAAACGTGGCCCATCATAGCCGCCCTTCCCCCGTTCAGGAAGCCGCCTCTGATTGACTCTTGCTATGGTGACGCATGAGTTTGGGTATAGCTCAACTTACGGCGTCACGGGAGTCACGAAGGCAATGCCAGTGCGCAATGCCGCATTGCGTACGTGTTCCTGCATGGTTCTCTGGGCTTGCGCACTGGCGCGCCGCGCCAGTGCGCGCAGGATCTTGCGATGCTCCTGCCAGGTTTCCATGGCCCGTTCCGGCCGGATGAACGGTAGCTTCTGGCTCTCCAGAAACACCTCGGCGCTGGCACTCAGGATGCTCACCATCGCCTGATTACCACTGGCCAGCAGAATCCGCTGGTGAAATTCGAAGTCGAGCCGGGCGGCGGCTTCAAAGTCGCCGGCCTTGAGCACCTTGCGCATCGCCTCGACATTGTCTTCCAAGCCGTCCAACTCATCGATGCTCAACGTTACGGCCGCCAGCCCGGCGGCAAAACCCTCCAGCGCATAGCGCAACTGGAAGATATCCAGCGGTGTGGCCTGGGCGGCGAAAGGCCAGGCAAAACCCGGCGCTTCCTGCACCTCTTGCACGAACACACCCTTGCCCGGCTGCACGCTGACCACGCCCAGCGCACTCAAGGACGACAACGCCTCGCGCAGCGATGCCCGACTCACGCCCAACTGCACCGCCAGGTCGCGCTGTGAGGGCAACGCATCGCCCGCTGCAAAGCCCTGCTCCTTGATCAGTTTGCGGATGGCCTGCAGGGCCGCTTCCGGTACGGCTTGGGCGATGGAATTCATATAAAACTCATAGTTCCAGACAACTGAGCGGCTAGTTGTAAAGCTATTCGCAGCCGGCGGCAAGCCACGCCCCAAAGGGGCTCGCGGGCTTTTACCGGCGCTCGAAAAAGGTGCGAAAAGCGCACGCACTGTTCAGACCAGTAAGACCACCGCACCTCAACAAATCCCGGCCTTGCAGGCAATACCAGCAGTGATGGCATGGGCTGTGCACTGAGCAAAATCAGAAAATCCCTTCGCCCTTTTCGGAGAGTCGCCATGACCAAGCGCTACAGCGCCCTGCTCACTGCCCTGTTTGCCAGCCTGATGCTGAGCCAGGCACCCGCCCAGGCCAATGGTCTGGACGACATCGTCGCCCGTGGCACCCTCAAGGTCGCCGTGCCTCAAGACTTCCCGCCGTTCGGCTCGGTCGGTCCGGACATGAAGCCCCGCGGCCTGGACATCGACACCGCCAAGCTGCTGGCTGACCAGCTCAAGGTCAAGCTGGAGCTGACGCCGGTCAACAGCACCAACCGCATTCCATTCCTCACCACCGGCAAGGTCGACCTGGTGATTTCCAGCCTGGGCAAAAACGCCGAGCGGGAAAAAGTCATCGATTTCTCCAAGGCCTATGCGCCCTTCTACCTGGCAGTGTTTGGTCCGCCTGATGCGCCGATCAGCACCACTGACGACCTCAAGGGCAAGACCATCAGCGTGACCCGCGGCGCCATCGAAGACATCGAGTTGACCGCCGTAGCGCCCAAGGAAGCCACGATCAAGCGCTTCGAAGATAACAACTCGACCATCGCCGCCTACCTGGCCGGCCAGGTCGACCTGATCGCCAGTGGCAACGTGGTGATGGTGGCAATCAGCGAGCGCAACCCGAAACGCGTGCCGGCCCTGAAAGTGAAACTCAAAGACTCGCCGGTCTACGTGGGCGTGAACAAGAACGAGCCGGCGCTGCTGGAGAAGGTCAACCAGATCCTGGTAGCGGCCAAAGCCGATGGCAGCCTGGAGAAAAATGCGATGCAGTGGCTTAAAGAGCCGCTGCCCGCCGACCTTTAAAGCGACGGAGCTGATTCATGGCGTATCAATTTGACTTTATGCCTGTGCTCGCCAACACCGACCTGCTGTTGCGCGGTGCGCTGTTCACGCTTGAGCTGACGGCCATCGGCGCGATCCTCGGGGTGGCCCTGGGCACCGTCGGCGCCGTGGTGCGGGCGTGGAAGATCCAGCCGTTTGCGTGGTTCTTCGGTGTGTATGTCGAGTTGATCCGCAACACGCCGTTTCTGGTGCAGCTGTTCTTCATCTTCTTTGGCCTGCCCTCGCTGGGGCTGAAAATAACCGAATGGCAAGCCGCCGTGCTGGCGATGGTGATCAACCTGGGGGCCTACTCGACCGAGATCATTCGCGCCGGCATCCAGGCCATCCCTCGCGGCCAGCTGGAAGCCGCCGCCGCACTGGCAATGACGCGTTTCGAAGCGTTCCGCCACGTGGTGCTGCTGCCGGCGCTGGGCAAGGTGTGGCCGGCCCTGAGCAGCCAGATCATCATCGTGATGCTCGGCTCGGCCGTGTGTTCGCAGATCGCCACCGAAGAGCTGAGCTTTGCCGCCAACTTTATTCAGTCGCGTAACTTCCGCGCCTTTGAAACCTACGCACTGACCACGCTGGTGTACCTGTGCATGGCGTTGATGATTCGCCAGTTGCTCAACTGGATTGGCCGGCGGTTTGTGATGAGGAACAGCCGATGAGTGATTTTTCGTTCTGGGACATCGTGCGCAACCTGGCTGTTGGCCTGCAATGGACCCTGCTGCTGTCGCTGGTGGCGTTTGTCGGCGGCGGCCTGATCGGTTTGCTGGTGATGACCATGCGCATCAGCCGCAAAGCCTTCGCGCGCAATGTTGCGCGCACCTATATCGAACTGTTTCAGGGCACGCCGCTGTTGATGCAGCTGTTCCTGGTGTTTTTCGGCATTGCCCTGCTGGGTGTGGATATTTCGCCCTGGCTGGCAGCGGCAATCGCGTTGACCCTGTTTACCAGCGCCTACCTGGCCGAGATCTGGCGCGGCTGCGTTGAATCCATCGCCCATGGGCAATGGGAAGCGTCGGCCAGCCTGGCGCTCAACCCGCTTGAACAACTGCGCTACGTGATCCTGCCCCAAGCGCTGCGGATTGCCGTGGCACCCACCGTGGGTTTCTCGGTGCAGGTGGTCAAAGGCACCGCCGTGACGTCGATCATCGGCTTTACCGAACTGGCCAAGACCGGCGGCATGCTCGCCAACGCCACCTTCGAACCCTTTATGGTCTACGGCCTGGTGGCCCTCGGTTACTTCCTGCTCTGCTACCCCTTGTCCCTCAGTGCCCGCTACCTGGAAAGGAGACTGCATGCCTCTGCTTAGAATTTCCGCCCTGCATAAGTATTACGGCGATCACCACGTACTCAAGGGCATCGACCTGACCGTGGAAGAGGGCCAGGTGGTGGCGATCATCGGCCGCAGCGGCTCGGGCAAGTCCACCTTGCTGCGTACCCTCAATGGCCTGGAATCGATCAACGACGGTGTGATCGAAGTCGATGGCGAATACCTCGATGCCGCGCGCGCCGACCTGCGCAGCCTGCGACAGAAAGTCGGCATGGTGTTCCAGCAGTTCAACCTGTTCCCGCACCTGACGGTGGGCGAAAACGTCATGCTCGCACCGCAAGTGGTGCAGAAAGTGCCCAAGGCCAAAGCCGCACAGCTTGCCAGGCAGATGCTGGAGCGCGTCGGGCTGGGCGAGAAGTTCGACGCCTTCCCGGATCGCCTGTCCGGTGGCCAGCAACAGCGCGTCGCCATTGCGCGTGCAATGGCCATGTCACCCAAGGTGCTGCTGTGCGACGAAATCACCTCGGCCCTGGACCCTGAACTGGTCAATGAAGTGCTCAGCGTGGTGCGTCAACTGGCCAACGACGGCATGACCCTGATCATGGTGACCCACGAAATGCGCTTCGCCCGGGAAGTCGGCGACAAACTGGTGTTCATGCACCAAGGCAAAGTGCATGAGGTGGGCGACCCCAAGACACTGTTCGCCAACCCAAAAACGCCGGAATTCGCCAACTTCATTGGCTCAGTGGAACAACCGGGCTGACCAGTTCGAAACTGCCCTGCCCTTCAAGGTGCGTCTCGCTACGCACCTGGAAGGCATCGGCAGCCAGGTCGGTGTCGATATCGACCTGAGCCGTGAATTGACGCCCTGCCCTCGGCCCCCCGGCCACTCGCGCTATCAACGTCTGGCCGGGCAACAGGTGCCCGCTGACCGTCTCGCCGGCTGAGTGCGCGGGCGCCCAGCCGACGGCTTGCCCATCTAAACGCGCGTGTTTGAGGTTCAGGCGCAAACGCCCCTGGCGCCCAAAACGAAAGCTCTCGCCATCGGCCGCCACGCCGACAAAACGCAACGCGATTGCCGCGGGCTCAGCACACAGTACATTCACGCTCAACGAGCGAGTGCCGAGCGCCATGGACGTGCTTTCAACAAGCGCCTCCCTGCGAATAGCGCCGTAGTCTATGCGCGGCTGGCTCACCGATAACCGGCAATTTTCCGCCCGGGCATCAGGCGTCGCGAGCAGTGCGCAGAGCATTACCAACGGCACACTTTTAAGCTTAACGGCCATGGCACACCGCCGAGGTGGTTTCATAGAACTTGTCATTGTCGGGTTGGCTCTTGAGGTCAATGCGTAGCAGGCAGGTAGAAGCGTCCGGCAATGAAACACGCAGGCTTTGCGCCTCATTGACGTCATTGAGGAACACCATGCCCTCGCCCACCACGCTGGTCACGAAGCGATCGCCCGTGCCGAACACCGAGGCGCCTTGAGGCAATGGCCGGCCATGCTGATCCTTTGCGGTGAGCAAAATACGGCGCACTTTCACCACATCGAAATCCACGGCATTGAAGGATCCACGGCCCGCCGTGAGCACCTGCGTGCCGTTTTTCAGGTCGACGCGCCTGGGCAAGGACGGGGTCTGCACCTCAACCCGGCTGTTGGTATAAGCCGGCAGGCCTGCGATCACGGCTTGCCCGCTGAAATCGGTCCACACCGGGCCTTGGGGGGTCTGGACTTTTGCCGCGCCGATATCCCCGACAGAGACGATGCCGAAGGTGTCCTGCACGGGGTAAGGCGAAAAGGTCAGCCCGCCTGCGTGAGCCACCACGCCGCCTTGCAACTGCCCGGTGTAACTGGTGCCCTGCGGGTCGCGGCTGACACCCAGGCCGACCCGGGTATAACGAGGCAGCAGGTCCACCTGCCCGCGCACCGATGCCTGCCGGGCCTTGAGGTCGCGCTCGACGCCCACTTCGTAATTCACATACTCGTTGACCCGTTCACTGAGCGACGTGCCGGCGGTGAACTGATCACCGCGACGACTGGTGTAACTGTGCACACGACGCTCCCCACCCAATGGCACGCTGACCTGTAACCGCACGGACAAATCGTTGTCCAGCGCCCGTTCGCGCCGGTTGCCGGCACGCGTGACGTCACGATCAGACCGAGTGCCGCCCACTTGCGAGTCGGCAATCAACGCGACATCGGCGCGGCTGAATGACTTGTTCCACGAGGTGAACACATGCTCGCTCGTTCGCCCGTCAAATTGGGCGCTGCGGGTATAACCCAGCGAGAACACCCCCAGCGTGGGGTCGGCCCAGCTCATGCCTGCCGTGTACTGGTTCTTGAAGCGCGAACCCAATTCGTCGGGCCGGGAGACGCGGCCGGCTTCAGTGACCTCACGATAACCCTGGGTCTGGGTGGTCGCACTGAGGTTGACGTCAACATTGGGCAGCACCGGGCTGCTCACGGAGACGCTGCTGCGCGACCCGGACACTGCGTTTTTGCTGTCTCGCGACAAGTTGTGACGCGCCCCCACGGAAACCCGCTGCACAAACACGCTGTTCAGGGTGCCGCCCGCCGACCCATAGTCATCGGCGCTCAACAAGCCAAAGCCCGCCGACGAGTCGCGCCCCAGCCCCCATGTGCCGCTGGCCATGGCGACCCGCGGTGATGGCCCCTCTTCGAGGGTGTTTTTGCGCAACTTGCCAACCGAGAAATAATAACCAGGCGCCGCCGGGCCAGCCCCCGCGAACGACGCCGCCGGCACCACGAAGCTGCGCCTGACACCGCGCACATCGATCACGCTGACGTCCAGGTCACTGGTGTCATTGAGCAGCGGCAACCCCGCAAGCCTGAACCGGCCTTCAGGCACCAACGTGCTGTAGATCAACGCACCGGACTGGCGCACTTCAACCCGCGACTGGCTCTGGGCGAGCCCTTCAACCACCGCATGGTTGCCGCCCGCCGCGGCACGCGATTGGCCATCGGGGTAAAACTGCAGCCCAGACAACTGGACCCCGCCAAACAACGGGTTATGGCTGGAGATCTGGCCGACCTGGAACGTCGACTGCAACGCAGCAATATCCCGCTGGGCAAACGCGTAAAGGTGTTCGGTGCGTGTCTTGCCGTTGTCGGACACATAGAACTGGCGGCTGCGGACCACCCAATCGTCAAGGTTGAAGCCTGCCTCGGTGTAGGCCGAGATGAACCGGCTGGGCCCACTGCGCGAATGACTGTCCAGACCCAGCACGTCATAGTTGAACAGCGCGGCTGCGCCGCCCGTGGAAAAGGGCCCGGCCTCCCACTGCGGCGCACGCAATGACTGGGTCGGCACAACCAGCGTCACTTCCTCGGTACCGGGGCGCAACCTCAGCATTGTGGTCGGGAACGCAGCGAGAAAGTCATGACAGGCCGCGTCCGGTGTAGCGCCTTCGTGGAGGATGTCGCGCGGCTTTACCAGCCCGGCCTTTTCCAGCAGCCCAGGCGTAAAACACAATCGACCCTCGTGATCGAAACGTGCATCTACCAGCCCAAGCGGGTTTCCATTGACCCGCAGGCCCACCACGTGGACGCCTTCACGAAAGCGCGCTGCACTGCGAAAGTAGTCGGAGACCTTGGGGTCAATACCGTGGGTCGTCAGTGCCGCGAGGTCAAAGCCCTCTCCCAGCTCCAGCGCAGAAACAACGCCGGGCAAGCTCCAAAGGGCTGCAAAACCCATGATCAAGGTGGGCCTGCCGGGCCTAAAAAATGCCGCAATGCGGTGACTCGAAGGGTTAATCATCGGCCGATCAACCCTCATCGGTAAGGATCGGGGCGCGGTAGTTTTCTACCGAAAACCCATAGACCGTGGCGGGCTGGATCTGGACCTCGGCCACACCGTCCAGTGGGCCATCGACCTCTGCGGTCAATGCTTCACCCGGCAAAAGGTAAGCGCGCGGCAGTGTGGCCGAGGCGCCTTGTGGAAGCAGGCGCACCTCCGGCGCCAGGCGCACCACATAGGCACTGTCGTTATGGACCGTGAGGCCCTGCCCGGTCCGCTTCCACTTCAACAACTCCCAGGGGGTTGTGTGCCGAGGCAAACCTTTGGGGTGCAGGATCAGCGGCAAATTCTGCCGAAGGGTGATACCGATGGTCGCACCGCCCGCCGTGCGCGCCTGGGGGATGCCCTCGAACGACACACGCTTGAGGCGTTGGGTCTTGAGCGGCTCACCCTGGGTGCTGATAAAACGCACCAACTGCGTGTCGCCCGCCTCCACTCGTGTGATGGGCGGTGTAACGATCAACAGCAGTTGCGGGTCCTCGGGCACGTTCTCCACCACCGAGTGAAGCAACGCCGGCCCGGCATCGGTGTTCTTGATGTTTATTGTGGCCTCGCCCTCTTCCTCATAAAGCACCACAACCGTTGTTTCCGGAAGCATGCCGTCCGCCAGGGCAACATCGGTAAAAAATCCACAGGCACCTGCACTCCAAAACAACATAAAACTTATTATTGAAAACCCACGCACTCGACGTTCCCCGCAACCGACAAAGTTGACCCTGGGCAGTTAAACGCCCACAAAAAAACAGCCAACCAGAAAGTGTCAGTTTCTTGATTGGCTGTTTTGCGCTGTTTAGATGTAACTCAATACCAGTGTGGCGCGCCCATCAAGGGAGACATCGCGACTCAAGTCCAGATCCTGCGCCCGGTTGATGACCGCCTTCACCGCAAGAGTGCCGGTCAACTGGTTGATAGAGGCCGGCGTAAAGGTGGTGCTATTGCGCCACGAATACTGGGCAGGTGATTGAGCAACTTTGCCATCGCTGGTGAGCCAAACGCCGGTGCCATTACGCAGGATGGGGTACAGCGCCACGCCGGCAGAACGTAGGTCCCTGAGCGTGACCGAATAGCCACCGGTTCGCCGAGTCCCTACAGAACCCAGACCAAAATTCTGCGCCTCGGTAAAGCCTGGACCCAGGACACCCGGCACTTTGCTGCCCGCCTGCAGGTCGGTGAAGGAGATTCCGAACCTCGCCGGCGTCGTGCCGCAATTGACCACCAGGGAAGTGGTCTTCTCTTCGCGGGTGTTGAACGCGGTCTGGGATAATTCGCCGGAGCGAATCGTGCCGTAGTCGATGATGCCGCTGCCGGCGAGGCTGAGGTTACAGGCAGCGGGAGTAATCGTGCCCCTGACGACCAATTGGGCACTGGTGGTCGCCTGAGCGTTGAGGGTTGCAGCCAGGCAGGCGATACCGAGAGTCAAACCAACAATTGTTTTCATTTTTGTCCTGTCACTACGAAGTTAACAGGCATTGTTTATTCGCGTCCTGGCGAATCCATCGCCCAACCACTTATCTTCCCGGACATACATAACGATAAATAAATAACACCCAGGCAACATTGCCGAGTGACAGTCTGCTGCTTTGGTACCTCATTAAAAAATCGGACAACACATCAGTTATTGTCGGAGTGATGAAAATAAATAGTGGCTCACAGTTAATAACAAGGTAGTCCATAACAAAACAAACTAAGAGAACAGCGACTCAATCATTGTAGGCAAATTCAGAATCCGCCTTGAAAACCACAAACGTCAAAATGCCTACATCATTGAATGGCTTATTCGTCGCATGCTTACGAAACCGGCCTACATTTCCCACATGAATTCCCCACAGACAGCATCACGCAAATTACTGAAGCACAACGCGTTGGCGCCAGCGTTCGATCGTGGCACGATGGTCAGGTTATCGACCGAGACCCCCAAACCATGCCGCAATCCCAAGCCAAGAATCTGTCCTTGATCGCCGCTATCGACCTGGGCTCCAACAGCTTTCACATGGTCGTGGCCAAGGCCCAGAACGGCGAAATCCGCATCCTTGAGCGGCTCGGCGAAAAAGTGCAACTGGCTGCCGGGATCGACGACGAGCGCCAGCTCAATGAAGAATCCATGCAGCGCGGGCTCGATTGCCTCAAGCGCTTTGCCCAACTGATCAACGGCATGCCCCTGGGCGCTGTGCGAATCGTTGGCACCAACGCCTTGCGCGAAGCCCGCAACCGCGGCGAGTTCATCCGCCGCGCCGAAGCAATCCTTGGGCATCCGGTAGAGGTTATTTCGGGCCGCGAAGAAGCGCGCCTGATCTACCTCGGCGTCTCCCACACCCTGGCCGACACCCCGGGCAAACGCCTGGTGGCGGACATCGGCGGCGGCAGTACCGAATTCATCATCGGCCAGCGTTTCGAACCGCTGCTGCGCGAAAGCCTGCAGATGGGTTGCGTCAGTTATACCCAGCGTTATTTCAAGGACGGCAAGATCACCCCGGCGCGCTATGCCCAGGCCTACACCGCGGCGCGTCTGGAAATCATGAGCATCGAACACGCCCTGCATCGCTTGACCTGGGATGAAGCCATCGGCTCGTCCGGCACCATCCGCGCGATCGGCCTGGCCCTCAAAGCCGGCGGCCATGGCACCGGTGAGGTCAACGCCGAAGGCCTGGCCTGGCTCAAGCGCAAACTGTTCAAGCTGGGCGACGCAGAGAAAATCGACTTTGACGGCATCAAGCCTGATCGGCGCACCATTTTCCCGGCCGGCCTGGCGATTCTCGAGGCGATTTTCGACGCCCTCGAACTGCAACGCATGGACCACTGCGACGGCGCGCTGCGCGAAGGCGTGCTCTATGACCTGCTGGGCCGCCATCACCATGAAGACGTGCGTGAACGCACCCTCAGCTCGTTGATGGAGCGTTATCACGTCGACCTGGAACAAGCCGCGCGCGTGGAGCGCAAGGCCCTGCATGCCTTCGACCAGGTGGCCGAGGACTGGGACCTGGCAGACGGCGTGTGGCGCGAGCTGCTCGGCTGGGCAGCCAAGGTGCATGAAGTGGGCCTGGACATCGCCCACTACCATTACCACAAGCATGGCGCCTACCTGATCGAGCACTCGGACCTCGCCGGTTTCTCGCGCGAAGACCAACAGATGCTCGCCCTGCTGGTGCGTGGCCATCGCCGCAACATTCCCAAGGACAAGTTTGCCGACTTCGGCAGCGAAGGCAGCAAGCTGATTCGCCTGTGCGTGCTGCTGCGCTTTGCGATCCTGTTCCACCACATTCGCGGCACCCAGGAAATGCCCCAGGTTACCCTGCGCGCCCACGGCGACAGCCTGGATGTGGTGTTCCCCAAAGGCTGGCTGGATGAAAACCAGCTGACCCAGGCGGATTTTGCCCAGGAAGCGGAATGGCTGACGCGGGTGGGGTTCAGCCTGAACCTGCGCTGAGCCGATCTAAAGAACACTGCAAAAACACATGTGGGAGGGGGCTTGCCCCCGATGGCGGAGGACCAGTCAATGAATCTGTTGACTGACACTCCTTCATCGGGGGCAAGCCCCCTCCCACATTTTAAGAGCGCGTTGGCTTTAGTTCACCGCAAGAATCGGGCTACCCAGCTTTTCCAGCAACGTCGCCTGCGCACTGCGCGGGTTCTGGTTGCCGGTCGGCGTGTTGCGCACGTAGCGGCCGTCCGACTGCAGGCTCCAGCTGTGGGTGTTGTCAGTGAGGTAGCTTTCCAGCTCTTTCTTGACGCGCATGATCAGCTTCTTGCCTTCCACCGGGAAGCAGGTCTCTACACGCTTATCGAGGTTGCGCTCCATCCAGTCGGCACTGGAGAGGAACATCTGCTCTTCGCCGCCGTTGAGGAAGTAGAACACCCGCGTGTGCTCCAGGAAGCGCCCGATGATCGATCGCACGTGGATGTTATGCGAAACCCCGGCGATGCCCGGACGCAGGCAGCACATGCCACGCACCACCAAGTCGATGCGCACGCCGGACTGGCTGGCCTTGTACAGCGCGCGGATGATCTTCGGATCGGTCAGCGAGTTGAACTTGGCGATGATGTGCGCCGGTTTGCCGTCGAGGGCGAACTGGGTCTCGCGGGCAATCATGTCGAGCATGCCCTTTTTGAGCGTGAACGGCGCGTGCAGCAGCTTCTTCATGCGCAAGGTCTTGCCCATGCCGATCAACTGGCTGAACAACTTGCCGACGTCTTCACACAACGCGTCGTCGGAGGTCAGCAGGCTGTAGTCGGTGTAGAGCTTGGCGTTGCCGGCGTGGTAGTTGCCAGTGCCCAAGTGCGCGTAACGCACAATCTCGCCGGCTTCGCGGCGCAGGATCAGCATCATCTTGGCGTGGGTCTTGAAACCGACCACGCCGTAGATCACCACGGCACCGGCCGCTTGCAGGCGGCTGGCCAGTTGCAGGTTGGACTCTTCGTCGAAGCGCGCACGCAACTCGATCACCGCGGTGACTTCCTTGCCGTTTCGCGCGGCATCTACCAGTGCGTCGACGATTTCCGAGTTGGCGCCGGAACGGTACAGCGTCTGGCGCACAGCCAGAACATGCGGGTCCTTGGCGGCCTGGCGCAGCAGGTCGACCACCGGGGTGAACGACTCGAACGGGTGCAGCAGCAGAATGTCCTGCTTGCTCACCACGCTGAAGATGTTCTCGCTGTTTTGCAGCAATTTCGGGATCTGCGGCGTGAACGGCGTGTATTGCAGCTCCGGGTGGCTGTCCAGACCGGTGATGCTGAACAGGCGCGTCAGGTTGACCGGGCCATTGACCTGGTACAACTCGGACTCGGCCAGGTTGAACTGCTTGAGCAGGTAGTCCGACAGGTGTTTAGGGCAGGTGTCTGCCACTTCCAGACGCACCGCGTCGCCGTAGCGGCGCGAGAACAGCTCACCGCGCAGGGCGCGGGCCAAGTCTTCGACGTCTTCGGAGTCCAGCGCCAGGTCGGCGTTACGGGTCAGGCGGAACTGGTAGCAGCCCTTTACCTTCATGCCCTGGAACAGGTCATCGGCGTGCGCGTGGATCATCGACGACAGGAATACATAGTTGTCGCCAGCGCCCCCCACCTCTTCCGGTACCTTGATGATTCGTGGCAACAGACGCGGCGCCGGGATGATCGCCAGGCCCGAATCGCGGCCGAAGGCGTCGATGCCTTCCAGTTCGACGATGAAGTTCAGGCTCTTGTTCACCAGCAGCGGGAACGGGTGCGTCGGGTCCAGACCAATCGGGGTGATGATCGGCGAAATTTCGTCTCGGAAGTAACGGCGCACCCAGGTCTTGATCTTGGTGGTCCAGTGCCGGCGACGAATGAAGCGGACCTGATGTTTTTCCAGCTCCGGCAACAGGATGTCGTTGAGGATCGCGTATTGGCGGTCCACGTGGCCGTGCACCAGCTCGCTGATGCGCGCCAGGGCCTGGTGCGGCTGCAGGCCGTCGGCGCCCGCTTGTTCGCGGGCGAAGGTGATTTGCTTCTTGAGGCCGGCGACGCGGATCTCGAAGAACTCGTCCAGGTTGCTGGAGAAAATCAGCAGGAATTTCAGCCGTTCCAGCAGCGGATAGGACTCATCCAGCGCCTGCTCGAGCACGCGGATGTTGAATTGCAGTTGTGACAGCTCGCGGTGGATGTACAGGCTGCTGTCATCCAGGTTGGTCACCGCGACCACCGGCGCCGGCGCGGGGGCCTCGGCCACCACGGCAGGCGGTGCGGGCTCCAGCTCCGGCGGCGTTTCGGTGACTTGTTCCACCACCGGGTGAGCGTCTTTTACGGCAACTTCTGAGAGTCCTTCGGTATTCATTGAGTGTTCCTGTGAGGGCTATTGTTGCTCTCTAAGCAATTGGGCGGCGCGGGCGGCGAAGTAGGTCAGAATGCCATCAGCGCCGGCACGTTTAAAGGCAGTCAGGGATTCGAGGATCACCGCTTCACTCAACCAACCATTCTGGATCGCGGCCATGTGCATCGCGTATTCACCGCTGACCTGATAGACAAAGGTCGGCACCTTGAATTCCTCTTTGACCCGATAAAGGATGTCCAGGTACGGCATCCCTGGCTTGACCATCACCATGTCGGCGCCCTCAGCCAGATCCGCCGCGACTTCGTGCAGGGCTTCCTGGCTGTTGGCCGGGTCCATCTGGTACGAAGCCTTGTTGGCCTTGCCCAGATTCAGTGCCGAGCCCACCGCATCGCGGAAAGGCCCGTAATAGGCGCTGGCGTACTTGGCCGAGTAGGCCATGATCCGCACATTGACGTGACCGGCCAGCTCCAGGGCTTCGCGAATCGCCTGGATGCGACCGTCCATCATGTCCGACGGTGCGACGACCTGGGCGCCAGCGGCTGCGTGGGACAACGCCTGTTTGACCAGCGCATCGACGGTAATGTCGTTTTGAACATAGCCGTCTTCGTCAAGAATGCCATCCTGGCCGTGGGTGGTGAACGGGTCCAGCGCCACGTCGGCGATCACCCCCAGCTGCGGGAAACGCTCGCGCAACGCGCGGGTGGCACGCTGGGCAATGCCTTGCGGGTTCCAGGCTTGCGCAGCGTCAAGAGACTTGAGTTCAGACGGCGTCACTGGAAACAGCGCCAGCGCCGGAATTCCGAGTTCCACCCAGTTCGCCGCCTCGATCAGCAGCTGATCAATGGTCAAACGCTCCACACCCGGCATCGATGCCACGGCTTCCCGACGGTTTTCACCGTCCAGCACAAACACCGGCAAGATCAGATCGTTCGTCGTCAGCACGTTTTCACGCACCAGGCGGCGAGAAAAATCATCACGGCGATTGCGGCGCAGGCGGGTAGCAGGGAACAGGCGATTGGCAGGGGTAAAGCTCACGACAGACTCCTGAGCCCGTGTTTACGGGCGAGCGTTGCAGTTATAAGCGGCCATTATGACGAAGGAATGACAGTTGTGCTTATCGATGCGACCTGCAGTCGCATTCGTCGCATATGTAGGAATTGTTCACTTCGTGACACATCTCGATACTTTCATGAATGTTCACGAAGGCGTAGGCTGCGCGTTCATTTCGCCAGCACCCCAGACCATGCTTCAACAATTTCTGCATGACTTCGGCTACTTTGCGCTCTTCCTGGGCACGTTCTTCGAAGGCGAAACCATTCTGGTTCTCGCAGGCTTCCTGGCGTTCCGTGGATACATGGATATCAACCTGGTGGTGGTCGTTGCCTTCTTTGGCAGCTATGCCGGTGACCAGCTGTGGTACTTCCTGGGGCGCAAGCATGGCCGCAAACTGTTGGCGCGCAAGCCGCGCTGGCAATTGATGGGCGACAAAGCGCTGGAACACATCCGCAAGCATCCGGATATCTGGGTGTTGAGCTTTCGGTTCGTCTACGGGCTGCGCACCGTGATGCCGGTGGCGATTGGCTTGTCCGGCTACCCGCCTTTGCGCTACCTGCTGCTCAACGGCATTGGCGCGGCGGTGTGGGCGGCGGCGCTGGGCGCTGCGGCTTATCATTTTGGCGCGGTGCTGGAAGGCATGCTCGGCAGCATCAAGAAATATGAGCTGTGGGTGCTGGGCGCGCTGCTGTTGCTGGGCCTGGGCCTGTGGCTGCGCCGCCGCTTCAAGAACGCGCGCATTGCCCGCCAGGCCTGCGAAGATGCCAAGGCCCGGCTGGCCGCAGAGCAACTCGCCGAGCCCGCCAAGGTCGACGCGCCTAAGACGCCAATCGAGTAAGCCGGTCTCTGCAGCAGTAGAGACCCATCACGCTGAGCAAGCTGTAACTCACCAGGCCCAGCCAGCCCAAATTGCTGGCCGGCCACAGCCCCACCACCGGCGCCAGCCATACCAACGGTACATTCAGCCCCAGGCGCACCAGCTCAGCTTTCAGGGCCCAGGGGCGATTTTCCAACGCCACGCCCAGCGTGAACAACCCTGACGCCATCGCGCTCCAGCCCAGGATCAACGCCGCCGTGGGCAGCCCTTCGCCGGCATTCATCAGATAGCTGCCAAACCCCACATATGCCGCAAATTGCAGGGCAACGTAGATTTGCTGGCGTGCGTCCAGCGGCACTTCGAATTTGCGGAACTGGCTCAAATCGGGCTTGGCCAGCGGGTATTTGGCTTTGACATCCGCCGGGCGCCACCCGGTGCGCATGAACCAGATGCGCAGCTTGTCCCACCAGCTCTCGGTACGCCGCGCATCACTCCACAACTGCGCATAAAACTGCAGGTTGGCCCACAGCGGGTTCCAACTGGCCAAGGGCGTGGTCACGCCAAAGATCACCGGCTCGTTGTCGTCTTCTTCCTGGAAGCTGCCGAACAGCCGGTCCCAAATAATGAACACGCCGCCATAGTTGCGATCCATGTAAAGAGCGTTCTGTGCATGGTGAGCCCGATGATTGGACGGTGTGACGAAGAACCATTCGAACCAGCCAAGCTTGGGCACGTGGCGGGTGTGCACCCAGAACTGATACAGAAGATTGAGCGAGGCCACGCTGATAAACACCACCAGCGGCACGCCCACCACGGCCAGGGGCAGGTAGAAAATCCAGCTCAGCAAGAAGCCGGTACTGGTCTGGCGCAGGGCGGTGGTGAGGTTGTAGTCCTCGCTCTGGTGATGCACCGAGTGCGCGGCCCACAGGATGTTGCGCTCATGCCCGCAGCGATGCAGCCAGTAGTAGCAGAAGTCATAGAACACAAAGGCGAATACCCAGGTCCACACGCTCTGGGCCGAGAGTTCGATCAGGGCCAGGTGCTTGAGGGCGAAGGCGTAGGTCAGCAGCCCGACGCCTTTTGTCAGCAAGCCCGTGGTGGTGGACAGCACGCCCGTGCTGAGGCTGTTGATGGCGTCGGCCACCCGATAGTTGCGCTCGCCGCGCCAGCGGTCGGCCAGCAGCTCAACCACGATCAAGGCGATGAAAAACGGTACCGCGTAAGGCACGAAGTCCATGGGCTAGTCCGGTCTGTTTTTGTTACATCAAGATTAGGTGTAGCGGCGCGAGATCCCATTGGCAACAGGTGACAAATTAGTAGACATTTAACGCCATGAAATAGGGAGAAATACTCATGAGCAAAAAGATTGCAGTGATCCTTTCCGGCTGTGGCGTGTACGACGGCGCAGAGATCCACGAAAGCGTGATCACCTTGCTGCGCCTGGACCAGCGGGGCGCCCAGGTGCAATGTTTTGCGCCGGATATCGCGCAACATCACGTGATCAACCACCTCACCGGCGAAGAGATGCCCGAGTCGCGTAACGTGCTGGTGGAGTCGGCGCGGATTGCCCGGGGTGACGTGAAAGATATTCGAGAGGCCCGCGCCGAAGACTTTGATGCGCTGATCGTGCCCGGCGGGTTTGGCGCGGCGAAGAACCTGTCGAACTTTGCCGTGGAAGGCGCAGGTTGCAGCGTCAATCCGCAGGTGCTGGCGCTGGCGGAAGCCTTCGCCGAAGCGAGCAAGCCGGTGGGGCTGATCTGCATTTCGCCGGCACTGGCCGCGAAAATCTACGGCCCCGGCGTGACCTGCACCATCGGCAACGATGCCGACACCGCCGCTGCCCTCGACAAGATGGGCGCCACCCACCGCGACTGCACAGTGGAAGACATCGTCGAGGACACCCCGCGCAAACTGGTGAGCACCCCGGCCTACATGCTTGGCAAGAACATCAGCGAAGTGGCCTCAGGTATCAACAAACTCGTGGATCGGGTATTGGAATTGACTCACGAGGATGATTGATCGCCTCCCGAACACTTAAGGGTGGCTAGCCCACCTATTGTGGCGGGCAAGCTCTTCGTGGCGAGCAGGGCTTATTGTGGCGAGCGGGCTTGCCCCGCGTTGGGCTGCGCAGCAGCCCCAATTCAGGCGACGCGGTCAGTCAGTTAATCTGCGGCGCGCAGTTTTGGGGCGGCTTCGCCCCCCAACGCAGGGCAAGCCCGCTCACCACAGGAACACCGCCCGCCAACGTCAGGCCTCGCGCATTAGCTTGGTCAATATCCTGTCCAGCGCATTGGCAAACGCCTGCTTATCCTTTTCCCCATGGGGCGGCGGCCCTCCGCCCATCTGGCCCTGCTCGCGCAGATCAGTAAACAGGTTACGCACCGCCAGCCGTTCGCTCATGTTTGCCGGGCTGAACTCCTTACCGCGTGGGTCAAGGGCCGTGACGCCCTTCTTCACCAGCCGGTCGGCCAAGGGCACGTCGCTGCAAATCACCAGCTCACCGGGCACGGCGTGTTCCACCAGGTAGTCATCCGCCGCATCCGGGCCGCTGGGTACCACGATCAACTTCACACACGCAAAGCTCGGTTTGATCTGGCTTTGCCCCGCCACCAACACCACCTCGAACTGGCGCTTGAGGGCGAATTTCACCACTTGGTCCTTGGCCGCCCGTGGGCAAGCATCCGCATCGATCCACACGCGCATGGTCAGGCTGCCACGCGGCGTTTTTCTGCCAGGCGGCTGCGGCCGTACAGCACCACAATCGCCAGGATCGCCACGGCCTGCGCACTCAACGAATACGCGTCGGCGTGGATGCCCAGCCAGTCGAAGTCAAAGAACGCCACCGGCCGTGTGCCGAAGATGCCGGCTTCCTGCAAGGCCTTCACGCCATGGCCGGCGAACACCACCGACAGCGCGCACAGCAGCGCTGCGTTGATGCCGAAGAACAACGCCAAGGGCAGCTTCGCCGAGCCGCGCAGGATCACCCACGCCAGGCCCACCAGCAGCACCAGCGCCGTGGCGCCACCGGCCAGCACCGCGTTGTGCCCGGCAGGGCCGGCTTGCAGCCACAGGGTTTCGTAGAACAGGATCACTTCGAACAGCTCGCGGTACACCGAGAAGAACGCCAGCATCGCAAAGCCGAAGCGGCCGCCGCCGCCCACCAGGCTGCTCTTGATGTAATCCTGCCAGGCCGCCGCGTGGCGTCGGTCGTGCATCCACACGCCCAACCACAGCACCATCACGCTGGCGAACAGTGCCGTGCAGCCCTCAAGCAATTCGCGCTGGGCGCCGCTGACGTCAATCACATACGCCGCCAATGCCCACGTCGCCAGCCCGGCCAACAGCGCCAGGCCCCAACCGACGTTGACGCTGCGCACCGCCGATTGCTGGCCGGTGTTACGCAGGAAAGCCAGAATCGCCGCCAGCACCAGGATCGCTTCCAGACCTTCACGCAACAGAATCAGGAGGCCGGAGATGTAGCTCAACGACCAGCTCAAGCCATCGCTGCCCAGCAGACCGGCAGATTCAGTGAGTTTGCCCTTGGCCACGTCCAGACGCTGTTGCACCTGCTCGATCGGCAGGCCGTCCTGCAATGACTGCCGGTAGGCCATCAGGGCTTTCTCGGTGTCCTTGCGCACGTTGGCATCGACGTTGTCCAACGAGCTTTCTACCAGCTCAAACCCTTCCAGGTAGGCGGCTACCGACAAGTCGTAGGCCTGTTCGTGATCACCGTTACGGAACGCGGCGAGGCTCTTGTCCAGCGTGGTCGCGGTGTAATCGAGCAACTGTGCCGGGCCACGCTTGACCTGCGGCGGCTGCGCACGTTGGGCGCGGAACGTCGCGGCGGCGGCCGGGCCGTTTGCGGCCAGCACTTCATTGGGGGTCTGGCGGGCCAGGTCGGCAAGGTTGAAGGGTTGTTCGCTGTTTGCCGCAGCCGGGTCAGCAGTGAAACCGGCGATGTAGGTCGCCAGGTCCCAGCGTTGACGGTCATCGAGTTGGTCGGCGAAAGACGGCATGTCAGTGCCCTCGACGCCCAGGCCGAGTGTGTTGTAGATCGCGTAAAGGCTCAGGCGGTCCAGGCGCGCGGCGTCACGCAGGTTCGCGGGCGGCGGCGTCATGCCGGTGCTGGCCGGGCCATCACCGGCGCCCGCAGTGCCGTGGCACACCGAGCAGTGCTGGGCATAGAGCGGTGCGCCGCGCGTGGGGTCTGGTGTGATCGCCGGAGCCTGGCTGACTTCGTACGCCACTGCCAACTTGGCACCCAATTGACGGGCCTGGTGGGCGACGATCGTGCCCTCTTCACGCGCGGTCACCGCCGCCAGCAATTCATTGACGCCCTTTATCAAATCGGCGCGTTCGGGCTTCTCGGGTAAATCCGCTACCAGGCCCTGCAATACCCCAAGAAACTCCACCTGCTCGCGGTATTCGGATTCATCCACGACCGTGCCCGCGTCCACCGTCGGCGGGTAGTCGGCCCCGATGTAATCGAGCAGATGCAAGGCTTGAGGCGCGCCCTCGGCAGTGGCCGCCAACAGATTAAAGCTGCACGACATCAGCGCCGGCAGCATCAGCCAGGCGAGAAAACGGTAAAGGGCAGTCATGAATGAATCTCAAAGGGAAATGCGAAGTAACACATTGTTTAACGTTAAGGGGTTTGACTCAAGACGTCAGTGATAAGGCGATGGAAATATCGCTGTCGGCATGATGGCAATCGCACAAATAAACGAAGCAAAAAGCCATTGTTTTGCCAGTAATGGCGCCTATAATGCCGCGCCCTGTTATTGCGAAAGGGAATTTATTTCCTCGTTTTTATGAGGAATAGGCACATCGGCTGATTATTTTCAGGGAAGAAGTTTGTATGGCATTTCGCGCCTTAACCCCGCTCGCACTCGCGGCGGTGACCTTGCTGTCCGGTTGTTCGATGTTTCGCAGCTACGACACGGAGCTGCAAGCCACCAACCAACAGCTGGCCACCGGCAATGTCGACGGTGCCCTGACCCTGCTGGAAAAAAACAATACCGGCGACGACAAAGACCTGCTCTATTTCTTCGAAAAGGGCGAGCTGTTGCGCGCCAAGGGCGACCTCACCGGCAGCCAGACCGCCTGGCGCAGCGCCGACCTGCAAGTCTACAAGTGGGAAGAGTCGGTCAAGTTCGACAGCGAAAAGTACCTCGCCCAGTTCGGCAGCTTCCTGGTCAACGACAAAGTGCGTCGCTACGAAGGTTATGACTACGAAAAAGTCATGCTCACCACCCAGATGGCCTTGAACCTGCTGGCCGTGAATGACTTCGACGGTGCCCGCACCGAGATCAAGAAGACCCACGAACGTGAAGCGGTGATCGCCGACCTGCGCGACAAGGAATACCTCAAGCGCGAAAACGAAGCCGAGCGCCAAGGCGTCACCACTCAGATCAAAGACCTGCGCGGTTACCCGGTGGAAGCGCTGGACGCGCCGGATGTGGTCGGCCTGAAAAACAGCTACCAGAGTGCGTTCAGCCATTACCTGGCAGGCTTCGTCTACGAAGCCCTCGGCGAAAAAGACCTGGCTGCGCCCGGCTACCGCAAGGCCGCCGAGCTGCGCCCCAACACGCCGCTGCTGGAGCAGGCGTTGCTCGAGCTGGACAAGTCCAGGGGCGGCGCCGATGAGACCGACGTGCTGATCGTGGTCCAGAGCGGCCTGGCACCGGCACGCGATTCGATCCGCCTGCCATTGCCAATCCCGATCAATGGCAACCTGGTGATCACCCCGCTGTCGTTCCCGGTGATCAAGGCCGATAACTCCACGGCGACCTTTGGCCAGATCGGCGTGGACGGCAAGCAACAGAACCTCACCGCACTCAACAGCACCACGGCCATGTCGCGCCGCGCGCTGCGTGACGACATGCCGGGGATCATCCTGCGCACCACCGTGCGTGCGGTCAGCCGTGGCGTGGCGCAGAACAACCTGAACAAGACCAACCCCATGGCGGGCCTGGTGCTGGGCATCGCCTCGGCCGTGACCGAAGGCGCCGACACTCGCACCTGGCGCACGCTGCCGGACCTGACCCAAGTGACGCGACTGCGCCTCAAGCACGGCGACCACCAGGTCAGCCTGCCCAACGCCCTGGGCGGCACGCTGGTGACGGTCAAGGCCGACCAGCGCTATCAAGTGATCACCCTGCGCGTGGTCGGCAACCAGGTATTCGCGGGCGGCCTCGCGGCCCACGTGGTGCCGAGTGCTGCCAACCAGGCCATCGCCCTCAAACAACCTTAAGGAGCACGCTATGCGTCATTTCATTCTCGGCGCCCTGGCGCTGGTCCTGCTCGCCGGCTGTGCCACCCCGCCGCCGCCGGAGCCTGGCAGCGCCGCCAGCAAAATCGTGGTGATGGGCACGTTCAAGGGCATCGCCGTCGGTGCCATTCGTGTGGCCCGCGAAAATGGCTTTCTCACCGCCAAGGTGCAGCTGAGCAACATCACCAGCAGCAACCAGATGATGTATTACCGCTTTGCCTGGCTGGGCGCCGACGGCTTCCCGGTGGGCGATGAAGAAACCTGGAAAGTGCTGAACCTGTACGCCAACCAGGCCACTTTCCTGCCGGCCATCGCCAACCTGCCTCAGGCGGCGGACTTTCGTCTTGAAGTGAAAACGCCTTGAAGCCTTCACCTATCAGTTTTCAGAGAGATTTCCCCATGTTTGCACGCGTCTCGATTCTCGCCGTGGTTGCCCTGTTGGCCAGCGGTTGCTCCAACACCTCGCCGGTCCTTGGCGGCAAGAACATCAGCTACGGCGACTCTAAGGCCGTGGAGTTGGTCACCAACGAGTTCGGCTCGACCGACCTGCAGATGATCGCCGAAAGCATGACCCGCTCCCTGGCCCAGTCCGGCATCTTGCAGGGCCGCCCGGTCGTGCAGGTGTATGACGTGAAGAACAAGACCAGCGAGTACATCGACACCCGTGAGATCACCACGTCGATCAAGACCCAGCTGATGAAGACCGGCACTGCGCGCTTCGCCAGCGACAACACCGATATGCAGAGCCAGGTTGATCAGCTCAAGCTGCAAAACCAGAGTGGCCTGTACAAAAAAGCCACGGTCAGCAAGACCGGCAATATGGTCGCCGCCAAGTACCGCCTGGAAGGCTCCATCAGCTCCATCGTCAAGCGCAGCTCGGACTACAAAGACGTCTTCTACAAATTCAGCCTGCAGCTGATCGACGTCGAGAGCGGCCTGGCCGAATGGATGGACGAGAAAGAAATCCGCAAAACCACGGAGCGCTGAGCAATGCGTGCATGGATCGGCATGATCGGCCTGCTGTGCGCCTTTGGCGCCTCGGCCGCCCCGAAGATCGCGGTGACTGACCTTGCCTACGAGGCACGCGTCGAGGAGTACATCCACGCGGTCTCGGCCAGCAACAACTTCCAGGCCAGCGCCTATCAGGCCAGCGGTGCGTCGAGCTACAGCGAGTATGAGAGCCGCACCAGCTACATCGAACAGGCTGAGCTGCGTAAATTCAGTGGTGATATCAAGGGCGAGATTCTCAAGTCGCACCAGTTCCAGCTGGTACAGGGCACGCCTTACACCGCCGACGCCAAGGGCGATGTGTATGACGTGATCAAGCGCATCAAGGCCGGCAACTTCAAGGGCGCCGACTACGTGCTGTTCGGCACCTTGTCAGACATCGACTTCACCCAGGACATCAACGCGCTGGACCACACCAACAGCTACTCGGCCGTGCTGGGCCTGACGCTGGTGGCGGATTTCAGCCTGATCAACACGCGCACCTTCGAGATCACCTCGGCATTTACCGCGATGGGTGAAGGCCAGGACACCAAGCTGGTGAACAGCCGCGATCTACGCGTGAGCCTGAACCGGCCGCGGGTGGTAAGGGACGTGTCGAAAGCCTTGGGTGAAGATGTGGCCCGGCAATTGGCAGAGCAGCTGGGCGGCGGGTATCAAGAACCCGGCAAGCCTGCGCTGCGCAACAACCTGCCAAGGGACGAAGCGCCGAAGATTCTGCGCTGAGCACTCGTCTCAGAGCCAACACATAACAAATGTGGGAGCTGGCTTGCCTGCGATACAGACACTGCGGTGCGTCAGTTACACCTCGGTGATGCTATCGCAGGCAAGCCGGCTCCCACATTTTTGATCCGGTTTCGTCAATCAAGCCGTTGCGCGATGCAGACTGGCCAGGAAACCCGCAGCCCCCACAAACAACCCGGCAAAGGTGCGGTTCATGCGTTTTTGCTGTTTAGGCGTGCGCAGCAGGCGCAAGACCTTCGACGCCAGCCCCGTATAGCCCGCCATCACGATCATATCGACGCAGATCATGGTCGCGCCCAGGATCAGGTACTGAATCAGCAGTGGCGCCTGCGGGTTCACGAACTGCGGCAGCACCGCCAGCATGAACACCAGCGCCTTGGGGTTGCTGGCATTGACCAGAAAACCACGGAACATCATCGCCAGCGGCTTGCCGATCGGGCGTATGGCTGAATCTTCGCTCATGTCCATGGGCAGCGCGCGCCATTGCTTGACCGCGAGGTACACCAGGTACGCCACGCCAAACCATTTGATCGCATAAAACGCGTTCGAGGACGCCGCCAGAATGGCACCCAGGCCACCCGCGACCACAGCAATCTGCATCGCCAGGCCCAGTTGCAGGCCAATGGCATTCCAATAGCCGCGCAGGAAACCGTATTGCAGGCCGCTGGACATCGACGCGATGGCGCCAGCGCCGGGGGACAGGGAGATGATCCAACTGGCCACAAAAAAGGCCAGCCATGTGTCGAGTGCCATTACACACCTCAGAGGGAGAGTTAGCGGTTGAGCCTAAAGCTAACTCCGCCGAGCAAAGGCTGGCTAGATATTTTTACAGGATGTAAATACTAGCGGTCGCCCGGAAACACATGGGTGCCGGGCCAACGCCGCACCGAGCGCTGGAAGAACAGGCTGTTAGGCACTTGCACCATCGCACTGTCGGTACCGGCGTCCTGCACTTCGATCAATGTGGTGTAGAGCAGGTTGATCGCCACGACCCGGCCTTTGACGCCCGGTTTGTCGACGGTATCCACCAACTCAACGATGTCACCCAGGCGGAACGGCCCGACGGTGAAAATCAAGATCGCGCACAGCAGGTTGGACAGCACCGACCACATCGCGAAAAACGCCACGGCGGCCACTGCGACAAACCCCGACAGCGCCGTCCACAGCACCGTGGCTGACACACCAAGACGGCCCAGCACAAAGATCAACGCGCTGCCCATGATCAGCCAGCGCAGGCCGCCACGCAGGGGCATCAGCAGTTGTGGCGGGAACGGGTAGCGCTCCCCCAGACGATTCAGACCCTTGGCGACGAAGCGCTGGGCGAGATAACCCGCCAGCAGGATCAGCAGGATTTGCACAGCGATCCAGACCGGTTCGACCCACTGCGTCGGCAATGGCAATTGCAGCGCTTCCATCAGGACAGCGCCTCCAGCTCCGCTTGCAGGGTTTCCAGCAGTTCGAGGGCTTCCATCCAGGTTTCCTCTAACTGACCTTCACGCACCTTGAGCTTGGCTTGTTCGGCCAACAGGTCGCGCAACTCGTCCTTGCGCGCCGCCTCGTACACGGCGCTGTCGCCCAGGCTGGTTTCGATCCTGGCCAGGCGCTCGTGCACCTTGCCCAGCTCGGCTTCCAGCTTGTCGGCTTCGCGCTTGTGCGGCGCCAACTGCTGGCGCAGTGCGGCGGCGGCCTGGCGCTGGGCCTTCTTGTCAGTTTTGTCCGGGTTGACCGGCGTGTTGCTGGCTGGCGCGTTGCGCAGACGGTAGTCCGTCAGCCACCGTGCGTAGTCGTCCAGGTCGCCGTCGAACTCTTCAACTTTGCCGTCAGCCACCAGCAGGAAGTTGTCGGTGGTGCTCTTGAGCAAGTGGCGATCGTGAGACACCACCAGTACCGCACCACTGAATTCCTGCAAGGCCATGGTCAGCGCCAGGCGCATTTCCAGGTCCAGGTGGTTGGTCGGTTCGTCGAGCAGCAGCAGGTTTGGCCGGTCCCAGGCGATCAGGGCCAAGGCCAGACGGGCTTTTTCGCCGCCGGAGAAGTTCAACACCGGCTCATCGATGCGTGCGCCACGGAAGTCGAAGCCACCAAGGAAGTCACGCAAGGTTTGCTCACGTTCGGTCGGCGCCAGACGCTGCAGGTGCAGCAACGGGCTGGCCTTGGAATCGAGGGAATCCAGCTGATGCTGCGCGAAGTAGCCCACCACCAGGTTCTCGCCGCGCGTCAGGCGGCCGGCCAGGGGTTGCAGTTCACCCGACAGGTTCTTGATCAGCGTCGACTTGCCTGCGCCGTTGGGGCCGAGCAAACCGATACGCGCACCCGGCGTGAGCTGCAGCTTGACCTTCTCCAGGATGGTTTTGTCGCCATAACCCAGGCGTGCATCCGAAAGGTCCAGCAACGGGCTGGAGATCTTTACCGACTCGCGGAACACGAAGTCGAACGGCGAATCGACGTGGGCCGCCGACAGCTCTTCCATGCGCTCCAACGCCTTGATCCGGCTCTGGGCCTGACGGGCCTTGGTGGCCTGGGCCTTGAACCGGGCGATGTAGCTTTCCATGTGCGCACGTTGCGCTTGCTGCTTCTCGAAGGCTTGCTGCTGCTGAGCCAGGCGTTCGGCGCGGGCGCGTTCGAACGCGGTGTAGCCGCCACGGTAGAGCGTGATTTTCTTCTGTTCGACGTGGGCGATATTGTCGACCACAGCGTCGAGGAAATCCCGGTCGTGGGAAATCAGCAACAAGGTGCCCGGGTAGCTCTTGAGGAAATCCTCCAGCCACAGGATCGCATCGAGGTCCAAGTGGTTGGTCGGTTCGTCGAGCAGCAGCAGGTCGGATGGGCACATCAGCGCCTGGGCCAGGTTCAGCCGCATGCGCCAACCGCCGGAGAAGTCGGCGACCGGGCGGTCCATCTGTTCATTGGTAAAACCAAGGCCGGCCAGCATCTTGCGGGCGCGAGCGTCGGCCGTGTAGCCGTCGGCACTGTCGAGTTCCGAGTGCAGGCGGGCCTGGGCGGCGCCGTCCTGGGCTTTCTCGGCCTCGGCCAGGTCGTGTTGTACCTGGCGCAGGCGCAGGTCGCCATCGAGCACGTAGTCGATCGCGATGCGGTCCAGGGTGTCGATCTCCTGGCGCATATGGGCGATGCGCCAGTCGGCCGGCAGCAGGCAGTTCCCGGAATCCGGGGTCAGCTCACCGAGCAACAGGGCGAACAACGTGGATTTGCCGGCGCCGTTGGCACCGATCAGGCCGGCTTTGTGACCGGCGTGCAGGGTCAGCTCGGCGTCTTCAAGAAGACGTTGCGGGCCACGCTGTAATGTTAGGCTTTGAAGTCGGATCATAATGGCGGCGGAGTCTACCAGCTTCGTTGGCCGCTGGCTTGGGTGTGAATATGTGCGCTGACCTGTGGAGCTTTGCCCTCTCGACGTATGCCCACTCGGGCGTCGAAGCCGCTTGCCTGCGCTTGCAGGCACAAGGCGCGGATGTGTGCCTGTTGCTCTGCGGCGCCTGGCTGGAGCAGCGCGGTGTTGCACCGACCGCCGAACGCATGCAGGCGTTGCGCCAGATTGCGCAGCCGTGGCAGCAAGACGTGGTCGAACCATTGCGGCAGATACGCGTGCAATGGCGAGCCATGGCGCAGCAGGATGCGCAATTGGCGACGCTACGCGAAAGGGTCAAGGCCCTGGAGTTGGAAGCTGAACGGCAGTTGCTGACACGCCTGCAAGCGTTGGCGCAAGCATGGCCGACGGGCGAGAAAGGGGGTCAATCGAGATGGCTTGAAGGCTTGGCGACCGAAGCCGCCAACCTTGACCACGACGCGCTGCAGTCGCTGCGCGTCGAGGCCACCGGCACTTAGGAAGCGCTGGTTGGGGTGGTGCTTGGCGCTACCGGTGCAGGCGTGCTGCTGGCCGACGCAGTTGGAGCGGTGGACGGTGCCGGGGTAGCAGCCGGAGCTGCAGGGGTTGCTGGCTTGGCCGGTGCAGGCTTGGCGGCTGGCTTTGCAGCAGCGGGTTTTGCGGCTGGCTTGGCAGCTGGTTTTGCAGCAGCCGGTTTGGCAGCTGGCTTGGCCGCTGGTTTTGCAGCAGCGGGTTTAGCGGCTGGCTTGACGGCTGGTTTTACAGCAGCAGTTTTAGCGGCTGGCTTGGCAGCTGGTTTTGCAACAGCAGTTTTGGCAGCTGGCTTGGCGGCTGGTTTGGCAGCAGCAGTTTTAGCGGCTGGCTTGGCGGCCGGTTTTGCAGCAGCGGTTTTGGCAGCTGGCTTGGCGGCTGGTTTTGCAGCTGCAGTTTTAGCGGCTGGCTTGGCGGCCGGTTTTGCAGCTGCAGTTTTAGCGGCTGGCTTGGCGGCTGGTTTTGCAGCAGCAGTTTTGGCGGCTGGTTTGGCGGCTGGTTTTGCAGCAGCAGTTTTAGCGGCTGGCTTGGCGGCTGATTTTACAGCAGCAGTTTTAGCAGCTGGTTTTGCAGCAGCAGTTTTGCCCGCGGATTTGGACGCTGCTTTAGTCGAAGCCTTCGACGCAACGGCTTTTGCTGGCGTGCGAGCACCCAGTGCTTTAGCCACGGCTTCTTTCACACGACCAACGCCCTGGGCCAGCTTCAGGCTTTCCTGAGCATCGCGTTTGAGTTGGGAAATGTAGGTGCGGGTTTCAGCTTGGCGATCCTTGAGGGCGTCCAGCAGATCCTCAAGTTCCTTGACGGCGTCTTTGGCTTTGGCTTGTGCCTTAGCCTTGCCGGCGGTGGCGGCGTCTTGCAGTTTGGTACGGGATTTGTGCAGCTTTTCTTGCGCTTTACCGCGTTGTTTTTCCAATTTGGCGAGCAGTTTTTCTGCATCAGCCAAGGCTTGGGAACACGCGCTTTCCAGATGTTCGAGCAAGCTGCCCGAAAGTTGTTGGAGTAAATGCAACGGGGTATTTACAGGCTTCTGTTTGGCCGACATGGTTTACCTCCTGGCTGACGTGGGTGCGGCTCATACTAGCCCTCTGCTCTTACCGCCGCTAGGGCATGTTGACAGTATCGTTTGCCTTGCGTTGCACCGTAGGAAAATTCTTATCGATATAACGAAAAACCACGGCACTTTTTACGCACTCACACTGGCATAATCCGTCGCACTTTCGGCGGGAGAATAACCATGTCGCGTTACCTTTTTTTAATGCTTGGCTTGGTGGTTTCCATGACCCATGCGGCAGAACAATCGCCGTCAAAAACTACAGCCCAAGACCCGCACGACCTTGCTTACAGCTTGGGCGCCAGCCTCGGCGAACGACTGCGCCAGGAAGTGCCCGACCTGCAGATCCAGGCGTTGATCGATGGCCTTAAACAAGCCTATCAAGGCAAACCACTGGCGCTGGACAATGCACGGATCGAGCAGATCCTCGCCGAGCACGAAGCACAGAGCGCGGCCGAGGCTGAGGCACCGCAAAGCGAAAAAGCACTCGCTGCCGAACAGCAATTTTTATCCAAGGAAAAAGCAACAGCCGGCGTGCGTGAGTTATCGAATGGCATCCTGCTGACGGAGCTGACGCCGGGTACCGGCAGCAAGCCGTTGGCCAGTGATGAGGTGCAAGTGAAATACGTAGGGCGGTTGCCCGATGGGACTGTCTTCGATCAGAGCACACAACCGCAATGGTTTCGCCTGGACAGTGTGATCAGCGGCTGGAGCAGCGCGCTGCAACAGATGCCGGTAGGCGCGAAATGGCGTCTGGTGATCCCTTCCGCCCAAGCCTATGGCGCCGACGGTGCTGGCGAGTTGATCCCTGCTTATACGCCGCTGGTGTTCGAGATCGAACTGCTCGGCACTCGCCATTGACCCAATAAAAAACGGTGCGCCATGCGCACCGTTTTTTGTCTCGCCGCCAAGGCTCAGGCCTGGGTGGCGGCCTCTTCTTTGTGAGCGTTGTGCAACACTTCGATCAGGCAATCTTCCAGCTCGAAACGTTCGTGCAGTAACCCGCCAAGCTCTTTGAATTTTTCGGCAACACATTTGCCGGCATCGCACAATTCGGTGAACACCAGCAGTTTTTCCGTGATGACATCGATGCGCGGGTAGATGGTCTCGGCCAAGTCCAGACCACGCTGATCATCAAAGGCTTCCGCCTCTTTGGTCAGTTGTTCGTAGACGCCGAAATGTCCGGCAGACACGTAGTCCACCAACACAACGCAAAAGTCTTGCAGCGGCTCGCGATTCTCACCCAATGCTTCGGGCTTGGCGCCAAGAGCATCAAAGGCCCGAACCAGTTCGTGACGTGCCTTCAACCAGCTGTCGATCAGCTTGTGCACCCCACCCCAGCGTTCCTGAGCATTCTGACAACTTTCCAGCATGATGATCTCTCTTCCCTATAGGGGGCGCTGCCGCCTGTGCCCGCGCAACACTCAAGGATAAAAGCAGCAGCCGGACAAGGCCGCATTTGGCAAACGGTTTCGATAATGCGTGCGGGCCAGATTATGCCCGCATGACTATGGCTTCAAGGTACGCAGGAGAGAAAGTTCATACAAGTGTTTAATCCCGTCCTACGACCCGCGACACACTTTCAAGGCCTTGCGAGACCCCATCGGCGACTTAAAAACAACCGCGAAAACTGCAGGATGCCCAGCATCAGCATGGCCAGGAAGAACAGCAAGCTCCATTCGGGAACGCTGAGATCGAGCAGTGTCCAGTTGATCTCAACGCAATCGACAGTGCCTTTGACGGTCAACTGCAGTGCTTGCCACAGCGACAGGTTTTCAATCATGTAGTGCAGGCTTGGCCAACAATCGGTGGTCTGCCCCGGTGCGGCATTTTGTAGCAGCACCTGGCGTACGGCAGTGATAGCGCCGAGCAATGCGCAGCCCATGCTGGCAAACCCGTAGAGGTAAACCGCAGAGCGCTTTGGATTATGAATGGCCGCGATCAGATTGATCAGCGTGAAGGCTGCCAGAAAGATACGTTGCAGCTGGCAAAGGAAACACGGGCGTAGCAACGCGCCGTACTCAAGATAAAACGACGCGCCCAACGTCAGCACACCAGCCATGAACGCCAGGAAAAACAAGGAGCGTGAAGGGGCCAAAGACATTGTTATCCGTACCGCAAGAGATAGGCCGTCACGGTAGAGGAAAGGCCTGACCCCTTTCAATACTCGTTAGAGCAGACAATTCCGCGAGAGCATAGGGATATCTCGTCAGACCCTGGATGACTTTAAGCAGCTATCAGTAGGAATTTACTACGTAGCGCTTTAGACCCAGTATTTACAGGCTAACGAAGGGTTGGCTCTCAGAAACGTCCGAGCCAACCTTCGCCAACTTTCCTACTTCATACCCGCGCGGGCATGGGCAACGGTGATGCCAGCAAGCGACTGTCCAGCAGCCCCAGACCCTCCTGGAACAGCTGATTGCTGCGCTCGGTGTCACCCAATTGGGCCAACAGCCGTGCCAGCTCAGCGCAGGCCTCAGGGTTGCGTTGAACCTGCAGGCTGCTTTCAAGGTAATCCCGCGCCTTGCCCCACAAGCTGTTTTGCAGGCACAAGCGACCCAGGGTCAGCAGCAAGCTGGCGTCACCCGGGTGATCCTTGAGCCAGCCTTCGGCAAACTTCAATTGCCGGGCCGAATCAGCGCCCCGCAACAAACCATAAAGCCGGATCAAGTGGCTGTCATAGCCGCGCTTGATGGCGCTGCGCAGCACGTCCTCAGCCTTGGCGTCGGCCCCCAGCCGGCGCAGTTGCTCGGCGTATGCCAGAACCAGCTGCGGCTCCTGGCGCTGGGCGGATGTGAGTTGCTCCCACGCCCGATCAAGAGACTGCAAGCCTGCTTCACCCTGCTCTTCACGCTGGGCCGCCAGCCCGAGGTTTTCACCCCAGGCGCGACGCTCCAGCTCGGCCAGCTCGCTGGCGGGAAGGACTTTGTCTTTTCGCAGCTCCGGCAACAAGCGAATCACTGATGACCAATCGCCCCGCTGCTGATGCAGACGCTGCAACTGTCGCAGCACCTGCGGATTGTGCGGATGACGCTCGTGCATCGCCTGCAAGGTCACCAAGGCGCCTTCTGTATCGCCACGGTCCATCTGCAATTGCGCATGGCTCAAGGCAACCGCCAGCTCAGCCTGGGGCTGGCGCTCCAGCGCGCGCTCCAGCAAACCGTCGGATTCTTCATAACGGCCCTGCTCGTTGGCCGCACGTGCCGCGCCAAGGTAGTACAGCAGTGGCTGGCGCTCCGCTTCGGCGGCGCGGTGCAGGTGGCGTTCGGCACTGGCCCAGCGACCTTCGGCGAGGTCCAGCTGGCCCTGCTCAATCGCAATTTGTACCCGGCGACTGCGGTTACGTCGCGACCATGGGTTGACCACTCCACCGGAGGTGCTGAGCAGGCTCAGCAACACACGGATCAGATAGATCGCCAGGCCGACGGCAAACACGGCCACCAGCGTTGCCCACAGGCTCGACTCGTAATGCAGCAGATGGGGATAGGTAATCAGCACGTAGCCGGTGTGCTTGGAAATGCCCACGCCCAGCGCCAGGGCGATTGCAATCGCCAGGACCAGGATCACATAGAAACGCTTCATCGGCTCTACTCCTGGGTCGCTGGCGTGCCCGCCGACGCCTTGGCTTCATCGGCAGACAGATGACGACGTTCGAGGTAGGCCTGCACGGCGGCCAGGCTGGCCGCCAGGTCAGGCGTGACCACGGAAACGGCCTTGGGCTCAAGCTCGGCGATACGCGCAAGCATCGCTTTGCTCTGCGGGTTGTCCTGGTTGAAGTTATCTTGCAGGACACTGCGCGCCTCGCCCAGGGAACGGCTGTACACCGCCGTTTCACCATTGAGCGCAGCCCATTGCGCCTGCTCAAGAGCCAGGCTCAACGCCAGGCGTACCTGATTCAGGCCTTGACCGGCGAGCAACGGTCGAATGTTGTCGTCCGGGTTGAAGTCGATGCGGAAGTAGCGGGAAATCTCCTCCCACCATTGGCTCAGGCGACCTTGCGTATCGCTGGTCGGACGACCTTGAGAGCCCGGCTCGCTGAGCTGATATTCCGGGGCAATAGCCGCCAGTTGTACAACCTGATCGCGAAGCGCGGCGAGTTGCAGATAAAGCCCGGTGCGGTCCGGCTGCTCGGTACTGCGCAACGCGGCAAGGCTCTTGGCCAGTTGCTCGCGTGCGGCGTAGGAGCCCGGATCACTTTGCTCACGCAGAATTTCGTCAGCCCCCTGGACCAGTGACTGCGCGCTGTTGATGTCCTGCAGGGCAGACAAACGCAAGCTGGCCAGACGGATCAAATGCTCGGCTTCAGCCAGGCGCCAGTCCTGGCGACTGGCACCCAGCACGGTTTCCAGGCGCTGGCTCAAACGCTGCTGATCGCCCTGCAACTGGGCGACCAGACGGCGGCGCTCTTCCAGCTCATCTGCACCGGGCAATTGCGCCAGTCGGGTAGTCAGCTGTTGCTGGCTCTGCTTGAGGGATTGGGATTGCTCGTCGAGTGCCTGCACCTGGCTCGACTGTTGTTGACTGCCGGCTTGCAGGGCGCGGACCTGCCAAATGCCCCATCCGCCAGCGGCGACACCTGCGGCGCCGAGCAACAAGGCCACGATTGCCAGGCCATTGCCACGGCGTGGCGCGGCGACCGGTGACTCAACCGGCGCATCGAGTGCGGGCTGGGTTTCATCTTTAGGCAAGGCTGTTTCGCTCACGTATCCGTCCTTTGCGTATCAGAGAGTGGGCGCGGCTTGCCTCACAAGGCAGCGCTGCGCAACGCCACTAACAAAGCCGCGGCACTCGCACCGCGACAATCCACAACTTTTTCTGCGCCAGCGGCCCGCGCCATTTCATAGACGCGAGGGCTGGGCACGAACAATGGCAGCCGTGCCACCTGCGGCCAATCGGGGCCAGCCAACGCTTGCAGGTGCAAAAAACCCTGCCCACTGCTGACCACCACGCCGTTCAAGCGTTCCAACTGTATGCGTTGCATCAGCTCCCCGGCGTCGTACACCGGAAGGGAGCGACGATACAACTCCAGATAATCGACACTAGCACCTTGCTCGCGTAAACGCTCAGCCAGCAGCTCCCGCCCGCCTTCGCCACGCAGGATCAACACCCGCGCATCGGGGTGTGCGATAGCCTCGCGCAAGGCGGGCAGTGCAAGCAAGGCCTCACTGTCGTCGCCGGTTTGCGGGTAATGAACAGTGAGGTCGTGATCGGCCAGTACTTGCGCGGTGGCCGCGCCGACGCTGAACCAGGACAGTTGCGGCCAATGCCGATCCAGCTGTTGCAAGGCCAGGCGCGCGGCAGGCTTGCTGACCACGATGACCGCGCTATAACGACCCAGATCACAAAAGACCGCTTGTTGCTCAGCCGTCACCGGCAAGGCCTGGATCGCCAACAATGGCAGGCTGCTGCTGAAAATGCCGGCCTCGGACAACGTCGCGGCCAGGGCCATCGCTTCCTCGACAGGCCGCGTCAGCAACAGACGCCAGTCGGTCACTGCGGACCAGCCTCGCTATAGATTTTTTGCAGAATGACACCGGCGCCTTTTTCCAGCAGCTCTTCTGCCACCTGAATTCCCAGCGCGGTAGCATCACGCTGCGGCCCGCGAACCTCGGCGGTGAGCAGCGTGCCGCCTGCGGGGTCGCCTACCAGGCCACGCAGCCACAGGTTTTCACCCTCGAGCACGGCGTAACAGGCGATCGGTACCTGGCAGCCGCCGTTGAGGCGTTTGTTCAGCGCGCGCTCGGCCGTGACACGCACTTCGGTGTCTTGATGATCAAGGGGTTTGAGCAGGGCGTGAATTTCACTGTCCGCGGTGCGGCATTCGATACCCACAGCGCCTTGTCCGCCCGCGGGCAAGCTGTCTTCCACGCTGATGGCCGAGGTGATGCGGTCTTCGAAGCCCAGGCGAATCAGGCCAGCCGCTGCAAGAATAATCGCGTCATATTCGCCCGCATCCAACTTGGCCAGACGGGTATTGACGTTGCCGCGCAGAAAACGAATTTGCAGGTCCGGCCGGCGAGTCAGCAACTGCGCCTGGCGACGCAGGCTTGAGGTGCCGACGACACTGCCCAAGGGCAGCTCATCCAGCGACGTGTAAGTGTTGGATACAAACGCGTCACGCGGGTCTTCGCGCTCGCAGATGCAATACAGGCCAAGACCTTCAGGGAAGTCCATCGGCACGTCTTTCATCGAATGCACGGCGATGTCGGCTTCGTTTTCCAGCAGTGCGGTTTCCAGTTCCTTGACGAACAAGCCCTTGCCGCCAATCTTCGACAATGGCGAGTCGAGCAGCTTATCGCCGCGACTGACCATGGGCACCAGAGACACTTTCAGCCCTGGGTGGGCTTGCTCAAGGCGTGCTTTGACGTATTCGGCCTGCCACAAGGCCAGGGCACTTTTACGGGTGGCGATGCGGATTTCGCGAGAGGACATGGATCAATCCGTACTGAATAGATACGGCAGATAATAACAGCTCAGGCAAACACGCTTTGATTTGAATCAGCAAGTGCGGGGCCTCCCTGGCCGCGTCGCACCGGGATACAGCATGCAGACCTCGCCAAAGCCCCTGGCTAAAGCTGCTGCATCATCTTGCGCACACCGGCGACGTGGCGTCGGCTGACGATCAAGGCATCGCCGTTAAGCCCTTTGAGGAACAACTGAAAGTGCCCCAGCGGCGTGCGCTGCAGGCGTTCTATTCGCTCACGGGCCACCAGCGCGTTGCGGTGGATGCGCACAAAGCGGTCGCCGAATTCGTCCTCAAGGGCCTTGAGCGGCTCATCGAGCAACACTTCACCCGTCTCGTGACGCAAGGTCACGTACTTGTGGTCGGCGATAAAGTAGACCACCTGGTTCAGCGGAATCAGCTCGATACCTTTACGGGTCCGTGCACTGATATGGCTGCGTGGCCCGTTACCACTCTGAGCTGCTGGCTGGGTCAAAGCGGCGAGCTGGACGCGGTTGGGACGCTCGGCCTTTTTCAGGGCCTTGAGCAGCGCCTCAGCGGTCACCGGCTTGGCAAGAAAGCTGACACCGCTGTCTTCCAGGGTTTGCGCAGAAAACTCTTCTTGAGCTGCACACAACACCACGGCAGGCGGCGATTCTCGCTCGCTCAAGCGGGCGGCCACTTGCAAGCCATCAAGGCCCGGCAGGCGAATATCGAGCAACACCACATCCGGCTTGAGACTGTCGATCAGCGTCAACGCCTCTTCGCCGTTGGTGGCGCTCGGTTCAAGGACTGTATAACCCTCGAGTTCACTGACCAAACGGCTCAGTCGCTCGCGGGCTTGGGGTTCGTCATCAACGATCAGGACATTCATATTGCGCTGGATTCCTGCGTGAGTCTCGCACAAGGATAGCGTAGACAGGTGCGGTGACTTGCGTCACAGCGATCCACGCTAAGACTAGCGCGAGCGGCAAAAAGTGCCCCGGCAGCGGCACCCATATTTACCCGGACCTGTTCAATTGCGCCCAAGACCTGCTGCCTTCGGGCATCGTCGTAGGGTTTGCTGATACACAATCCGAATACCCCCCTTTTTTAATGGATAGTCAGGCTATGACCGCATCACCCGACTTTGGTGCATTCACGCTCTATCAGTGCAACTGTAGACGCTCGCTGAGACGATATTGCTCAATCGTCAAATATCGTTTCAATAAAGGCCTGTTCCAGTCTCTTCCCGGAAGCGTTCGGCGGCAAGGCACTTAGCCACCTTTGGCACAAATAAAAATGCCGACCACCCGCAGCACCGCCTCCAAGTGCAACCCTGTTATTATCGGCGGCACACCTCAACGCCTCTTTTAAGCAGATCACGAGCGAATCCATGAGCACCGACAAGACCAACCAGTCCTGGGGCGGCCGCTTCAGTGAACCCGTCGACGCCTTCGTCGCGCGCTTCACCGCCTCCGTCACTTTCGACCAGCGCCTGTACCGCCACGACATCATGGGCTCGATCGCCCACGCCACGATGCTGGCCAAGGTCGGCGTGCTGACCGACGCCGAGCGCGACAGCATCATCGATGGCCTGACCACCATTCGCGGTGAAATCGAGGCCGGCACGTTCGACTGGCGCGTCGACCTGGAAGACGTGCACATGAACATCGAAGCCCGTCTCACCGATCGCATCGGTGTGACCGGTAAGAAACTGCACACCGGTCGCAGCCGTAACGACCAGGTGGCTACCGATATTCGCCTGTGGCTGCGTGACGAAATCGACCTGATCCTGGGCGAAATCACCCGCCTGCAAAAAGGTTTGCTCGAGCAGGCCGAGCGTGAGTCCAGCACTATCATGCCCGGCTTCACCCACCTGCAAACTGCGCAACCGGTGACCTTCGGCCACCACTTGCTGGCCTGGTTCGAAATGCTCAGCCGCGACTACGAGCGCCTGCTGGATTGCCGCAAGCGCGCCAACCGCATGCCGTTGGGCAGCGCCGCACTGGCCGGCACTACTTACCCGATCGACCGCGAATACACCGCACAACTGCTGGGTTTTGACGCGGTTGGCGGCAACTCCCTGGACGGCGTGTCGGACCGTGACTTCGCCATCGAATTCTGCGCTGCCGCCAGCATCGCGATGATGCACCTGTCGCGCTTCTCCGAAGAACTGGTGCTGTGGACCAGTGCGCAATTCCAGTTCATCGACCTGCCGGACCGCTTCTGCACCGGCAGCTCGATCATGCCGCAAAAGAAAAACCCCGACGTGCCTGAGCTGGTGCGTGGCAAAAGCGGCCGTGTATTCGGCGCGCTGATGGGCTTGCTGACCTTGATGAAGGGCCAGCCACTGGCCTACAACAAAGACAACCAGGAAGACAAAGAGCCGCTGTTCGACGCCGCCGACACGCTGCGCGATTCGCTGCGTGCATTTGCCGACATGATCCCGGCGATCAAGCCCAAGCACGCGATCATGCGTGAAGCGGCCTTGCGCGGGTTCTCCACGGCAACCGACCTGGCGGACTACCTGGTGCGCCGTGGCCTGCCGTTCCGTGACTGCCACGAAATCGTCGGCCATGCCGTGAAATACGGCGTGGACACCGGCAAGGACCTGGCAGAAATGAGCCTGGAAGAGTTGCGCCAATTCAGCGACCAGATCGAGCAGGACGTGTTTGCCGTGCTGACCCTGGAAGGCTCGGTGAATGCGCGTAATCACGTGGGCGGGACTGCACCGGCGCAGGTCAAGGCCGCCGTCGTACGCGGCCAGGAACTGCTCGCCAGCCGCTAAAAGCATCGCAGGCAAGCCAGCTCCCACCTTTGAATGGGTTCACTCAAAGTGTGGGAGCGGGCTTGCTCGCGAATACGGTAGACCAGTCGCTATATGTTGACTGACACACCGCTTTCGCGAGCAAGCCCGCTCCCACATTTGATGTGTGCACGGCTGATTACTTCTTGGCCGCAACCATCGCCATAAACGCCGGCATCGCTGCCTCCCTGTCCGCCGCCACTTTCTGCGCGTTGGGCATCGCGTGCAGTCGCTCCAGCAGCGCTTTCGCCTTCGGCAACTCAGCCAGCAGATCCAGGCCAAACAGCTTCTCGCCCACGGCACAGGCGAGGTTCACGCTGTACATGAAATACAGATCGGCAAGCGTGAAGCTCTCCCCCGCCACGTACGGCGCAAACTTGCCGTGTCGACCTAAAGCACTGATCCCCAACAGCAACTCAGCCTTGGATTTTTCCTTGATCGCCTCGGGCACCGGCATACCGAAGAACGCCTCGGCGAAACACGCGCGGGCGGGCAACTCGATGTACAGCTCGATTTCCCTGCACAGCGCCAGCACCTGAGCCCGCTGAAAAGGCTCGGCCGGCAGCAACGAAGGGCCTTCCTGAGTGTGTTCGATGTACTCCAGAATCACGCTGGTTTCATTGATAAAGCCTTGCTTGACGCCCAGCACCGGCACTTTGCCTCGCGGGCTTACCGCAAGCGCTTCAGGCGTCTGGCCTGCATAAAATGGCACTTCTTCAAACGGTAGGCCTTTCTCCAGCAGCGCCAGTTTGACCATGTTGTAGTAGTTGCTGACCGAAAATCCGTAAAGCTTGAGCATCGCGAATGCCTCCAGGCCGGGTGTGGGGTTGGCTGCAGAAGTTATAGAGCGTGCGGCCCGACCTGACCAGCAGCATCACCTGCCTGAATGGGGGTAGACTGGCGGCCTTTCCTTGAGGAGCCCCGCCATGAGCGAGCCGACCGATATCGACAACGACGAAGAAGAATTCACCGAAAGCACGCTGACCCAGGCCATCGAAAACCAGATCGAAAGCGACAACCCGCCTGCCGCCAAGGCCACCTTCAACAAGCTGACCCTGGTGGGCTACGAGCGCGAAGACATTCTGAATCTCATGGCCCACGTGCTGGCTGTTGAAATCGACAAGATGCTTGAAGAAGACCGCGCCTTCGATACCCAATGGTATGAAACCGCGCTGCGCGCATTGCCGGAATTACCCCCGGAAAACGACTGAATCGAGCACTTTCGTGGCCGGGAAGCCTGCTTCCTCGCCACAAACCTGCGCCATATCAAGACCCATGACTTTCACACTGGACAGCCCGGCAAAGTGCGTTCACCTTATGCCCTGCTAGCCTCTAATAAATTTTAGAAAGTCTGGAGTCCTTATGTCGTATACCCCTGAGTTGGTTGCCGAACTGGAAATCCTTGTACTCTTCCCCTTGGACAGCACCAAGGAAGGTCTGAAAGTCCACCAGACCGCTGCTCCCGCTGCCATCGCCGCGGCCAAGCGCCTCCATGCGAAAGGCCTTATCGACCAGCCAGACGGGGGCTACCTGACCAGCCTTGGCCGGGACGCTGCAGAGCAGGCCCAAACCCTGCTGACCATTCTGACGACCGCTACCACCAAAGAAGCTGCCTGATCCCTGATACCGCCCATGGAGTCCGCTTTCTGCGGATTCCGAGGGCACTGCTGTGGATGGCACAAAATTCTGACGCCAGAAACCATTTCCCTCTAAACCTCCTACGCTTCTGTCTGTAAACTCCTACACGGCCGCCCACGTCGGGCCCTGCGAGCCAACGAGTTCGACATGACCCGCACCCATGAAATCCGCCCCGACCTGGACGAAGGCATCGACCGCAAGGTGCTGGCCCAATTGCGCGCGCGTTTCATGGCCCTCAATGAAGGGCGCATGGCCCGGGCCGTCGAAGGTCTGACCCCGCGCCAGCAAAGCGTGTTGACGCTGTTGCCGCTGTTTTTCCACGTCAACCACCCCCTGCTGCCCGGTTATGTCTCGGGCAGCACGCCGGCCGGGCTGTCCAATTTCGAACCGGACGCCCAGGCGCTTACTGAAGCTCAGCGCCTGACCCGTTCGTTCTCCTACAAGCCACGCCATGGCAATCCGCCACGGCCTATCCTTGGCCTGTACCTGATGGGCAGCCTTGGCACCCTGGCTCAAGCGGACCAGAGCGATATGGACGTGTGGGTCTGCCACTCGCCCGAACTTGGCGAAGCCGAACTGGCCGAGCTGCGCAAAAAGTGCCAGTTGCTGGAAGCCTGGGCCCTGACCATGGGCGCCGAGGCGCATTTTTTTCTGATCGAACCGACGCGCTTTGTATTGGGTGAGCGCGACACGCAACTGAGCTCAGACGACTGCGGCACCACCCAGCATTACCTGCTGCTGGATGAGTTCTACCGCACCGCCATCTGGCTGGCCGGGCGTACGCCGATCTGGTGGCTGGTGCCGGTGTACGAGGAAAGCCGCTACGCCGAGTTCACCCATACGCTGATCTCCAAGCGCTTCATCCGCGCCGACGAAACCCTGGACCTTGGGCACCTGGCCCACATCCCTCCGGGCGAATTCATCGGCGCCGGGCTGTGGCAGTTGTTCAAGGGCATCGAGTCGCCCTACAAATCAGTGCTCAAGCTGCTGCTGACCGAGGTCTACGCCAGCGAGACCCCGAACGTGCACTGCCTGAGCCTGCGCTTCAAGCGCGCCGTGTTCGCCAATCAGATGGACCTGGACGAGCTAGACCCGTACATCGTGGTTTACCGCCGCATCGAGGAATACCTCAAGGCGCGCAATGAGCCGGAGCGCCTTGAACTGGTGCGGCGCGCGCTCTACCTGAAGGTCAATCGCAAGCTCAGCGTCGGCCAACGCAGCACTGGCTGGCAACGACGCCTGCTGGAGCGCCTGGCCAATGAATGGGGTTGGGACCAGCGCCAACTGGCTCTGCTGGACAGCCGCAGCCAGTGGAAAGTGCGCCAGGTCGCCTCCGAGCGCCGCGCGCTGGTCAACGAACTGAATTACAGCTACCGCTTCCTCACCCAGTTCGCCCGCACCGAGCAAACCGCCAGCCTGATCAACAAGCGTGATTTGAACGTGCTGGGCCGGCGCTTGTATGCAGCGTTCGAACGCAAGGCCGGCAAGGTCGAGTTCATCAACCCCGGCATCGCGCCTGACTTGGCCGAAGACACGCTCACGCTGGTGCAGTCCCCCAATCGCAAGGAGCCGGGCCAGCATCACTGGGGCCTGTACAACGGTAACCTCACGGCGCTGGAATGGGAGCACTTCGCGCCGATCAAGCGCAGCCGCGACCTCTTGGAAATGCTCACCTGGTGCCATCGCAACGGCGTGATCGACAGCAGCACCCGCCTGGCGCTGCACCCGGGCGTCAGTGACATGACCGAATTCGAGCTGTTCAACCTGCTGGGCAGCCTGCAACACACCATCGCCCTGCCCCTGGCCAGCGTCGATGAGGATCGCCTGTTGCGCTCGGCGGTACCGGAAGAAGTGCTGTTGTTGATCAACGTCGGTGTCGACCCGCTCAAACATCATCGCGATTTGAACATCCTGATGACCACCGAGCGCACCGACTCCCTGAGCTATGCCGGCGTACGCGACAACCTGGTGCTGACCCTGGATCAGGTCACGCTCAATAGCTGGAACGAGGTCATGGTCAGCCGCTACGACGGCCCCCACGCACTGCTCGACTGCCTGCGTGACTACCTCAATCAACTGCCGTCGGATCACTTGCCACGCCTGCGAGTGCGCTGCTTCTGTCACAACCGTGCGCAGTTCATTGCCCAGCGTGTAGAAGAAATTTTCGACACCGCGCAAAACCTGCTGCTTAGCCAGTCCAATCACCGCTACCTGTTGCAGGTGCAGCAGCACTACCACGTGATGGAGCTGATGCCGGGCCAGGCCACCCATGTGTCGCTGCCGACCCAAGACGCGCTGATTGCCTACCTCAGCGAAGAACTGGCCAGCTACAGCCCGTTGCACCTGGACGCCATGGCCCTGGAAGACCACGACCTGGCGCTGCTGCTGCCGATGGGCTTGGCCGATTGCGTGCAGGTGTTCTACCGGGTCAATGAAGGCGTTGCCGAGTTGTATGTGCTGGATGAGTTCAACGCGCTCTGGCAGCAACGCCTGCCGTTTCATGATGAGCAGAGCCTGCTGGCGCCGTTGCAGCGTTTTCTGCAATCGATCATCTATCGCCGCGAAGCGCTGGCGCCGCTGGATACGCTGCAGCCGTTGGGCGAAGTGCAAATCTTGTATTACCAACTGTTGCCATCAGGCAGCAATCGCGCACGTGGCATCGAGCCGCGCCCCGCGCCGCAGAACCCGGCCAATAAGCCGTTTTATGACGTGCAGGCGATTATCGGCAAGGCGGCGCCCGGCCAAGTGGGCATCACCCTGTACTGCAACCAGCGGGAGTTTTGCGAACTGGAGTTTGGCGACCAGCTGTTTGCCGTGGTCGCCCAGGAAATCGTCGGGCAACGTCGAGAAACCGAACGTTACCGCTGCTACATCACCGACCTGGACCTGTCCGGCCTGCTCGGTGATGTGCAAAGCCCGAGCAACCTGTACCTGCGTTACAAGGCCGAGCTGGAGCTGTCGCTCAACAACGCACTGAAGCAGGTTTAAAGCGGCTCTTGTTACAGAGAGAACGCGCCACCGTCTTTGGGCTGGCCGTCAACGCTGAGCAGCTCAAGCTTGAGGGTTTTGCCGCCGGGTGCCGGCCAGTCGATATGCTGGCCCACCTTCAGGCCGAGTAATGCACTGCCTACCGGCGCGAGGATCGAGATCTTGCCCTCGTCTGCATTGGCATCCTTGGGGTAAACCAGGGTCAGGTGATAGTCCTTGCCGCTGCCTTGCTCACGGCAATGCACGCTGGAGTTCATCGTCACGACACTTGCAGGCACTTCCTCGTGGCCAACCACTTCTTCAGCGCGGTCGAGTTCGTGTTGCAGGGCTTCGACGCCCGGCGAGTCCTCGCCTACACGGTCGATCAATTGCTCAAGACGCTGTACGTCGAGACGGGTAAGTATGATGGAAGGTGCGGTCATGATTCAGGCAGACTCCTTTTTTCTGCACAAAAAAGCAAAACCCCGCCAGAAAAAGGCGGGGTTCTCACGGACCTCGATGAGTTGAGGTGTACCCGGACACTACCACAGCGACACAAATAAACAAGACGACCTCAGGCACGCTCCCTGCGTTGCTCGGCCTCGGCGCAGATCACCCGGCGCCGGTTATCGTCAGCGGAGCGCCATTCACGAATGTCTTCCACATGGCGGAAGCAGCCGAGGCAGACTTTCTGCTCGTCCAGGCGACACAAACTGATACAAGGTGACGGCACCGCCGGGCTGACATTGCTGAACAGCGGCTTGGGCGGGCGTACGGGTGCAGGCTGGGTCACGATCAGATCTCGTCGAAGTCCAGGTCGGCGCCGGACTGTTCCTTCGTGAGGCGCGCAAGCATTTCGCTCAGCAGCTCCTCGGTGGTGTCGTGCGCCCAACGGTTTTCTTCCTCGTCATAGTCGAAGTGAAAACCACCGGTACGGGCCGCCAGCCATAGCTGACGCAACGGCTCCTGGCGACTGAAGATCAGTTGGGTGCCGTTTTCAAACTTGACGGTCAGCACGCCGGCCGAGTTTTCCAGGTCCACGTCCAGGCCGCTGTCGTCGAAAATATCTTCCAGCGCCTGCTGGGTCGCATCCACCAGGTCGTGAAAACGGGCTTCGGTCAAACTCATTGTGGCAACCTCAAAAGTGTCTGGTTCTGCTCAAGCGCCGCACGATACGGGCGAGCCCCGCTGATTGCAAAGGATACCGAGTTCATTACCGATGGAGCTATGAAATATCCCCGGCCAGCGTAGCCTGCTTCGCGCTCAAGTCGGCAAACCCCCGCCGGACGGGTATTTCGGCGCATAGGCAAGCTGGCGGGTGGTCGGTATACTCGGGCGCAATTAATGCATATTCAAGGATTTCGCCATGAAGCGCCTGATCTCTTCCCTTGCTGCGCTCGTCGCGGTCGCTTGCCTCGTTAGTGCCTGTGGTCAAAAAGGCCCGCTCTACCTGCCCGATGACAGCAAAGACCCAAATGACCAGGCGCAGTCGTCACAAAAGCCGTCAAAAGCGCACAAGCACGACACCTATCAATAAGGGAAACCCATGGACGCTTTTAACTACCGGGACGGCGAGCTGTTCGCGGAAGGCGTGGCGTTGTCCGCGATTGCCGAGCGCTTTGGCACCCCGACCTATGTGTACTCGCGTGCGCACATCGAAGCCCAATACCGCTCCTTTACCGACCCACTGAACGGCGTTCCACACCTGGTGTGCTACGCGGTCAAGGCCAACTCCAACCTGGGTGTACTCAATGTCCTGGCGCGCCTGGGTGCCGGTTTCGACATCGTCTCCCGTGGCGAGCTGGAACGTGTGCTGGCGGCCGGCGGCAAGGCTGACAAAATCGTCTTCTCCGGCGTCGGCAAAAGCCGCGAAGACATGCGTCGCGCTCTGGAAGTCGGCGTGCATTGCTTCAACGTCGAGTCCACCGACGAGCTGGAGCGCCTGCAAGTCGTCGCCGCCGAGATGGGCGTTCGTGCGCCGATCTCGCTGCGCGTCAACCCGGATGTCGACGCCGGCACTCACCCCTACATTTCCACCGGTCTCAAAGAGAACAAGTTCGGCATCGCCATTGCTGACGCCGAGGACGTGTATATCCGTGCCGCGCAATTGCCGAACCTGGAAGTGCTGGGTGTCGACTGCCATATCGGCTCGCAACTGACCAGCCTGCCACCGTTTCTGGATGCGCTCGACCGCCTGCTGGCGTTGATCGATCGCCTGGGCGAGTGCGGCATTTACCTGCAACACATCGATCTGGGTGGTGGCGTGGGTGTGCGTTATCGCGATGAAGAGCCGCCGCAGATCGCCGACTACATCCAGGCTGTGCGCGAGCGCACTGAAGGCCGCGGCCTGACCCTGATGTTCGAGCCGGGCCGCTACATCGTCGCCAACGCCGGCCTGCTGCTGACGCAAGTCGAGTACCTCAAGCACACCGAGCACAAGGATTTCGCCATCGTCGACGCGGCGATGAACGACCTGATCCGCCCGGCGCTGTACCAGGCCTGGATGAATGTGACAGCCGTCAAGCCACGTGCTGGCGTTGGCCGCAGCTACGACATCGTCGGCCCGATCTGCGAGACCGGTGACTTCCTGGCCAAGGAGCGTCAACTGGCCCTGGAAGAAGGCGATCTGCTGGCCGTGCATTCGGCCGGTGCCTATGGGTTTGTCATGAGTTCCAACTACAACACGCGCGGCCGCGCCGCCGAGGTGCTGGTGGACGGTGATCAAGCGTTTGAAGTGCGTCGCCGCGAGACGGTAGCCGAGTTGTATGCTGGCGAAAGCCTGCTGCCGGAGTAAGCCATGCTGCTGCGTTTTACCAAGATGCACGGGCTGGGCAACGACTTCATGGTCCTCGACCTGGTCAGCCAGCACGCGCACATCCTGCCCAAGCACGCTAAACAATGGGGCGACCGTCACACCGGCATTGGCTTTGATCAATTGCTGATCGTCGAGGCGCCGAGCAACCCGGAAGTCGATTTCCGTTACCGGATCTTCAACTCCGACGGTTCCGAAGTGGAACAGTGCGGCAACGGTGCGCGTTGCTTTGCGCGTTTTGTGCTGGACAAGCGCTTGACCGCCAAGCGCCAGATTCGCGTCGAAACTAAAAGCGGCGTGATCGAACTGGATGTTCGCAGCGACGGCCAGATCAGCGTCAACATGGGCGCGCCACGCCTGGTGCCGGCGGATATTCCGTTTCAGGCCACCGAGCAGGCGACCAGCTATGCGCTCGACGTTGATGGCAAGTACGTGGATATCGCCGCAGTGTCGATGGGCAACCCGCACGCCGTGCTGCGGGTCAACGACATCAATAACGCCCCGGTGCATGAATTGGGGCCGAAAATCGAACATCACCCGCGCTTTCCGGCCCGGGTCAATGTGGGCTTCCTGCAGGTGATCGACCGCTCCCGCGCACAATTGCGTGTGTGGGAACGCGGCGCCGGCGAAACCCAGGCCTGCGGCACCGGCGCTTGCGCTGCGGCCGTGGCCGCGATCAGCCAGGGGTGGATGGATTCGCCGCTGTTGATCGACCTGCCCGGCGGACGTTTGTCCATCGAATGGGCAGGCCCTGGCCACCCGGTGATGATGACCGGGCCGGCCTCGCGCGTATACGAAGGACAGGTCCGCCTATGAGTGAGCAAAGCTAATGACCGACACGCCTCAAGTACCCGCCCAAGCATCCCCGAGCGAAAGTCTGGAGGCCGCTGCTGTCGCGGCGTACCTTGAGGCTAATCCGGACTTCTTCGTCGAACACGAAGAGCTGTTGCCCGCCCTGCGCATCCCCCACCAGCGCGGCGATACCGTGTCGCTGGTAGAGCGGCAGATGAAGATCCTGCGCGAGCGCAATATCGAAATGCGCCATCGGCTCTCGCAGTTGATGGACGTGGCCCGCGACAACGACCGCCTTTTCGACAAGACCCGTCGCCTGATTCTTACCCTGATGGACGCCACCAGCCTGGAAGAAACGGTGATTGCCGTGGAAGACAGCCTGCGCCAGGACTTCCAGGTGCCGTTTGTGAGCCTGATCCTGTTCAGCGACAACCCGATGCCGGTGGGTCGCTGGGTCAGCGGTGGTGAAGCGCAAACCGCGATTGGCGGCTTGCTCTCTGAAGGCAAGACCATCAGCGGCACCTTGCGTGAGCATGAGCTGGATTTTCTGTTTGGCGCCGAACAGCGCAAACAGATCGGCTCCACCGCCGTGGTCGCCCTCAGCCATCAAGGCCTGCACGGCGTACTGGCGATCGCCAGCCGTGACCCGCAGCATTACAAAAGCTCTGTAGGCACGCTGTTTTTGACCTACATCGCTGAAGTGCTGGGCCGGGTACTGCCGCGCTTCACCACCGCCCTGCGCGCGGTGCGCTAGTCATGGAACGGCAACTGGACGCTTATTGCGCTCACCTGCGCAACGAGCGCCAGGTGTCGCCCCATACCCTGGAAGCCTATCGACGGGACTTGAACAAGGTTCTGGCGTACTGCGAAAAACAACAGATCGCCAGCTGGAAAGCCCTGGATATCCAGAGCCTGCGCAGCCTCATCGCGCGTCTGCACCAGCAAGGCCAGTCTTCACGCAGCCTGTCGCGCCTGCTTTCGGCGGTGCGCGGCCTGTATCACTACCTCAACCGTGAAGGCCTGTGCGATCACGACCCGGCCAATGGCCTGGCCCCGCCCAAGGGCGAACGGCGCCTGCCCAAGACCCTCGATACTGATCGTGCCCTGCAATTGCTGGACGGTGCCGTCGAAGACGACTTCCTCGCCCACCGCGACCAGGCCATCCTTGAGCTGTTCTATTCCTCGGGCCTGCGTTTGTCAGAGCTGACCGGCCTGAACCTCGATCAACTGGACCTGGCGGACGGCCTGGTGCAAGTGCTCGGCAAAGGCAGCAAGACCCGTGTGCTGCCCGTCGGCCGCAAGGCTCGGGAAGCCTTGCAGCTATGGTTGCCGCTGCGTCTGTTGACCAACCCCGCGGACGACGCGGTGTTTGTCAGCCAGCAAGGCCGACGCCTGGGGCCACGGGCGATCCAGGTGCGGGTCAAGCTCGCCGGTGAACGCGAGCTGGGGCAGAACCTGCACCCGCACATGCTGCGACATTCTTTTGCCAGCCATCTGCTGGAATCGTCCCAGGACCTGCGCGCGGTGCAGGAGCTGCTCGGCCACGCCGACATCAAGACCACGCAGATCTACACCCACCTCGACTTCCAGCACCTGGCTACGGTGTACGACAGCGCCCATCCACGGGCCAAACGCATCAAGGGCGGCGACTCATGAGTATCAAGCTGATCACCTTCGACCTGGACGACACACTCTGGGACAACGTACCCGTCATCATCGGCGCCGAAGCGTCGATGCGCGAATGGCTGGCGACCCATGCCTCCAAGGTCGGCGATTTGCCTCTTGAGCATTTCGCCAGCCTTCGCCAGCAGGTGCTGGAGCGCCATCCCGAACTCAAGTACCGCATCAGCCTCCTGCGCCACCGCGTACTGATGCACGCGTTTGAAGAGGCGGGTTATCCACAGCCCGAAGCCACGCAAATGGCAGACGTGTGCTATGAGGCGTTCATTCATGCCCGGCACCAGCTCACGCCATTTCCCGAAGCCGAGCCGATGCTTCAAGCGTTGCGCCAGCATTTCCTCCTGGGCGTGATCACCAACGGCAATGCCGACGTGCAGCGCGTGGGCCTGGCAGATTATTTCCACTTTGCGCTGCGCGCCGAAGATATCGGCATCGCCAAGCCGGATGCGCGACTGTTTCAGGAAGCGCTGCAACGCGCCGGCGTGGACGCCAGTCAGGCCGTGCATATTGGCGATCACCCCGGCGATGACATCGCCGGGGCGCAGCAGGCGGGGCTGCGGGCGGTGTGGTTCAACCCGACGGGCAAAGCATGGGAAGCGGATAAACGCCCGGATGCGGAAATTCGCAGCTTGAAAGAACTGCCGCCGTTGCTTCGCAGTTGGCAGTAACGCTATCGCGGCAACACTAAAAACCAAAATGTGGGAGCGGGCTTGCTCGCGAAGGCGGTGTATCAGTCAGCACATCAGCAACTGACAAAGCGCTTTCGCGAGCACGCCCGCTCCTACATTTGATGGGTGGTGACCCTTAGGATTTATTACATCCATGAAAAAGCCCGCAGCGACGGCGGGCTTTTTCATGCAAGCGAGCGGCTGACCTCAGATAGGACGGCTACCGTACTTGTTATCCGGCTTCTTCGGTGGATCTGCTACCACGTTGGCCTCGACTTCCTGCACTTTGCCGCCTTTGGCGAGGAATTCTTCCATCGCACGGGCCAGCGCATCGCGCTCTTTGTTCTTGGCTTCAACGCTTGGCAGTTCATCTACCGAAACAGCGGCCTTGGCTTTGCCTTTGGCTGCCGGGACAGGTGCATCGTCGCCACCGTCGTCGTCAGCAACGTCCTCAGCTGCCGCCTCAAGACCTTCTTCGGCCTCGTCGTCATCACCGACTTCGAGTTCGTCGTTTTCCAGATCATCGTCGCTCATGTTCTACCTCATGACTTGCGAAAAGCAGATTAGTTATAGCCCAGCTTCACCCTCTGTCGAGGTCGCCGGAAAAAAATCAACATCCACTGGATTGCCAGTGGCTTATGCCCCATCACCGTGCAAGGTGGCGAGGACTTTACGAGCACCGCCATGATCACGGTGCTCGCCCAGATAAACACCTTGCCAGGTCCCCATCGCCAAGCGGCCGGCCTTGACCGGCAAACTCAGCTGGCAGCCCAGGAGACTGGCCTTGAAGTGCGCCGGCAGATCATCCGGACCTTCGTCGTTGTGTTCGAACCCTGCACGCCCTTGCGGCACCAGCGAGTTGAAAAAACGCTCGAAGTCACGGCGAACCGCCGGGTCGGCATTTTCGTTGACCGTCAACGAAGCCGAGGTGTGCTGCAACCACAAATGCAACAGGCCCACACGGCACGCCTTCAATTCAGGCAGGCCGGCGAGCAACTCATCCGTCACCAAGTGAAAGCCCCGGGGCTTGGCCCGCAGGGTTATCAGGGTCTGTTGCCACATACAGTTCTCCGCCTATCGGCGCGCATTCTAGCGCGCTCTGGAAAAAAACAAAGTACCGAATACACCTACATGCCTGTAAGACATTCACACCCTTAAAAGTGCCGTGTGGTTCCCATCACAAAGTCGGCATAAACCCGTACACCTTTAGCCACAGACAAACCCCAGACAAAAAAATGCCCGGCAAGCCGGGCATCTTTTTTTCGCGTACTTACAAGTTGTAGCCGCGCTCGTTGTGTTGTGCCAGATCGAGGCCCACGGCCTCTTCTTCGTCGGTAACCCGCAGGCCCATGACCATGTCCAGCACCTTGAGGATGATGAAGGTCACGATAGCCGTGTAGATCACGGTGAAGCCGACGCCTTTGCACTGGATCCAGACTTGCGCTGCGATGTCAGTGGTCGCCGCGTTGAAGCCGCCCAGAGACGGAGCCGCGAACACGCCGGTCAGGATCGCGCCGAGGATACCGCCGATACCGTGCACGCCGAAGGCGTCCAGGGAGTCGTCGTAGCCCAGTTTGCGTTTCAGGGTAGTGGCGCAGAAGAAGCACACCACGCCCGCCGCCAGACCAATCACCAGGGCGCCCATTGGGCCCACGGTGCCCGCAGCCGGGGTGATTGCAACCAAACCTGCCACCACACCCGAGGCGATGCCCAGTGCGCTTGGCTTACCGTGAGTGACCCACTCGGCAAACATCCAGCCCAGCGCGGCAGCAGCGGTCGCAATCTGAGTGACCAGCATCGCCATACCGGCAGTGCCGTTGGCCGCAGCCGCAGAACCGGCGTTGAAGCCAAACCAACCGACCCACAGCATGGCAGCACCGACCAGGGTGTAACCCAGGTTGTGAGGCGCCATCGGCGTGGTTGGGAAGCCTTTACGCTTGCCGAGTACCAGGCACGCCACCAGGCCAGCCACACCGGCGTTGATGTGCACCACGGTGCCGCCGGCGAAGTCCAGCACGCCCCAATCGCCCAGCAACGAACCCGGACCGCCCCACACCATGTGCGCAATCGGTGCGTAGACCAGGGTGAACCAGACGCCCATGAAGATCAGCATCGCGGAGAACTTCATACGCTCGGCGAAGGCACCGACGATCAGCGCAGGCGTAATGATGGCGAACGTCATCTGGAAAGTGACGAACACCGCCTCAGGGAACAGCGCCGCAGGGCCGGTGATGCTCGCCGGGGTGACACCCGACAGGAACAGTTTGGACAGGCCGCCCACGAACGAGTTGAGGTTGACGACGCCTGCTTCCATACCGGTAGTGTCGAACGCCATGCTGTAGCCGTAAACGAACCACAAAATGGTGATCAAGCCGGTGATGGCGAAGCACTGCATCATCACGGAAAGAATGTTTTTGGAGCGAACCATGCCGCCATAGAACAGCGCCAGGCCTGGAATGGTCATGAACAGCACCAGCGCGGTGGATGTGAGCATCCACGCCGTGTCGCCGGAATTGAGGACTGGAGCGGGGGCTGGGTCCGCCGCCAATGCCAGGGCCGGCATTACGAGGGACAACAGGGCTCCTAGCCCTGCGAATTTACGCAGAGTCATATTGTTTTCTCCTGGGGCGTTGGGGGTTTGGCGGCTTAGATTGCGTCGGTATCGGTTTCGCCGGTACGGATGCGAATAGCCTGTTCCAGATTGACCACGAAGATCTTGCCGTCACCGATCTTGCCGGTGTTGGCCGCCTTGGTTATCGCCTCGATAACCCGGTCAAGATCCTTGTCGTCAATGGCGACATCAATCTTCACCTTTGGCAGAAAATCGACCACGTATTCCGCGCCGCGATACAGCTCGGTGTGACCCTTCTGCCGACCGAAGCCTTTGACCTCAGTAACGGTAATGCCCTGCACGCCGATCTCGGACAGCGACTCGCGTACATCGTCCAACTTGAACGGCTTGATGATGGCAGTGACTAGCTTCATGAAAACTCTCTCCCGAATTGGTGGACTTGCCCCAGGAAAACAAACCCGTCTCAAGTCTAAGCGCAGTGCCTGGCTTTGTAACGCGTCGTCGCCTCGGCATTTACCGTTGCGACGCCAGCGAACCACTGGTGACGAAACCTGTACCCCTGATCCGTCGGCGCACTGCATTCGTCACAGCGACTGCATCAGTGCATGGGTCATGATCGTCTAAGCAGAAAGCTTGCCAGCTCCGTAAAAATCACTGAAATCAGTCCTTTGCCCACTTATGCCCACCTGCGGGGCGTTTTGGCGACGCCAATGCGCACAAAAACAGTGCGCAGCCGCCCGGAGCACTGCGCGAAAAGCGTGCGCTCCAGGCGGTGAAAAAGACTATAGACGCTGCGTGATACACTGCCCGCCAACAGTTTTTCCGGAATGTTTCCCATGCTCGCGCCCAAAGATCTCCTAGACGCCCTGAGCGGCCACGCCTCTCGCCTGTTCAGCGGCGAAACCCCGCTGCCTCGCAACGAAATCGAAAGCCAGTTCAAGGCGCTGCTGCAAAGCGGCTTCAGCAAGCTCGACCTGGTGAGCCGTGAAGAATTTGACAGCCAAATGGTGGTGCTGGCCCGCACGCGCGCACGGCTGGAGAGCCTCGAGGCGAAAGTCGCGGAGTTGGAAGCGCGGCTGACGCCACCTGCTGCTGAATAAACACGCTCAGTGTGGGAGCTGGCTTGCCTGCGATGGCATCGACTCGGTGTAACTGATACACCGAGGCGCCCGCATCGCAGGCAAGCCAGCTCCCACATTTGCTCTACGTTGCGCTCTGGATACGTTCTGTAAAACCTCCCCCCCTCGCTCTTCGCCACCTCGTCTACCCTTGAAAAACCCGCAGGAAGCGGCCCTCCACTCAAGGAACGAGCATGTCCCTCGCCATCGTCCACAGCCGCGCCCAGATTGGCGTCGAAGCCCCTGCCGTCACGGTTGAAGTGCACATGGCCAATGGTCTGCCATCTCTGACACTGGTGGGTCTGCCGGAAACCGCGATTTACTAGCGACTTAACAGACAAAAACAAAAAATGTTTGTTCTTCAATTAGCCCCCCGTGTGTGCCAGATTGTAGAGGGCAAGCAATCTGCCACCATCGACAAGCACAAGGAGCGGGCTGTGTTCACAAAAATCAATAAAATTAAGAATTTCGCTGTCTTCAAGGAGTTTGACTGGGACGTTTCAGTAAGGGATGAAGGTAGGACCATAGGTAAATTTAAAAAGCTGAACATTATCTATGGTCGAAATTATTCCGGGAAAACCAGTCTTTCAAGAATCGTCCGAAGTCTAGAATTAAAAAAGAAGCATGATAAATATCAAAATGCAGAGTACAGCTTCTCACATGAAGGGCCTGAACTACTAAACCAGCAAAATTTAGATACTTGCCAATACAGCGTCAGAGTGTACAACAAAGACTTTGTTGACGATAATCTTCGATGGCTTTCAAATCCTGACGGGAGTATAAAACCATTCGCTGTGTTAGGTGATGAAAACATTACGCTCGAAAAAGAAATTGAAGAAAAGGAGAGTCTACTCGGAACAGAAGATACTATTGGTAGTCTGCGTAATCGACTAAAAATAGAGTCAGAAGATTTAGCGGCAGTTCAAGGCCGAGTGAAAACAGCACAAACTGGATTAGATAGCAAACTTCGTGACAAAGCCAACGGGCCTATAAAAACAAATCCGAACTACAGGCAATTCACGTATACGATTACTAACATCAAGGCTGATATTACCGCTCTGGATAAGAAACCACAGCCAAACCTTACGCCTGAACAACAAGCTGAATTCATTACGTTATTGAATGACCAAGCAAAACCCGAAATAGTTTTTGGTGAAAAATTTACCGATAAAAGAAACACGTTCTTGGCGGAAGCACGGCTCTTGCTTGAAAAGGAAGTTAAGCCAACACAAAGCATTCAGGACTTAATCAATGATGCTTTATTGCAAAAGTGGGTTCGTGAGGGAATTGAAAGCCATAAAAATGTTCGGTCAACCTGTGCCTTTTGTGGTAGTCCGATACCGGCAGACCTATGGGCAAAATTAGACGCGCACTTCAGTAAAGAGTCCGACAGCTTGCGGACTGACATCCAAGCGCTTTTAGATAGAGTCAATACAGAGCGAGAGCAGTTACCTAAATCGCTGCCGATAAAGCAGTTGGATTTTTATAGCACCTACCATGAAGAATTTTCAGGCTTAAATGAGCAGTTTTTAGAGGCCATTAAGCAATATGACGACAACTTACTATTAATTACTACTGTATTATCATTGCGCCTTAACGATATTTTCCGCACATTCCCCACACCCACGTTAATGCCGGAAAATTTAGACATAGGTGCAATTTATAGTTCTGTGTCAGAGGTGGTAACAAAACACAACAAGAAAACGGAAACTCTAGACAATGACCAATCAACCGCAAGAACCGTATTGCGTCTCGACGAAGTTTCAAAATTTGTAACCGATATATCCTATAAAAAAGAGCTTAACGCGATAGATGACCTTAATAGCGAGGTCACTTCAAAAGCCGAAACCAAAAGCAAGACAAGCACAGAAATACTTCAGCTTGAAAAAGATATTCAGGCATTAAAGAACAAACTCAAAGACGAAAGAAGAGGAGCGGAGCGCGTCAATCACTACCTCGAAAATCACTTTGGTCATACCGGATTAAAACTGTCAGCGTTAGATAATGAAGCGGTAACAGAAATAAACTTTAAAATATTTCGTGGTGATTTGCCTGCGGAAAATCTCAGTGAAGGAGAGTGCAGTCTCGTCGCTTTCTGCTACTTTATTGCGAAATTAGAGGACGTTGAGACGCAGGGAAAAGAACTTATCGTATGGATTGATGACCCAATCTCAAGCTTGGACAGCAACCATATCTTCTTCGTCTATAGTCTCATAGAACACGTACTTGCAAGCCCAATAAAGATACCGAATCAAAAAAACACCTATAAGTATAGTCAGCTTTTCATCTCGACTCATAATTTAGACTTCTTGAAGTACCTTAAAAAACTATCCAAACCGATGGATAATTCCCCCAAACCCAAAATTGACTGTGAGTATTTTATACTTGAGCGCTCAAACGATGTAAGTCATTTGAAATTGATGCCCAAGTATCTGAAGCAGTACGTTACTGAATTTAACTATTTGTTCAGCCAAGTACATGCCTGTGCTAACTCGACAGCTATAGAAATCGGGCACGAATCATTTTATAACTTCGGGAACAACCTCAGAAAATTCCTTGAAGCTTATCTGTTTTACAAGTTTCCGAATAACAAATCTAACGATGAAAAGTTAAAGGCTTTTTTTGGAGGAGACCAAATAGCCACAAGCTTGGCAAATAGAGTCAATAACGAGCTATCGCATTTGGAAGAAATATTCGATAGAAGTATGAGACCTCTTGATGTTCCCGAAATTACCAAGCTGGCAAATTTCGTGCTTGACACAATGAAGCAAAAAGACCCTGACCAATATCAGGCGCTTCTTGACAGTACTAATCTTCAGTAACTACATCCCTGACAAAACAGAATTAAAATTCTGCTTTGTCAGGGAGTCTAATTTTAATCGAAATCAAAAGAAGCAAGCAGAATAAAAAACCATCACGACTATCGTCGTTCGGTTGTTTATGCTTGCCCCACTCATTCCCTATCGGTCATTACGGGGGCAAATCTACTCCCACAAGGGTCGTATCTAAATCGAATCAAAACTAACATCTGATATGCCAGCAATTAAATATAAAATGCTATTATATCTCTATAACCAACAAATTCATTATGAGCAAATATAAATTAAGCGCGCGCCTAACAGAGATAAACTCAATCGTTATTGAGCAGTTAAGGAAAGAATACAATCAAATATCATCTACAAAATTTTCTCTATCAAATGCATTCAAACAGTATTTTTTAAACGGACGTAGCTACGTTGTAATTTCAACAAACACAAATGCTGTAGAGTTTAGAAAGTACAATCAAATGATTGTAAATCTGCATACAAACTTAAATAGGATTGAAACAGAAGACCCCGCGCTAATAAAGCTAATCAGCAACTCCATTAACAAGATATTGGAAGCAAGGGTAAATATAAAGCCGTTACTTTTTGAGTCATTCTCAATTCAAACTTCAAAAAAACCAGACATTGAAGCGTCTATAAACCATCCCTTATTTATTGACCAGCTTTCAAAACGAGAAAAGCAATATACGATTAGTTTTTCGCAAGAAGAGTTCTCGCTTTACCAAAGTAAGCTACTAACTCTTGAAGAAAAAGATAAACCCTTTTTCAGTCAGCTATATAAATTTTTAAATGAATTCTCCGTTTATCAAGCCATATTTTCAAACCCTAATATTTCGTTTAGCCATGATGAGAACTTGATTAAAGTCTGCGATTATATCAACAGGTATGTCGTTGAAAGCTCGAATAAAGAATCTCAATTAAAAGAGACGCTAGAGTATTTTGTCTCAAGAATAAATACAGTTAATGATAAACTTATGGCCGGTAGCACTGACCTGATTGAAGTGATATTGGGTTGAGACAAAATGTTAATTAAAGAAGTTCCACGCATTCGGCCCAATACCAAAAATCTCGCCCAGTACGTTTTAAATAAAGCCGCTCGCATCGGTGGCAATATTCCAATCAATATGGGTAATATTAATGAGTCAGCGAAGTCTATCGAGTCGGATTTTAATAGTCGTTTAACAGCAAAGCAGAAAAGTAATGAAATGCATTATATCGTTTCATTTGAAGAACAGCATCAAGACATTACAGATGACAAATTGCTACTTATTGGTAATGAATTGGTTAAACGCCATTTTGGCGAAAATCGTAACTTCCTGCTCGCGGTTCACAGAGACACCACCAACCCCCATTTGCATTTGGTTATGGAAAATAGAGATTTTGACAATAAACCATTTTATAAAAAAGACAATTATCGCGCCTTGGAGACTCTTGCGCAAAAGCTCGAAAAAAAACACTCACTCAAAAATGAGCAAATTTCGGACAGCAGGAACGACCCAAATCCGACCCGATTAAATTACGCCTCCAAACAGTACGAAAGTCGCACTGGTCAAGAGTCGGATGAAAAAAAATATAAGAACGAGTTGAAAGGCATTATTTCCGACGCCAAAACGCCGGAGGCGTTGTTTCAGGCGATGATTGATAAAGGGTTTACTATTCGTGCCAACAAGAGCAAAACCGACCCTGCGAGGCTGTCAGGCTACTACATCACCAAAGGTTCGACATCTATAAAGCCAAGTTCAATTGGCTTCCAAATTAGCAAATTGGTCGAAAAATACAGGTTCGATGAAAATGGCATTGCCGAGTTAATCTTGCGCTTTGAGTCTCCATTGCCAGCAGATGAATTTACCGAAATTTCTTCGAGTCCAGGTACAGACCCAGACCCAAAACCAAACCGCCGTGAAAGCCTTTATACAAAATTCCAAACCGTGGATGGTGTGAACTACACAAGCAAAAACGAGAAATACAAAACGGGCTTTACGGTCAATACTAATAGCGTTTCTTTCATAAACCCAAATGAAATGAGTATCAAAGCAGGAATGCAGGCTTTGATCGCACAAGGCACTAAAGGACCGTTCTACCTCACCGGCTCGCAGGATTTTAAACGTAAAACATGGTTGGTATCTGCGATGATGGGTTTAGAAGTTTCTAATTATCAACCTTCAAAATCTGACTTGTCTGCACTTTTCGAACGTGTGAAAGCCAATCAAGAAAAATACCCAAAAGCAAAAATCTTACTTCTTGAACGTCATATTACTGCACTGAAAAAAGAAAACTTCGAGATCGATGATTTATTAAAAACGCCAGTTTCGTTCTCTGATTTATTCCCTAGCCATTTAAAATCAGAATACATTGAAGCTCTTGAAACTGAAAAGCCTGAAGAACCTAAAAAAGAAAAATCGGTAACGTCTACTAGTACCAAAGTAAAATCAAAAGCAGAACAAATATTCGACAATCAAGAGACTGATAAGAAATTGTTAGAAGAGTTAACCCGGCAAGGTGAAGTTGGAATTCACCCACTGCAACCATTAAAAGTACATAAGCCCTAAATTTTAGGGTTTGTCTTTGTAAATTATTGAACAATCTATCTTCGTCGCTAATTCTACATTAGACCCTACGACCCTCAACCCAACATTAGAAACAACCATTTCTTCAAAATCGTATAGACGCTCAATAATTTTAAGCTCTGTTATCCATACCAGACGTTCTTTTGCGACCTTACAAAAATCTAAAAATTTTAACTCTTTTCTCAGGGATGCTAATTTTCTAAAAACGGGGTGTTTAAGTTCAAGCTTTATTTGCCACTCTTCCATTTTTACGAAGCGATTAAATTTTCGCCAAACTGATATTGCTCGTTCAACTCCGAAAAATCCATAGCGTCTTATGCCCCAAATCATACAGCCCGCCTTTACTTTTAACGACTCACTATCGGGGTTCTGTATTGCTTTGATTAGATATTTCATTACATAAGTAGATGCAGATGCTTTTTTCTTACCGTGTTTTTTAGCTTGTTCAGCAGATATTATTTCAATGGTCGTTGATTTTTCTGAATGCTTGAAGATTCTATTTATATGAAGTATTAAATCATCGACTTTTGTGGGGCAAACAAATAATAGTGCGTGCAAGTGCGGACACTGGTCTTTGTGTAATTCTTTCGTCCAAAGCCCAAAATCATTAAGCTCGTAACGATTGCGAGCCTTACTCAATTGGTCTATCTTTTTACTCAAATAATCTGACGCTTGGCGTGGAGTTGAGCCATCCCACGTATTTTTTCCAAATTTTGGGTTTGCGTGAAATGAAGCCGGGCAAGTCGCAGTTAGAAATAAACATACATATTTTCTTTGCTCTGCAACAAGCTCCATATTTTTCACACAGGAGTATAGTTCTGCAACACGTCGTTCAGGAGTCATTACTACATCAGCCAATGGCTTTTGTGTTTTTTCATCATTGCCATATTGTATATAAGAGTTTTTGAGATAGTCAGCCTGACAGTCATCGACATACTTGCGATATTCAAGAGCGACATTACTGCAATAGCTGTTATGCGAGCCAATAGCTTTATTGGAAAGCTGTATCAGTTCATTTTCTCTGACTCTGATTTTTCTTATTATTCTTTTGTGTTTCTGAAAGCCGTTGAACCTTCTTTTTTCGTCGTTACTGCACAAGTTTAAATCAAACTCATAAATCAAATCTTCATCTTCATAATATTTATCGAGCTTATCCAATATTGTCCCGCTTGCTTTCAAGTCTCTAATTTTAACGCCTTGTATTAGCTCAATGCTTAACAACTCTTGGCGAGTGATTTTACACATTGAAAGCTCGATTACTTTTTTTGTTAGTTTCGTGCTTTTTGTTATATGCAAAAATAGTTTATTAATCACAATTGCAAGACAAACTGCGTCCCTATCCCACTGCCTGAACGACGACAAGGACTCTGTATATCGTAACTTGTTTTTTTGATTTGCTGTACACAACGTTTTCGCCCTTACAAGCACTTCCATTTCGTAGAAAGACGTACATACTTCTTGAAGATTAGATACAAGTTTGCTGCTTGCGTTGACAGGCTTTAAGCTTGAATGAAGTTCTTGCAGGGTTTTTTCGTGGTCGAAGCCGGATTTTTTGAAATTTGATATTTCATTAATTAGTTTTTTAGCTTCGAAATGAGAGTGTAACTTATTGAGAAAAATTTCTTTATTTCGTTCTTTTGATATTGCGCGCTGGAAATAAAATGGTATGCTGTTATTGTAAATCATTGTTAAGTTGTTTGTTTGGTAGCTACATCTTAACATTTGTAAGAAAAACACAAGAGCTTCGGCTCTTTTTTTCTGACCTAAATTAAAACAATCGTTTTAATTAATGGAATCGAAAAACTAAACAGCCGTTTGAATTAAATGATAAAACCTTTTTGTTATATGGCTTTTATCTATTTTGTGAGAGTTGTTTTAGAATTATCCAAGAAGAGCAAAATCAAAAGCAGGAAATCAAAAGCATTAGCCTACGGCTCGGCTATACATTGCGTTAGGTAATCACCGGTCAAGAAGTACAGCCCCTCGACTAATTTTAGAAATAAGGATTTGTTGGGAGAGAGTAGCTTTTTACAGTAACACCCTTGCTAATATATTCAGGCTCCCTCCAAAAATCTTCGTCCTTTAACGTCCATAATGTTTTTGCTTCCTCACAGGTCCCGGCCTTAAAATTAAATGAGTGGCTTGTCTGTAGCAATGTACTACCACGGTCATCAAATGAGTCTTTATTTTTACAGTCGTTAGCAGCCATTTGAAAAGCTCTTATAGACTCTTTTCTTTCTTTGTCAGTTAGCCTGTCTTTCGCTGATACTTTAGTTTCAATAACAGTACCTACTGGTACATTGCTTGCGTCTTCAAAATAGCCGGCTCTTACCGCAATACATAGTAAGACCAACACTAACGAGAATTTAAAGAAATCTTCCATGTGGGATGTTTTTTATTATTGCTTAATTATAACATTCGGAAGCCCGGCTTTTATCCAAGTTTACTTTATTACTCTTTAATCTCCCGTACCCCACCCGGTGTAGCAGAAAAACAAAAGCATTAAAAGCTGTTTGGCTAGCCCTGCTTGTTGATTAACCCGTACTGATTGACCCTCCGGGTCAAGGTGGATTACTCACGTCCAGATACTGCGCCCGCGACTATGCGTCGTTCGGGCGATTCAGCGCGAGTCGTCCTTTAGTTAAAATCAGCACGTGAACCTAACGGCAATGTAAAATCAGTCTTCCACCCACCCACAAGCTTCTTTGTATAGAAGTAGTAAGTACCACCCGACAACATAGCGTGCTTTCTATCAAAGTAATAACTCACCCCAAAGCCCTTCGCTTTATTATTAATCACAACCTCGCTCATTTTATGTTCGTCTTTAAAGTCTTGCCCCTCAAATGGCTCACTATCTTCAAAGCGTTTTAAAACTCTGATTTGTACTTGGCTCTCTTTCAAAAGCATATTGAACCTAATACGCCCTTCTTCACTATCCAGCAACTCATCAATATCAGCCCTACTAATGGCTTGCTCAACCTCGACATAAATATTAATCTTGGCTATTTCAACATCTGCCAAATCGCGTTTAATATTCAAAGCACTAATTTCGGCTTCAATTTTCCTAATTCGTGTCAAAAGGATTTTTGGAATATCTCCGCCATTTAGTTCGATGTTTTCAGCAATTCTCTCAATCGTGCTTTGTTTATCTTCAATCTCTGCATTGTAAGCGTTTCGACTTTCGACAAGACTTTGTACGTCACCAGATTTTCTAATGATTTTTTCTAGTCCATAATTTTTGTAATAAAGTAAAAACGGTTCCACGATGTAATTATACGGGATGAAGATTTTACGACCAGCAGGACATGCACCCACCAAACTTTTCGCGCAAATCAAATACATATATTCTTTACCTTTTCGCTTGGTAAAGTTCTGATGGAGCGCAGTGGAGCAATGCTCACAAAAAATAACACCCTTAAAAATATTCCTAAACCCTTTGCTTTCTCTACCAACTTTTTCGTGGGTTTCGGTTCGAATGTTTAGTTTTGTTTGTAGATTAAAAAAACGTTCTTTTGAAATTACTGCGGGATAATAATTTTCCAGCTCTTCATAATCTACACTTTCCCCGCTTTCTGATTTTGTCTTGTAAATTTCAAGGCACCCATAAACAGATTTAGCGCGAGACAAATGCCGAACTGCTATCAAAGTCCATTTCTTGTCGGTAGGCGTTTTATTAATTTCATTAGCTGTTCTTGCACATCCATAAATTTCCAATAAGTCAAAAATCTTTCTGACTTCATCAGCCCTATTAGAGTCAAGTTTTAATGTTTCAGTTTCATCGTCAAACCTAACCCAGTAAGGCAATCTTTTTGTCATCACCTTATTAGAAGATTTTGCTTCGTTATGCTTTTTCGCCCAGGCGCCTAACGACCGATTCCGTTTAATCCGACTTTCTTCGTTGGCACGACTCAATACGAAATTGATTTTGAACAAAATGCTCGAATGGTCTTCTTGGCGGTAATCATAAATTTGGTTATCAGCAAGGGTAACTATGATGATTTTTGCGGAAAGAATATCAACAACGAGCTTCGTTGCATCAATACCATTCATACGTGTGAGCCGGTCGAAATTCTCGACCAGCAACACGTCATTGGCTTTGATAGCACCAGTAGCAATCAGGTCCAGAAACTCCCTTAAAGCTCCTATACGTGCGTTCTTACCTCGAAAGCCTGATATGCCAAGATCGATAAATTCGCGAGTCAGTTCAAGCTTGTGATTAGCAAGGTACTCACTGATGAGGGCCTCTTGCCTATCTATACCCGTTCCTTCCTTTTGGGTACGGCTAGAAATTCGCTTATAGCTGTATATGTGCGCAGTCACTTGATAGACCCTTCGGCATAGAACAGGTGTCTATTATATAGCTCCTAAAGCGCCGTCAAGGAAAGCAAGGACCGCGTGCGCAGCGCCATCCTGAACTGCGCGCTGCAATACCCAGCCCGGCGCATCACCCTCAACCTCGCGCCCGCCGACCTGCCCAAGGACGGCGGGCGTTTTGACTTGGCGATTGCCTTGGGCATCCTGGCTGCAAGCCTGCAGGTGCCGTCGTTGATGCTGGATGACGTGGAATGCCTGGGCGAATTGGCACTGTCCGGCGAAGTACGCGCAGTCAAAGGCGTGTTGCCGGCAGCACTGGCAGCCCGCAAGGCCGGACGCACCGTGATAGTGCCGCGGGCGAATGCCGAGGAGGCGTGCCTGGCCTCTGGGTTGAAGGTGATTGCGGTGGATCACTTACTGCAAGTGGTGGCGCACCTGAATGGGCAGGTGCCGATCGAGCCCTATAAGTCCGATGGCTTGCAGTACTTGAACAAGCCCTATCCAGACCTGAGCGAAGTACAAGGCCAACTGGCGGCCAAGCGCGCGCTGCTGATCGCCGCGGCGGGCGCGCATAACCTGCTGTTCAGCGGGCCGCCCGGCACCGGCAAGACCTTGCTGGCCAGCCGGCTGCCGGGGTTGCTGCCACCGTTGAGCGAGCAGGAAGCGCTGGAAGTGGCGGCGATCCAGTCGGTGGTCAGCCTCGCACCACTGAGCCATTGGCCGCACCGGCCGTTCCGTCAGCCACACCACTCGGCCTCGGGGCCGGCGCTGGTGGGCGGCGGGTCAAAACCGCAACCGGGGGAAATCACCCTCGCCCACCACGGCGTATTGTTTCTGGATGAGCTCAGTGCATTGCTTTATCCCCGGAGTCGTTCATTTGCGCTAAGCCTAAGTATCGTAGGACTGACAAGGCAAAGAGCTGATGTGAACGATGATTCACTTCAAAGCGCGCCCTAGCATTGCGCCCTAGGATTTGGTAACTCCCAATGCGTCGCTGCTGACACACGAACTGCATTTGAGAACGACCAGAGTCGATTCCCGACCGTTCGTCACCTCGATTTTCGAAGACTCAACCGTCCCTTCTTAGTTATAACTATGGATATACTTAAAACATACTGTAAGGCTCTCTTAGCGCTTTGACTTGGTCATCGCTAGATAAACCTGGCGCTAATATCTTTAAAAAAACAAGTTAAGGGTAAAGTTAAAGTATATTCAACATGTCAATTTATAATATTCATATCTGCCATTCGCTCCAAGCAACAACCAAGAGCATACGCATTACCGCTCTGAGCTCGAAGGAGCGTGTTGAGAAACTAAACCTCGCCTGCTAAGGTTCGGTGAAATCCAAACGGTTTATGCTATGACTATTATCAAAAGCCTTATCGCTGTGTCTGAACACCCACAAGAGAACTTAGACATTGATGCGGCCATACAGTTATTAGCAGCAAATCAGGCGTTGAAAAAAACGCAAGCAAGCCGGTCGGCGAGAATAATGTGCGTCATAGAGTGTATCCTTCAAGTTACCGGGATAAATTTGACAGTAACTCAAATACGCACTCAGTTTCTCACTAATGTTTTCCAAAAATGCATTGGGCTTATTCTGAGCGGAAAAATACTAGACGGCACTAAAGCGCGAAATGAAGATTACGCCCGACATTTAGGCAATCTCCACGACAAAGTTTGCAGCTTGAACGAATACACGCCAACTATTTCGCTGGGCACAATTATGGGGAAGAAAAATTCAGACTTAAGAGAGGCTTGCAAAGCACTTTCAGAAAGCTTGCAACTAAACCCGGAGAAAGTTTGGTTGTGGCAAGGATGGACAGTATCTAATGACAGCCACAGCATGCACTTGAAACTACTTCCCATCTACCTAAAATACGGCAGGTATTATACTGAGAGGCTGTATGAGGCATGCTCGCAATATTTTTCGGAGAGGACAACTTCCACCATTCCATGCTTGGATTCGCTTATTTGCTTTCTTGGTAGCGAACATTGCATATATACCCAAGCAGAATTATTAGATACCCGCACGTTTTCAAAATTGGTCGAGCAGCTTGCCAATTTCCATATTCAATACAACCTAGGAAAAAAAGAATCAGGGGCTAGGCCTTGCTCTCAACATGTTCTAATCAATGACTGGAATGCGCATTTTAGAACTTTCATGGTAGGGTATCTGATACCACACCAAGTTATTGCTGCACCACATTCTGGAAGGATAACAACCGACGACATCCCTCTTATTCCGGGCGACATCAGCAAGCAAGCAAAACGACTGGCAGCTAACGTCAAGAAAATTGAGGGAGGAATTATTTGTAAGTGCAAGACAATTACACCCATTCCTATGCACGTTACCAACGACAAAGCGATTGAAGCTATATTTCGACAGATGCGTCAGGATCTATCCATTTCTGTGAAATGGGCGGAACATTTCATCCAGTCAATTGAGGCGCGGTTGGATGAGCTTCTCCGAATCACGAAGTTTGGATCTGCCCCGCTCCCCAAGACGTCACGGTCAGACTTATCAGATGCATCGCTAATTCGTGAACGGATAAATACGACACGCATATATATGACAGATGGTTTTTATCCTAGCCATCGTCACTTTACCAAACTCGAACCTAGATCTTCTAAACTTCTCAGCCGAGAATTGTCGGAGTGGCTCTGCATACCAAAGCAGCATATGCTCACGCCATTCACGATATATCTCGCAGCGAAGCACGAGGAGATCACCAACTCCTTTTTGGACAAATGCACGGTTCCTAAGTACACGTTTATTGCCGATGGTCAAATTCAAGTAGAAGAAGATTTCCTCATTGGCGCCAAGCCCCGCGCAAAAAAGCCAGAACAAAAGGTTGTACTTAATTCCGAGACAGCTTGGGCCGTGCGGGTGTTAATACGACTCACGCATCCAGTTCGTACATATCTCAAACGAACCCAGGTGAGCCCTAAACTCCATCGCCGACTTTTCATTATGACAGGTAAAGGATTCGGCCATCCTACAGGCGTTAGAACGACAGATATGACTGGCACTAGCCGAACCAAATTTCTCAACGCAGAATCCATGGTTGTAATGTTGGGTCTCACCAAAGCGGATGCGAAATATCTTTCGGACAATCTCAGTGTTAACTCAGCCCGAGACACCAGCATAGTGCTGAAAGTGATAGATCATATGGATCTATCTATCGCGTCGACCGATCTAGACCACGCTTTCTTCGACCTGCGACTTCTGGAGCGTTACGTGCCCAACCTGGTGTTGTTGTGGCTTATGCGCCAGGAAATCATACAGTGGAATACAAGGGTGCTCATCCAAGCGTTAGATGGCCATCCGTCTACAGCTAATTTAGCAGGTTTTGCTACACGCGCGGAGCTTGATCACTACCTCCGCGAAGCCTTGCATTTGCCATACCCCAAACGACCGACGAAGGATATCGGCCCAACTGGCGGCATCGAAGTTATCATCGGCATAGACGCTGGTATAATTGCGATTCTCACGAGCATCGAACAAGCAATAGAGCTAGAACCGACACGCGCAAACCCAGAAGGCATATATTGGGCCGCCTTTTCTGGAGCTATACGTCGATGGATTTATTCATCTGAAAACCCCGATCCATATCTTCAAGAAATATACGCAGAAGGTTTAAAAGATCTTGATATGGCATTGGTGAAGGATGCTGTATATGCGTAATGTTATTCCAAGGACAATCGTGCTTGCTCCTTTACCAGAACATTTACGCGTCAAGACAAATGTACATGTTGACGGATTTGTTTCTCCTTGGTTTTCTTGTGAGCATGAAGGCGTCTTGTATTTCAAATTTGGAAAAAAGATTTTCGATATTGATTTGAACATCCCTGTTGGCAACGGCACACTTCTAACTGAAAAATCCAACCATGAGTTGCTTAAGCTAGTTAAACAATGGATACATGAACAACACTTCCCGCGCTCCATTCGAATAAGAAAAATGAAGTTGACCAATGCAAAAAAACGGCTTTGGAGCGTACTTCGGTTGATTGACAAGCTATTTTTGAACGCAAAAACTCTTCGCTTATATGAATATGGGTTCGGACTCGTAACTCCGGGGACTATCAATAGCTACATGAATGAGTTCCTCAAATGTAATAGCTCACACGAGTCTATTTACTCTTGGTCTCAAACCCTGAGCGTATTTATGCTCGATAAAATCAAGGAAGAACAACTCTATGACTTTGAAAATTTCGTCCAAAAAAATCCGATATTCCTAGAGCCCATTCCAGGCGCACAAACGCGTTACTTTCCATTAGATGACCAAGAGATTTTTCGTGCCCGGGTGTGGCTCTACCATAACAATTTTTATCAAATTAAAGAAGGAGAGAGTTGGCCAGGGCACATCAAGACAGCAGCCTTAGTGAAAGAACTTTATCCACACTGCATTATGGCCGGCCACATGCGGCCACTTCCTTATGAGTTGGAAATACAATCGGTATACGGACATCGTCGTGAGCTGCCGTATATACCTGTTCGTCAGGATAACTCTAGCGCGACTGCATTAAGGTATAATGAGGTACGGAGAGGTTTTATGTCTCAGCGGTTTCTTTCTGAGAGCAAGCTCAAGATCCCCAACCTAAGTTTAGACACCCTCGCAAATAACGACCATACAACACTTCTTGCCCAAGTAGGAAGTTATGTGACTCTACCACACACGATGACCATTGATCTATTACGGAAAAGCATCTTATTTTATGAAACGCATTCCGACTCCATATTAAATTACTTTTCCATGTTGATTTCAGGTGCTGCTACGGAGGGTCTCACTCCCAATGCATATTTCTTAAAAGAAACAGCCGCCAATATCAATGCGCCAATTTCTTTTACAGCCTGGGATTTATGCGCTTCAGCAAAAAAAACTTTCACCCCTGGCGCCGCAGCGCAATCATTAGAGCGTATGCGTAATCTCGAAGGCGCTTTGCAGACATACTATTTATTGTTAGGCTGCATTCAGTATGCAGTAGGGTTTTTTACCGCTCGCCGGCAGTCCGAGCTATTAAACATCAAGTTCAAGCATTTAAATGGTCAAGATAATTGCATTACGACTCTAGTAATGAAAACAGGCATTGGTGAAGCCAGGCTCACTCATGACATCCCTGTCATACCCCTAGTTACACGCATGCTTTCCAGGCTAGAGCGTTTTCATCAAGAATGCGGTTTATCACCTGAACAAATTAAGAACTCCAATTGCTTTGGAAGATTCTCTTTAAAGCGTAAACCGGGAATCAACAAGCCAGATCCCAAAAAATACAATTGCCACCTGGATATTCTTTGTGATTATTTTCAGACTGACTCCTACAATGAAAGACGTTACTACGTAAGGCAACATCAATTGAGAAGGGCGTTTGCAGTAAGTTTCTTTTACTTGAATACGCGCGGCAACCTTTCCGTGCTTAGCTACTACTTTGGACACATGGATTTCAAACAAATTTATCGATATCTGACGACGGTAGTAGGTAATAAAGAAATGATTGACATCAAATCTGCGTATCTAGCCGAAGAAACTATTACCCAAGGCGCAGCCGTCCAAGACCTCTTGAATAAACTCGGCGTGTTCCCCCCCACTACTGTACTCAAGGTCATCGAGCGACAGCGCCTGGAGAGCTACTATAAATCGTTGATACGAAATGAAAAAATAAAAATTGATACCACTTTTCTCTCAATTGAAGATCGCGATGAGATGCTGATATCAATAACCGTAAGTGAGAGCTAGCATGGCAAATGATAGAAATCTCGATAGAAATATTGCTTCGGCTAGAAATCTGTTAAGGCTACTAATAGACATCCAGGCTGCTCCTTCTGAATACAACTCAGACAATCGACTTCTTGAAGCATTGAATACTCAAATTAACTTGGGAAAGCTCAATATACCCGAACGCTCAATTTATTTAAGCTCAATGAGCACTCTAAAGCGGGTTTCAGACAAGCATCTGGAAGGAGGCTTTGCTGAGCTCGATAAGCAGAGAAAGCGTGCGTATGCCGATTTGAGACGATCTCTTCAATCCAGTAATGTTGGAAAAAACAGCAAAGAAGGCCGCAGAATAGACAACCGGGATCGAAAACTTGAGGTATTGATCCTGCGGCAAAATCTTTTTGTAAGGGACGCCGTGATTTTTAGACTCGCTCATCTTCTAGCAACCTGTGCAAAGCAACTTGAGTCATCTACAGGCACTGATTACTTCATGAAAGCAAGAGCCCAAGAACTATATAGACTCGGGTTTAAGGGGTCGAATATTGATGAAAGATAATCCACTCTCCCTCGGCTTGTTGGTTAGAGCTGGGGATGACTTCGGAGTCCCGATTGCAGCCGAAGCAGGATGTAATCCGGTGTTCAGAAAATGTGGTGGCCTAGCCTTGATTTCATGGCCGGACTATTCTGCGTGCTTCGAAGCTAACTGCTGGATTGACGAGTTAAGAGCTGAGGGTCTGGATCCCGTGACCAGTGTTCAGTATGGTTACCAGATTACGTGGGTTCTAAGATATGCGCATGACAACCTCCTGTCATTACATAACTTCAACGAATATCATTTCGTTAAATTTATGAAAGAACTCAAACAAGAAAGTCGAGCGGCGAGCGACCGTTCGCGTTCACCTAAACAGAATGGAGTTATAGGTAGAAAAACCTTAGACTTCCTCGAATTCATAGGGAAACTTTATAACATATTGGACTTAGTAGCCCCGCAGGGGAGGATCCAAGCAGTAAAGAAAATAGTCCAAATACAAACCCCATCCGGCAGACGATTTGTTGAGACATGGTTCCATAGTGAGGTACCTATTGTTAAAAGCACGGTATCTAGCAAGAACAAACTGCTTAGTAGTAACCAGGTTGCAACTATCAAGCATGCGATACGAACGAGCAATTCCGGGGAGTATATACGCAGCCGTCAACGAACGGTGTTTTTGGTTCTTGAAGAGACAGGCGCAAGGCGTGAAGAGGCGGCCCCAATTCTAGTGAGTGCCGTTTGGGAAGCAAAAAATATGTTATCTCCGAGTCTTCTGCTCAGCACTTCAAAGAGAGGTGGAATATCTACGCGCCTTGTTGAAATAAGCCCTGCTCTTCTCACATTACTAGAGGATTATATAAAATTTGACCTTATGCCTTTTCTAGATTCGAAGAACATGAAGGTCATCGGTAGCACCCCCCTTTTTGCCAGCGCCAAAACTGGAAAAGCAATCCAGCCAAACACCATTACCGCTGAGTTTTCACGATTTAAAAAACTTACCGGCCTTGAGGGAGCTGTCAGCCCGCACATGCTCCGCCATGGATCGGTTACTCAGGACAGGATTGACTACTTCGAAGAGCATCCTAACGAAAAAGCCATAGCTCGCATAATTGGGCTGAAAGGTGTGCCTGAATTTGCACTCCGTTCGATGGAAAAACATGGTCATTCTTCCATCCATTCACAAGTGCCCTACAACCATTTTGAAAAGCTCATTAATCTCAAGACGAGCATAGGTGGACTAGATTCTAGGGCGACGTCTGCACTCCGCGCAAATCTGGAAACCATACGCGACATCGCGAATAAGGGGAGCGCAATAAAAAATGACGCTATGAGACTTAAAAAGCTGCTTGATGAAACTTTAGCAATTCTGACGCCGAGCGATGATTAATCGACCTAGGATTTAGGAGATATTCGCGTCAGTTCCCTTACCCAAGTTATCTGGTTTCAGCGTTCAGCTGGAGGTATTTGTGAGTTTACTCAGAAAACTATTGTTGTTGCTTTTCCGAGACAAAAGAACCGCACGGGAAAAAGCGCGAGAGCAGGACTTTATCTTAGCAGTGAATAGTCTCAAGACCCTTAAGACGACCGACCGGGGCGGCATGTCTATCGATCCCGAAGAGCTTCGAGAGCAGATCATTTCCTCCCGTGAGCAGCTTAAACATCTTGTCCACAAACCAGTAGCGCCTAACACGTCTTTCGAAATGGCGGAGGACGTCCAGGTAGAACAGGAAACGAGTACCGCCGTTGAGGATGCAATGAGTGCCATGGACTGTATCGAGGTGGTGGCGTGGCGTCGGTTGCTGACCGGCGCTGCTGTGCGCTACGTGTGCCTCCAGTCTACGAATACCGGTTGTTACGCTGTGGCGACGGCTAGTCTCTTCTCCGGTGGACAGGAGAGTCTCCGTGGTTGGTTTGACGGCAGCGCCAACAGGAAAATTGCGAATGCCCTACAGCTCGGTGAGCTCCATTGGTACGCGGCTGTGAGCGAGGCTATGGATGCATGGGATGCAGAGCTTTGAGGCCTCCACTAGACATCATTACTGACACCAAGGCCCCAGGTTGGCGGGTTTTCAACGAAGTCAATTGAGGTGCTGAGCTCGTCCTGTATGCGTTCTAAAACTTTGTCGAGTTTCGGATGGGCTTTCGACTCTCTCAATGTCGTCAACAGTTGCAACAGCTCACGGCCCTGAGCTAAGGGCATTTGAACGTCGCAGTACACTGTGTCGTCGTCATCAGTCATTCCCATCGGAAAATCCTCGCAGCATGGTCTCGGCTTCTGGCTTACGGCCTGGCGGCGGGGGCGTGCCCCTTCGGGGATGGTCTGTCGTGAACCGAGTCTGCGTCTCGGCCCTTCGGGCTTCCATCCCGCACGCCTGCGCGCTCCGCTTGCTTGCTGCCCTAAAAAGTAGGTAGTCAGGCCCAGCCCGCATATTTACTGGCTGCACGCTCCGAATGGGCGCCTAGATTCAGCGAGAAGTCTTCCAGTAACGCTTGGATCCGTTTGGTCGGCTGCTTTTAGCTTGGCCACCGCTCCCACCCGGAGGTCGCGTAGATGGGACAACATTCCAGCATGGCAACGCGGGATCCACGTAGCGTGAGGCTTTTTCATAGGCAGGAACCTTGCCCTCTTTACGATCAAGATACCAATAGCAGTAGGAGATCGCACGAGTGATAGCTACGTAGGCAGTTCGCAGGGCTTCATGCTTCTGGGAAGTGTCGTACCCGCAAGGATCAGAAAGGTCACCCAGCTGTGCCTGCTTGAAAATATCGTTCTTAAAAGGGGACTTGGTGGTCATTTCACAGTCACCGAGCAGGAATACCGCATCCGCTTGAAGCCCCTTCGAGGCGTGATACGTCAACAGCTTGAGTTCATGCTCTCGCTTATCATCTTTTGCACGTCTGAGGAGATCTTTCAAGTTCGTCTCGACGGCATCTTTGGTGCGTCCAACTCGATAAAGGATTAGTACCGATCTACCAGCCTCGTAGTGCTCCTTCACCGTTTGTTTCAAATGCGCAAAACTCGGGTCTCTTACTTCCACCGCAACTTTATTTCCGAGAACCAGAGGGTTAGCTGCTTTCCCTTGCTTGTTCTTGAAACCACCGGTTCGCCTGACGATAGCCTCTGCCGCATCAATGATCCATTGATGTGACCGGTGATTCTCCTGCATAAAAACTTGGGTGGATGGAGGGGCGACGAAATGCTTATCGAACTCCATGAAGAACTGGGGCGAGCTTCCACGCCAACCGTAAATACTTTGCCAATCATCACCTACGGCCATAAGGGAGGCGTAGGCTGGAGGGCCATCTGACCAAACCGAAAGATCCCTGCGTTCAATCTCGGCAAAGGTCGCCTTCACCCATGAAATGGTATTTGCACCGACATCTTGAAACTCATCAATCAGCAACGTTGACATAGGCTGAAGGACACCATCAGGCAATGCGCGTAGGTTCCTCTCACCACGCTCACTGAACATTGCAAACATGCTGTTAAAGGTGAGAACTGGAGGGCTCATGGATCGAAGTAGAGCCTTTAGTGCCACCCAGTACAGACCGAGCGCTGAGAAAAATTTACGGTCAGGGTCATCTGTTCTTAGGTTCATCGCCTTTATGGCAGGAATAACATCGAGCCCCAGATTCTCAATAAAGGAGGCTGCGGAATAAAAAGCTTCAAGGATATACAGCGATGATAGCTCGCCCGTCACCTTGTACCTGAATTTGGGGCAGGTCGTCGTGAGGTTCCGAATCGCCTCAATGGAAGCTGCGGCATCGGTGTATCGATCAAGAAATATAACCGGCTTGGAGCAAAATGCCTGGAACAGGATCTTTTTATCCAGAATGTCCCACCGCAAATCTCGCTTCCGGCCTGGCTCTGCCTTGGTGTCGGGCGGTTCGCTATTATCCATCCCTAGGATGACGTAGGCGCCTAACTCAGGAATGAAACCGTTCGAGAGAAACTCGCGCCCGAGCAATGTCACCTTTTCCCGCTTTGGCTCAATTCCGGCAATCGGCCAGCGCTTGGACGCTTCCCAGAGAGCCTCCACCTTGTTGCAGGCGGCTTCATCAATGAGAGCTATCTTGGCTGCCTTGCCTCGACGCTCTACCGCGTCGGGGCTGTCTGCGTCCATTCTTTCCAACATCACAGCACGACGTACCAGGAAAGCAATCAAGTCCTTGAACACGGGGTTAGATTCATATAGCTGTTGGTAGCAGGTGTTCATTATGGCGAGCTGCTCGCTTCCCAGTTTCACCTGAAACATTGATCCCTCTTTCTCGTCCTCATCATTCTTTTTGTCCAGGAACTCAAAAGCTTGAACTCCACCCAGGCCTGGAATGCTGCGCGTAAAGGATAAGATCCTTGAATGGAAGGTACGGACGATATCCAGCGATTCTTTCTCTGAAATTTCGTACTCCCAGAGTGCGAAGACCTCGCGAACCTTCTTTGCAAAATCGAGCTTTGACTCTCGAGTAAAGGTGATGACGGTTAGGCTCTCAAGCCGGATACCGAGGTAATGATGAAGGACGAGAAGTCGCAGAACCATGGTCGTTGATTTACCACTGCCGGCACCTGCTACTACCGACGTGGTAGGTGTTGTCGAAAGAATCATTTCCCATTGAGCCGGGGATGGCTGATTTTTCAGGCGCTTAAAGTCTTCGCGAATCTCGTCCTCGAGATCTTGGGTGATGCCAAACATCCAAGACTTAAACATAGCTGGAGGCTTGATGCCTGGCTCTCCCGGAACGGGCAGTGGCCCTGGTTCTAATACAACGATTTGCTTGCCTTCTTCGACGCCCTTTTTGTGCCCGCTCTCATGTCCCTTGGCATACCCCCTCTGCCAGCCTTCCTCGCAACCAAGTCGCCATGAGGAAGCCTGCTGAATACGGCAAATGTCCAGACACCTGTCGATCAGCTTTAAAAGCACACTCTTTTGGGAGTGCGAGTCAATGGGCCCCATGTGGGCTGGCAAAACCCCTATCCACACCAGAGTTCTCTCAACGATACCAGGTGAGAAATGTTGAGGTTGATTAGCTTCTAGAGAAGCGGGCGAGGGAGTCAATTGAGGGTTGTTCTGGGGGTTCACAGCAGGCGTAACTCCTGTTCGCTTGGCCTAGTGCCCCAAGGCGGGCCGGGCGGATCTTCCGAATCGGGTAGCCTATCATCATGCGTGATGAATACCACCGGCTGCTCCATAGGGGTGATTAGGGGCGTATCTACGTCCTTAAAGAGGTACTGAAGCCGCGTGGGTTCATGCCTTTGGACAAAGCTGAAGATGTGCTCTAGATGCAGTCTGAAATCTGGCATTTTTGCATTTACGATGTCTTCTAGCAGTGCCCCCTGAAATCATTAACTAGGAAACTTCGGGCAATGCGGTTTGAGGCGAATTTCGCGTTAACCTACAGTCCCCGATACTCGCACCTGCACACTACCGGCCACTCACAAAGGGCTACATAGCTGAGCCCAAGGGATGGATGGTTTGGGCAGTTTGAGGTTGCCAGTCTTCGAGATGATTCTCAGATGTGCATGCTTGAGGTGATAGTCTTCCCAGGCTACGCGCAGGTTCGTGTCCTCCAGAACGGCGACCACACCATCGCATGATCCAACAATCACACCGAGCGGATTAATCAAGTTTGCCTGACAGAAACTGAAAAGTAGCTGATCAAAACTGTTGGGGGCAATGTGATCGACGGCCACGTTATGTCGCCCCAGCGATTCTCCTGTCACTGGGCACGAAACATCACCGACCAACCTCTGGTCACGGAAAAGTCGGATCTGCTCTGTGATAGCTGTGCGAGCACCTGCGCGAAAGTCCAAGAGTCTTTGGGGTTGGCGCTCTTTTGCTCGAGTGCTAGGGATGAGCTTTATCGAGTGCGTAAACCCAATATCAATTTCCGTATCGCAATGCCGAAGAAGCATAAAACAGCGAGTACCGTGAGACGTCATTTGGGTGGTGATGCCTTTGACGCCCACTCCGGCTTTCTCTCCCCACTCATCATGGTGTTGGAAAAGTCCGTGCAGAAAATCAGAGTCAGGGTCACTTACCATCGTGCTATCAGGTGTCCTGGCCAGGATCTGTCTGCAGCGATCTGTGACAGCGTCCTTGGTTGCAAACCATTCATCATTGATTAGATATGGCACCGTCTTCCCTCGGGTAATTTCTCTCGCAAATTAATCGGTATGGCAGGGAGAGCTAACTACCTCTTTGATAGGTCAAGCTTCGAAAAAAACACGGCAGGTGTTCATCAAAGCAGTTGCGTCATTTAGAGCTCGGTGGTGCCTGGCTGTCGGCAGTCGCCGGTAGATTTCACTGGCAGCCTCCCGGCCCACTAACACCTCCAAAGGCTTCAACTCGAACGTGGGCGTCAGATCTGCGGCCTCGAAAAGCAGATCAAACCAAAAACTGTCTTGAGGTGAGTCGCTGCAAAGCACCTGACCTGAAAACAGCTGATTCATATTTCTCGCTACAGCGTCCGGGGTATGACCTTCCTTAAGCAAATGATCCTGAGTGAGACCATGCATGTCTTGCGCATCGAACGACCAGTGCGTCCAGTATCGGACTGGCTTGATAAGCGAGCTGAAGGAGGTCTCACTCGACACGACGGCGACCTCGATAGGATAGCTATCAGGAGCTATTCCAGAGGCTTCAAAATCAATAAAAAACGAAGGCCGTTCCACCTTGCTGCTCCTGTTTGAGGTTGCGATTTTCAGCGGCAACACCGACTGCTTGTGTTTGCGCCGCCATCGCTCGAGCCAGTCGTTCTAGCTGTTAGCAGCCTTTGCAAGTCGATGGTCTTGCAGATGCTGCATCTCACGCTCCCATTCAACCAAAAATTTATCCCAGTCTGAGGCGTATGGCCCACGAAGCAACCTGGTCGAGCCGATACTTGCTTGATTGAAGCGCTCCCTCCATGGCTGCGGGATAGTCTGCTCCAGGATGATGTCGATGCCGGAATGGTGATGCTGCAGCGTGACACAATGCCGAAGCTGGTTGAGCTCAAGTGCCTTGTCAGCATTGGGGGAGTATTTCCCTTCTTGAAGGTCAAGGTCATCAAGGATGGATAAGGCATCGAACGCCTTCGAATCGCCTGGAGATATGTTCGCAAGCCTCCACAAAGCCTTTCGTCTCTTGGCCTCCAGTTCGCGGAGTTCATAGTCGGGCATTTGAGTTACCTCTTGTTGGCGTTAATGGCGTGCCGCCAAGGCGTGTCTCGACCCTACGGGCTCACATCCCTCACGCCTGCGCGCTCTGCTTGCTTGGCGTTTGCGCCTGTGAGACATAGATCGTAACGCACCCTCCCTCGTGACTCGCAGCGGAGCATCGCTATTCAGAGCGTTCTGTTATCGTTCCAAAAGTAGTTTAGTCGCTCTTAGTCATCGGCCTTCAGGGGGGAGCCGCGAAAGGACACAACTCGACGTGTATCAAGCAGAACCTACCAAGTCGCTCGTGATCCTGAGCGCCTGCTCATTGAAGAGCGCGCCGAAGCTCTCTCAGCCGCAGGATATCCGCTGCCAAATGATGACCCGGCTATGTACGCTGAGCAGAGGCTCAAAGAGGCCAAGGAGGCTCGTTCAACGCAAGTTGTTGGCGTTCCCGAACAAGCTTCAACTCAGAAAGATTTGCGAGGCACGTGAGAAGTGATCTTCGTTCGAGGTAGCCTGAAAATACGCTTTAACTAGAATGTAAACATTCCTGATTCTGCACTCTGGGAGGCCGAAATGGACTTGCTAAAGCCCTTGTACGAACAGGACAGGCTTCATCCACACTTTCGCACCATATCTGACGGACGACCCGGCAGGCTTTACCAGCGAGAGGAGCTGCAACGCTGGCTTGATGGATTTCCAGACAGGGATAACAAATTCGTACGTGAGTTTCAGACCACGTTTAACTCAAGCTTTTGGGAAATCTATCTTCACGCAGTGTTCCGCGAGTATCGCTTTGCTTTCGACTGGACTTATCCAGCCCCTGATTTCCTAGTTTCGTCAGCAGACATTACGTTTACAGTGGAAGCAACCACTGCCAACCATTCCATTGACGCTACCCCGGAGTGGGGTAGGCCCATGACAGCGGAGTTCTTTGAAGACGTTGATTTCAATGAGCTCAATCGGGTCGCGATAATCAGGTTGGCCAACGCGTTCATGAGCAAATCACAAAAATTCCAAGATAAGTATCAGCATCATCCGCATGTCCAAGGACGCCCATTTGTCTTAGCAGTAGCACCGTTCGAACAGCCGGGTTTCAACCTCCAGGCCTACCGGGCTATCGAAGCCCTGCTATTCGATTACTACGTAGATGAAGCGGAATACCTGGCTAATCCGGAGCGCTTTCCTAACGGATTAGAGGGGAAATCTTTGGGAAGCGTACAGAAAGATAACGGTGCTGAAATCGAACTGGGGTTTTTCGATTGCTTGCGCTTCAGCCACATTAGCGCCGTGATATTCAGTAATCTGGCCACTTGGGGAAAAGTAGATGCCATGTGCGGAAATCCGAATGCGGTCATATCGTCTGTCTGGTCGCTACCGAATGGCGAGATGAAGCGCACTGTGTCCAGAGGCAACGAAGCCTCAGAAGGGATCACCGATGGGCTGCGTATCTATCTCAACCCTTTTGCTACAACGCCGTTGCCGCTTGAAGTATTTCGACGAGAAGGTGTGATGCAGATGTGGGCTGATCCTTACGCTCGATCACTCATAAGTGAACAAGCCGAGAACTGCTTACAGTCCAGGACGGCTATGACTTTCTTCGTAAAGGATGATGATCCCTCTTACGAGGGCTTATCTGAGAAAATTTAGCAGTGCGCTCTGGCCAATCCGGCTAGGCAGCAATTCGCCTGTGGATTGCTTGATATCCTCAAGGAATACCGATGCAGGCCTTACTCGACCAATCGAAGTCGTGACGGATATGTCAAAAAGCCGTGCAATGGGCTCAACCGCCTACCAAGCGAGCGATCAACCATTTTTTTGTGTTGGGGCAAACTACGGAAGATGCGCTTGATACCCTAGGTCGTCCCAGAACACATATGCTCAGATGATTTCAAGGAGAAGGAAAATGGCAAGGGAATACTCGCTATCAGATGTGCTGGAAAGGATGTACCAAAATCAGCTCGCCCTTGAGGCTGCTCTCATGGAGCTAACCCTCCAGGTGGAAGCCCAAGGACATGCGGAAGTTGGCGACAACGTTCGTGGCACGCTTTACACAATTGGTGAGAACGCTGGCCATATCAAACAGGGGCTGGCCCGGCTCAAAAAACTCCCATGACCCAGCCGCTTTTCGATTTTGATCTCAAACGCGTTTCCCGCACGCATTACATCACTGGCAAGGCTGCGATCAACTTTCCGCACCCTGGAAGCATCACTGGCGGATGGCATTTCCTGTCCTACTTCGACCGCGATTCGGGCATAGCGAAAGTGTCCTTGGCAGGTATTCATTATCCAGATACGACCGATTTCTTTGGAGACGCTGGAGTCATCGACGTAACCGACAAGCTTGCGAAGCGAGGCTGGTCAGAAGACGGCAAAAGGCTGTTCATGGCGGATCACTACAGAGCTGCAGCTGACATGGTGATGAAATGGGTGCTAAGTGATTCTAAGCACTGCAACGTCGAGGTCGCTGATTGGTTTCCCTCTTCCGAAACGAAGCAGCGGCTTTTTGAAATCCTGAATTCGGGAAGGCTCAAACTTTTAGATTTTGATAGGCTGAAAAAATTGGAAGCTTGGCTAAGCTCGCAGTAGTCCAACGACAGGTCTGCATGGCAGCGGGCGTATTGCGTCTTAAGCGGGAGCAATGGATATGCGCAAAAAGTCCCAGTCGTGGTTTATCCCTCTCCTGATTCTTTTTGCCATCCTGTGGGCAATGGGGAAAAAAGACACGCCTCAAACCTCGGTAGAGCCGAGCACTCTGAGCACGCTAGTATCAACCACGCCGACGTCTCCATCCCCACCCACGCCAACCTCAGCAACTGAGCAATTCGTGAGCGCTGATAACCTCAATGTCCGGGATCAACCAGGCGGAAAGGTCATCGCAAAACTGAAGCGCGGGGAGAAGGTTCAAGTTTTTGAGACCCGAAAGGGTTGGACGCGCATCAGCATTGATAGTCAACCTTCAAAGTGGCTTTCGTCCAAAAGCCTGTGCAGCGGCTCAGACTGCTACGTTGCCTTAAGGCCAAGACCAGGGATTCAGCCGAAACAGCCTGCTCGCCGACAGACCCCAGCTTACGGTTCATCCTGCCCTTGTTCCTCTGGGAACGTGTGTATCGGGCCTCGCGGTGGTCGATATTGCATTACCTCTGGCGGTAACAAACGTTACGGTGTCTGAACTGCTGTTCACCATTGAGACAATCTGCAACGATCACACCTAGTTACAGTCCAAACGGACACATATGCCAGCGTTCAGAGGATGCACTGATGAAGGTGTTCATAAGCTCCGTAGTAAGAGGATTCGAGCAGTTCAGAGCCGCCGCCAAAGACGCGGTGGAGACACTGGACATGAAGCCGGTCATGAGCGAGCACTTCGGAGCGCGAACCTATTCCTCGGAGCACGCCTGCCTGACAGAGGTCGACCAGTGCGACGTTTATATCCTGATTCTTGGCGCTAACTACGGCTATGAACCTCAGCCAGGTCTCTCGGTTACGCAGCAAGAATTCCACCAGGCAGTGAGCAAGCGTAAACCGATTTTGGTCTTCATCCAGCAGACTGACTTTGACGCGAAGCAGACAGTGTTCGTCAACGAGGTGTCTGACTACAAACAAGGTTTTTTCAGAGCCTCATTCTCAGACCCCCAAGAGCTCTTGAAAGCTATTGTCCAGGGCCTGAGTAGAATGGAGAAATCCAAAAGCGCAATTTCTGAGAACGCCTTTCACGAGCGCATTACAGAGGCATCAAGCTCTCGCTCCTACGGCGGTCACTCCTATGCGCCACAGCTTGAGTTCGCGTTTCTGCCACAACCCATTGAGCAGCACGCTGTGCACGGAGCGGCCCAACGCCGTGATGAGATTTTCCATAGCTTCCATAACCTGGGCTTGGCGAAGTTCAAGCAAGGTTACGAAGACTGGGATGACAAGTTGTTCACAGGACTGAAGTCCGGAGATACGTCTTGGCGCGTTTTTGACGACGGGCTCGTCCTTTTGGAAACTGACGCAAGTGTGCCAGTCGAGGGGCGTACGGCTGGTCTCTATTTCGTGTCTCCGACCAACCTATCAAAGCTAATTATGTCCTGCTTCGAGGTGTCCGGATTCAACAGCGGATGGTATCGCATTACCTTGAAGAATTTAGACATGGCGAAGATAGAGGAGCCGCCAGCGACTGCCCCCAGCAGCTATTCGATGCCTATGCGCCGTGAAAAGCTCGTTAGTGAGTCACGACTTTTCATCCCTGCCACGCGGCCCATCGTGGAGCAATGGATACAGGAAAGCATCGTAAGAATGGCCAGAAGTTTGGCTTATTGATCAGTGACACCCGTGCCTCTGTCATTTGAGCCAAGGGGGGCTTTTAATCGTCAACGTGCCACAGGCGCCCAACAGTGCTTCTGGGTAATTCCAGATGCCGGCAGACCTCTGCCTGAGAAAGACCTTCTGCCTTTAGTTTGCGTACTGCCTCGAGCCTTTCTGCGGCTGCGATTCTCTGTGGTGTGGTGATCTTCTGCGGCTCGGCAGGCAGCGCTTCATCAAGAACTCCTAACCGCATGAGTTCTATCATCGATTCATTCAAGACAGAGCGTGCTGTCTTCCCCTCATCGGCTGCGGCCACCAGAGTCAGCAGCGACAAAGGCGTTAGGCCCAGCGCATGCGCCAGATCCGCACTCAGATCAATAGTCGGTGTCGTCGTCGCAGCCTCCAAGCGGCTTATGTGAGCCTGGTCAGCTTGATGCTGGAGGTCTGCTTGCGATAAGCCATTTCGAATCCTCAGCCACTGTAGCGTCGCCGCATAAGCCTTCCGCAGGGACATCCAACCTACCTCTCCTAAAAAGAGACGGTATGACGCGTTTGATAGATCCCACACAAATGCATATAATCATATCGATGGGATTTTTGGCTTGTTGCCCGGTATTTTGCGTGTTCGCAGAGCCTGGTTTTTGGGTTCGCACCATGAGGATCATCAATTTATGGGTAATTCTTCGGAGCATGAGTTGCTCCGCGAGGGTGAGATATCGTCCTTTGGAACAGAGCTACCTCAAGCCGAAATAGAGGCATTGGTGTCGGATCGTTTCGGTCGGAAACCGTACTGTTTGGTGGAGGATTGGCTGATCTTTCATGTGGACGAGCCTCCTGAATCGCTCGCCAGGGTGCGCGCCATAGGCCTGCAGACAATGTTCCTTTATTCCCATTGCGTCACCTACGACAGCCAGGGTCGGTTCCCTCCAGGGGGCTGGGTACGCTCGACCCTCTGCAAGTCGTTCGACGGCGTTTGCTTGTTCGAGACCCGTAATACGGTGTATGCCCTAGTGGGCAAGGGGCGTGAGATGACCGCATCGCTCAAGACAATATTCGGCTTATGTTAATCGCAGGCGCTAATCAGGCCTGCTCCACACGAGATACGCAATGTTCAGGATTAGCATGCAAGACCAGGCCGGCCCGGTGGGTATGTTCGGGGACGGTCTCGCTCACTTTCACGCCATGTCGCGATCCTTGGTTACTCATTGGTATCACGTAAGCCTCAAACGCCGGCATGAGGGGCGGTTCGTAGCTTATGAAGAGATGCTGAACGATGAACCTCGCTTGGTGGAGCTGCTGGTCTCCCAAGACGAGAGCATGGTCATTCAAGATGTCCAGGTCGTTACCCCGGCATGGATGAACAAAGGGTCAGGCTGGAAGATGGAAAAGCTGAAATCACTTTCCATGGGGTTCAACCGGGCAGAAGTGCCAATCTGTGTTCTGCAGGTCGAGAGTGGTGATGTGTACGTGAATACCCATCAGCGCGACCTGGATGTTGATGCCTTGGTTGGGGTCAGGGAGCTATATCGGCGTAGTGCTGCATCCACCGGCGTGGTCTCAGCGTCGGAGGCTGTGTAGCTATGGACGACATCAATACCGTCGCAGTCGATTTACACGAAAAGCGCTACTCGAACTTCGACCTCCTCCGCATCGCGAAAGCAGTGAGTCAAGACTACGGCGGGCTGGTAACAGCCTATCTGGTGAATGTCCATATTCATGCATGCAGTGCAGTTGGCGTTGTGTTCAGTCACATTTGCCCTGGGCCGTACCAACGATTTGCAGATGGTAGGCTGATTCGGACATCGGACATTCAGTCCGTTACGAAGGAAGGTAGGTTTTGGGTGATCAACACGGTCAACTCCAAGTATGTCATTGCGACGTTTAGGCGTGATGTCGGACGGCGTAGTCTGCGTGAGTTCATGCGCATAGCGGGAGACAGGTATCTGCCAACGCCTGATCGCCTCCAGTAGTCGTTGATCGTTGTTTTGGGCTTGCCCCTCTTCAGGGACGGGTGTCGTGAACCAATCCCGGAAAAGCCGGGTTTCTGCCTTGGCGAGCTTCCACCCTCAGGCCTCTGGCTCATTTAGCGCCTGCGCGCTCTGCTTGCTATCTTGATCGTCAGATTCACGGGGTGGCTTTCAACCCCTAACCAGTCTGGACACTATAGATCAGCAGCCCGACCTCTTTGGGCGACCCAAAACGGCTGTAAAGCCTCAGCGGCCCCTATATCCAGTGACGCACATTTTAAAATGGTAAGTCTTCATCACTGAGGGGCAAGTGCGCTACTGGCGGTTTTGGCGTCAAAGCTTTATGAATGCCCTCAAGCCGACCTAGCATCTCGTCGAAAGTAATTACGAGGACATCCTTGAGGCTGTTCCGATACTGCTCGAAGGCTCGCTGCTCACCAATCTTTGATGGGGTACGGCCAATGATGACAATTGCCGCCACGGCATGTGCGTGGACACGGTCATCGAGATCCTCGCTCAAACCGAGAATGTTCTTCTGCAGAACGCTTCGCTGGCTAATGACCTGGGCCACGGATCCGCTGAGCTCGTCAGAGGGTACGTATGTCTTGCGGTAGGCTTTTCCGAGTAGGTCGTGCTGAGGGTGTTTGATCTCGATCAGAGCAAGGTTTCCGGTGGCCTTCGCAGCCATCAAGAAGTCGGAATACTGGCCCCCTTGACCTCTGATGTCTTTACCACCTACATAGGGCTGTTCTGCAATCATCTTGACGGGATAACCGAACGCCATGTCGAGTACGAAAGAGTGCTCACTCAGGAAGCGTTGCCACTTGTTCTCGGCGGCGTTGCTTTCCAGCATTTTCCGGTACACCTCAATGAGTTCGCCGAGCGTTATGAGCTCGATCTCAGACTTCAGCTGATAGAGGGTTTTCGGTGAAGATTTCGCCAGCGCGGAGACGCTTTGCTGGGCAAGCATGACTGCCTGCTTTTGATCTTTGGGTGATAGACGAGGCGCCACTGACCCCAGCGCTACAAGATTTGCAAGCAGATCTGGCGGGAGCTTGCGTTCACGCGGAGGATAAAGCTCGGGGGCCGCTTTGTGCAGGAGCCCCGTGTAGCAAACAAGTTTTTTGTCGGCAGCGGTTTCTCGCTGATGCCGCTGAGTTAGCCGATCAAGGCTTCGCTCCATTTTCTCAAGCTGAGCAACGCCTAAACAGAAATGATTGCCCTCGATTTTCGCATCAAAATTCCCTGGCCCACCATGCAGGAACAGTGTGTCGATCCCCTCCAGATCATTTAAAGCCTGGATGATATATCGGTACTCGTAGTGGAAGCCGAGACCGTAGCGCCAGTCTTTGGTGAGCCCTACTGGGAGAAGTCCTAGTAAATCCTCAAGCTCATCCTGATTGTTAGGATGTGGATATTCTTGGAAGACAGGGCGAGTAACCACTATCGACTGGATGGTGTCGTACTTGGGTTTACCGTACTCAGAGTGTTCCGAGCGGGCGTTGATAGGATAAATGGTCAAATACTCGGAGGTGACCATCAATAAGAGATGCCAGCCTGACCCATTGTCTAGCAGAGGTACATCGCTGTAGAAAACGAGTGTCGGGCCATAGAAGTCATTTTCGTTGTATTCGCCCGACTCCAGCTCTTCGAGTTCTCCCTCGCTCAATCCTCTCGCTTCGCCATGGTCGAAACGAAGGAATGGGCCGCCATCCACGCGCTGTTGCATGGCGTACTGTGAGGGGCGCATAGATGGCATGTGCTTTCGTCCTTGATCGAGATATGGTTTCTACTTGCCCGCGCACTGACGGGGCGAGTGCGAGTCTAGCGAGCCGCTAGTGTTTTGGAGAAGGGATTGACGGAAGCTTTGCCGGAGAGAACGGTATAACACTGTGATGGCTCCAAGTCGTTTATGTTTTAACTGAACATGCCAGCAATAATCCTGGCGTCGAGCAACGCGTGGTGGGGCAGCTCTTCACCCTCGCTAGTCGGAGTAAGTGTCGTTGCGTCAGTAGGGAAATTACGAACGTTTCTGGGCCATCGTCCGTCCTCATATACCAGGTCGCAAAAAAGCTCCCAATCGTACTGAGGGGCATCCGTGACGATCTCGACCTCATTTTTGAACAACGTCAGAAACTTGAGCAGAGACAACCTGGCTTCAGCTGTGGGTAGCGAGTAGCTCCCTCCCCACAGCTGCGGAAGAACGACTTCTACGACGAAATCGCTACAGTCTTCTTCTCGCCATGAGTCGAGCAATTCCACGTAGAATTCGCGCCCATCCTCAGCCACTAATGCGAGTGATATCAGCTTCGCTGCTGCTGAGAGCTCGGTGAACTCGCAATCAAGAAAGAACCTCATATTGTGAACTCCGCAATGGCTAGGGCTCGCCTGGATATGGCGCAGGAAGGTCAGCTATAGGAAATGGCCCTCGAGCATCTTGGCTCAGACGGACTCCTCCAAGCGGTCATAGAAATGTGGAGCCGCGCCGCGCCTCCACCCAGACCATTGGTTGAGCACCTGTCCATCAATCAGGTGAGTCAGGACGTCTTGAGCATACTGAAAATTGCCCAGCAGCGGGTAGGTGCAATCGTGCCAGGTCGAACGCCTGATGCAGGCAAAGTTACGCTGTACGCTCGTCACGCTAGTAACTTAGTAGATGGGCTCATTACACTGCTGCCAAAGGTGAAGCTTTCGCAAGCCTTACGAGGCTCTTGTCTTGAAATCGAACTGGGGATTTGACGTCCGCACAGGCTCCTCGAACACCAGTCAGCAACAATCTTATTAAAACTTGCCCAGCGAAATGCGTCGCTTTGAGATGTTCCATGAACTCTGATTTAACTGAAGAAGAAATGCGTCGTGCTCTATTCGGTACGCCTCAGCCCGAAGAGCAGGTGCCCGCTCCTCTAGTAAAGGAGCCTGTGGAAGAAGTTGTGCCCCCGAAACCGGTGGTTGCTCCAGCAGCCAAGAAGAAAGCGAAAGCTTTTACGCCCAGGCTGAGGGTCACGTTACGGGTTGGAAACGAGTTTGAGGGGAAAATGGTCGAGCTGATTCACGAGGCTGATACGTTGAGCTCGTTGCTTGCTGAGCAGCAGGCTGTGAAGGCTGCGAGGAAGAAGTACAAATATGTTGAGGTTGAATCAGTCAAATCGATGTAGAGGCTCTAGCTAACCGAATTAGGCGAATGGTAGCGTCCATAACATTTTCATATTTCGACCATGTCCAAGGCTGATCCAAAAAGGGTAATGTTTAACTTTCGAATCAGGGACGACCTACATGGCTTTGAAAATCCGTACGGCGGCAGTAGCAGATGCAGGAGCCATCCAGCGCATTTATGCCCCCATAGTTTCGAACACGGCGATCTCATTCGAAGAAACCCCGCCAAGCGTTGAGGAGATTGCTCAGCGGGTAGCGACGACACTTCAGACATATCCCTACCTTGTGGCTGAAGAAGGTGGTGAGATCAAGGGATATGCATACGCAAGCCAGCATCGTGCACGTGCAGCCTACCGATGGGCTGTTGACGTGACGGTGTACATAGCTGAATCAGCTCGCCGCCAGGGTGTTGGCCGCGAACTCTACGAGACTCTACTTCCAATACTTGAGAAACAGCGGTTTCGCGCCGCTTACGCTGGAATTGCGCAGCCCAATGAAGGCAGCGTCGGCCTGCACGAGTCGCTAGGATTCACCCATATAGGGACGTATCCAGAGGTAGGCTTCAAGCTTGGGAAATGGCACGACGTCGGCTATTGGCGGCTCGGGCTGTGCCAGGCAACCCCTCCGCTGGAACCTATTCTCTTCCCCCAGGTTGAAATCAAGCCAGTGATGGGGTGAAGGCTCGTAGTTTGGTGAATGCGACCAAAGCGCCGATGCCCAATATCCCGGCCATGATCCAAATTAGCCAGTTTGGGCCAAGCTGCACCAAGATGTATGCGCATGCCATGGGCGCTACCGCTTGTGCAACCAACACTGGACGAGCGATCAGGCCAAGGTGCATGCCTAGGTTGGTGCTGCCCAACAGTGTAAGTGGGACTGTTCCTCTGGCGATGGTCATGATCCCATTTCCACCGCCGAAGGTAATCACTGCGATAAGGGACAGCATCACCATCCCCGGCCCCAAGGCCAACAGTCCGACGATGCAAGCCAGAATCCCTAGCCTTGCTATCCATACCGGATGAGCGCTGCGGCCAAACGCATATTCCAAAAGCCGAGCGACAACTTGAGACGGCCCCATCAGCGCTCCGAGCGTTACTGCCATGGCGGCGGAAATTTCATGGCTACGCAGGAGCGCTATTAGATTGACCGCCAAAGCTGACATCACGAACGCATGTAATGTGAACAGCAAGGCGATCCACGCTAAGCGTGGATCAGCAGGCGCGTACGATGCTTTGGCGATCTTGGCGGACTCAGTTGCTCGCGGCGTAGGCAATGGAACCGTTAGCAGGTGAAGGGGCAAACCTACAGCAAGATGGATTAAGGCGAGCACCCTGCAAGTGGTTTGCCATCCATGGCTCGCATCCATCGACGCCAGGAAAGGCCAAGCGACCGTGCTTGCGAAGCCCGCTATGAGTGTCAGTCCGGTCATCGAGCCTCTCGCCCTTGCCCCCATCAGTCGGCCCAGTGTCGCGAATCCAGCGTCATACAGGCCTGCGGCCATGCCCAAACCCAAAACTGTCCATGCGATGTAGTAGACGAACAGCCCTGATGCGAAAGACATGGTGATTAAACCAAGGGCCAGCAAAAGCGAACTGCTGGCGAGCACCCATTTTCCGCCATGCTTATCAATAGTCCTGCCGACTACAGGCGCGCATATTCCAGCGACAAGCAGAGACCACGATAAGGCGCCCACTACAGCGGGAACGGATGTATTTAGTGAGTGCGAAACGGGTTCAGCTAGAACTGCCGGCAGATAAAACGTGGAGCCCCAGGCAAGAATTTGGTTACAACCCATTGAGCCAATCAGGGTCGCATGCTGCCTTGTCGTCGGGGCTGCGGTAGACATCAGTCCAACTCAGCGAGATAGCTTTGCACTTGCTTGACTACATCTCGAGCGGTGCGGGTTACTCCGATCAATGTCGCGGAGGCGAGCCCCGTCCAATCGCCGTAACCCACCAGCCACAGATTGGGTGAAGCAACACTCCGGTTTTCGTCCACAGCCACTTTGCCATCCTGGCCTACAATGCCCAGGCTGTTTAGGTGGTCGAGCGCTGGAGAAAACCCAGTGCACCAGATGACGACATCCACCGCTGTTTCGTCTCCTGATGACCAAACAACGCCTGTTGAAGTGAAGTGCGTGAATGACCGTACTGCGCTCAATACACCGCGTTCACGAGCGTCCTTCACCGACGGCACCATTACGATGTCGCCCAGCCCCCCAGCGGGTTGTTCAGGCTCCATACCTTCCTGTTGCGCCTTCAATCGAGCAGTAGCTCGTTCGAACAGGACGCGCCCATCAACCTCATCAGGTAGAAACTTTGGGGCCTCTTGAGTTACCCAGATTGCCTGAGCCACTTTAGAAACCTCGGCGTAAATCTGGGCTCCCGAGTTGCCACCACCCACGACAAGGACGGTTTTCCCCTCAAACTCATTCGGCCCAACGTAATGAGCGGAATGAAGCTGCTGCCCTACGAACAACTCCTGTCCGGCATAGCTAGGGGTAAATGGGCGGCTCCAGGTGCCTGTTGCACTGATAACCGCCTTGGCATCCCAGTTTCTATCCCCGGAGACAACCCGTAATCCATCTTCGATTTTTTCGACACGGGTCACCCTGGTGGATCGGATGATGGGGAAGTCATATCGACGCTCGTACAGAGTCAGATAGTCGATAACATCATCACGGTGAGGCGTTTCTTCTGATACGGCAGGCATCGGCCAGCCCGCAATCGAGCTCCATGCCGATGGAGAGAAGAGTCGCAGCGAGTCCCAGCCATGCCGCCAGGCTCCTCCTGGTGCCGACTCCGCATCGAGCAGCACGTAAGACAAGCCTGACCGCTTCAAAAAATAGGCGATTGTCAGCGCGGATTGACCACCGCCAATGACCACAACATCAAGTTTTGAATTCTGACCCACTAGCATCCTCCAGGCTCAATCGCGGCACCTCACCGTCGTCGTATCAGACTCTGCGACCGTGCTCATCAATGACGACTTGTCCGTCTTCTTTGACGAAGCTGCCGCGCTGCTCCTGCGGCAGAAGGTCGAGGACTGCCTCTGACGGACGACACAAGCGTGTACCCAAGGGCGTCACGACGATGGGGCGATTGATCAGGATGGGATGAGCCATCATGGCATCGATGAGCTGATCATCAGTAAGTGACGTATCGCCGAGTCCCAACTCCTCGTAGGGAGTGCCTTTGATACGAAGCAGGGCTCGCACCTCGATACCCATATCCTTGATCAACCTGACAAGCGTGGTGCGGTCAGGTGGGGTCTGTAGGTACTCGATAACAACCGGCTCTTCTCCGCTGTTGCGGATCAACTCCAAGGTGTTGCGAGAGGTGCCGCATTCGGGGTTGTGGTAGATCGTGATCTGGCTCATATTGCTTCCTCGTGCTGACGTTAGATGGAGCGCTGGTTGACGCGTTTGGACAGCTCTTCGGCTGACTCTTTACGCTCGGAGTACCGATCAACTAAATAATCCTGGCGATCCCGCAAGAGCAGCGTGAACTTCATCAACTCCTCCATCACGTCCACCAGGCGGTCGTAATACGAGGACGGTTTCATACGACCTGCCTCGTCGAACTCGGTGAACGCCTTTGCCACCGAAGATTGGTTTGGGATGGTGAACATCCGCATCCATCGACCCAGTACGCGCAGCTGATTGACCACGTTGAAAGATTGCGAGCCGCCGCAGACCTGCATCACAGCAAGGGTTTTGCCTTGCGTAGGTCGTACAGCGCCAATCGCCAGCGGAACCCAGTCAATTTGGGCTTTGAATACTGCACTCATGGAGCCGTGACGCTCAGGGGAGCACCACACCTGTCCCTCAGACCATTGCATCAGCTCGCGCAGCTCAGCGACCTTGGGATGTGTATCGGGAGCGTCATCCGGAAGCGGCAGACCCGATGGGTCAAAGATCTTGGTTTCAGCACCAAACTCATTCAGCAGGCGTGCCGCCTCTTGCGTGACTAACCGGCTGAAAGAGCGCTCTCGCGTCGATCCGTACAAAAGCAGAATTCGAGGCTTATGGAGTGACGGTGTACGCGGCTCCAGTTGCTCCAACGACGGAATGTCGATCAGGTCGGTGTGTACGTTCGGCAATGTATCTTGCATATAAACTCCTACCACGGCGCCGGCTAGGATGCCGCCTCGGTTGATCTTTAAAGCGAACCGATGCGGTTCAGTTCAGCTTTCAGTTGGTCAGGGCTCATGGTCTTGAGCGGCAGTGCAAGAAACGCACTCACGCGTTCGTGAATTTTGGCCAGTGTGGCTTCAAACGCTGCGGTGATCTCGGCTTCCGACCCGCTAGCCTCAGACGGGTCGGCCAGCCCCCAATGCGCCTTCAAAGCTGGCCCAAAGAAGATTGGGCATGCTTCACCCGCTGCGCGGTCGCAGACAGTGATCACGATGTCTGGAGGCGAGCCCTCAAAAGCATCCGAAGCCTTGCTGCTCAAGCCCACCGTGGAAATACCCGCCGCCTCCAGCGTTTGCAATGCCCGTTGATTCACCCGGCCACTGGGAAAGCTTCCTGAACTGACGGCTTCTACACCCTTGGGCGCCAAGTGGTTGAAAAGCGCCTCGGACAGAATGCTGCGGCAGCTGTTGTGGGTGCACATGAACAAGACTTTCATCAGACGATTCCTTGATTCAGAAACTGAGGCGCAGTGCCAGGGTGGACAATGTGGCGACGAGGATGGGCACGGTCAGCACGATCCCGGTCTTGAAGTAGTAACCCCAGCTGATCGTTATGTTTTTCCGGGCTAGCACGTGCAGCCACAGCAGAGTGGCTAAGCTCCCAATTGGGGTGATCTTCGGGCCCAGGTCACAGCCGATGATGTTGGCGTAAACCATCGCTTGCTGGACTACACCATCGACTTCGGCGGCATGAATGGATAAGGCGCCTACCAGAACGGTGGGCATGTTGTTCATGATCGATGACAGCAACGCTGTTAGCAGCCCTGTACCTAGGGACGCGCCCCAAACGCCGTAACCGGCGAACACGTTCAGGATTTGCGCGATGTGGTCGGTCAGGCCGGCGTTCTTCAGGCCATAAACAACCAAGTACATACCCAAAGAAAAAATCACCACCTGCCATGGCGCCTCTTTGAGCACCTTGCTTGTGTTGATGGCGTGACCACGAGCCGCGATAACGTAAAGAATGAATGCACAGATCGCTGCAATGGCGCTGATTGGCACCCCCAATGGCTCAATGACAAAGAAGCCGATCAGTAGTAGTGCCAACACCCACCAGCCGGCTACAAAAGTGGCCCGGTCGTGGATTGCCTCGTCCGGATTGTCCAGTTGGTTGAGGTCATAGGTCTTTGGTAAGTCTTTGCGGAAAAACCACAGCAGCATGGCTAAAGTCGCCGCCACGCTGACGATGTTTACCGGCACCATGATCGATGCATATTCGTTGAAGCCGATATCGAAGTAGTCGGCAGAAACGATGTTGACCAGGTTGGAAACCACCAGCGGTAAGCTCGCCGTATCGGCGATAAAACCGGCTGCCATGACGAATGCCAAAGTAGCAGCAGGAGAAAAACGCAACGCCAACAACATCGCGATCACAATGGGTGTGAGGATCAATGCTGCTCCGTCATTGGCGAACAGGGCCGACACCGCTGCGCCCAGCAGGACGATAAATGCGAACAGCTTGCGGGTGCTCCCGCCTCCCCATCGGGCCACATGCAGCGCAGCCCACTTGAAAAAACCTGCCTCATCAAGCAGCAGACTAATGATGATGACCGCGATGAAAGTCCCAGTGGCATTCCAGACAATGCGCCAAACCTCTGGTATGTCGGCAAGGGTAACGACACCTGCCAGCAACGCCACGATGGCACCGAACATCGCACTCCAGCCAACCCCAAGCCCCTTGGGCTGCCAGATGACAAGGACGATGGTGGCGATAAAGATCAATATGGCAATCAGCATTTCATTAATCCGGTTGGGCGTGAATCAGCTACACACGGCTTGGTTGATCGGACGGTCGTTCATGCCGCAGAGGCGCTTAGCCTCGGTTTCCAGCCATTGCTGATTGGCGTCTACCACTTCCTTCAAAACTGCAGTCACCCACGCGGGCAAATCAGGATTCAGTCGGTAGTACACCCATTGGCCTTGGCGACGATCCAACAACAAACCGGCAGAGCGCAGCAGCGCCAAATGACGAGAAATCTTCGGCTGACTCAGGTCGAGTGCTGCAGTTAGCTCGCATACACACAGCTCACCTTCACTCACGACAAGCAGCGAAATTTTTGCTCGGGTGTCATCCGCCAGGCACTTGAATAAGGTGGTGGGGTTCAAGGGTTCTGTCATAGATCCTCCAGGTGTTTGGTCTTGACCAAAACGAAGAGCTTGATGCGCTCGTGGATGTCGTGGAGCGTGTGGCGAAATGCGCCAGGATCATCGCTGGTTACTGGGTCAGGAAAATCCCAGGCAATGACTTCACCTGCGTTGGGCATTGGTAGGCACTCGCTTGCGGATTTATCACAAAGAGTGATTACGTAATCGAATCGATCAGCTTGAAACTCGCTGATGGACTTGCTGCGCAGGCCCGTTGCATCGACTCCAACCGCCTCCAATGCTTGAGTAGTGCGCAGATCAACCTCAGACGGTTCAGATCCTGCGCTGAAGGCCTCGAAGCGCGGGTCGGTGTGCCGCAGCAAAGCCTCTGCAAGCAGAGAGCGGGCTGAGTTGGCAACGCACACGAAAAGCACTTTGATAGCAGGGCTCATGGTCTAACTCGATGTATATGGAAAATCGAATATACGCTTTGGCGAATATTCGGTAAAGCGAATATGATGTCTGCTGTTTCGGCATGTGCCCTTACGCTCCATGCGTATCGGCATAACGGAGATGAGAGGATGGAGGGGGATATGATGATCCAGGCAACGGAAATAGCCGGAGGGCAGTCGCAGCGCTTTCGCGATGCGCTGAAATTTGCTGACCTTCCAGCAGACGATATTGATCTTCCAGGCCGAACCTTTTTTGAGTTCACACGGGATGGTGAGACTGTTGGATGGGGAGGGTTTGAAACGCATGGGACAGATGGATTGCTGCGCTCCATGGTCGTAGAGCCGGCATACAGATCGAAAGGGGTTGGGGCTGAAGTGCTTCGAGTCATTGAAGCAATAGCTGCCGAGCAGGGAATCGCTCGATTTCATTTGCTGACACCAACTGCATCAGGCTTTTTTGAACAGCAGGGCTATGCAGTCAATCAACGAGATTCTGCGCCGCCTCTAATTTCTCAGACGGAGCAGTTCAGGGGGCTTTGCCCTGGCTCGGCTTGCTACATGTGCAAGGCATTATCTGCGAATGCACGAAAGTAGCTGATCACCTGGGTGATGGCTTTTAGCCCCGATGCCAGCTAGATTTGGAGCTTTCTACGATCAAGGAAGGATATGAAAAAGCTCATCGCAGTAATGGGGATCTGCGTCGCACTTGGCGGTTGCGCTACGTCCCACTACACCGCAGGACGAGACTTTCCGTCGGCCAGTGTAGCGAGCATCACCAAAGGCAAAACCACCACTTCTGAGTTGAAATCTCTATTCGGTGAGCCCTACGCCAAGAGTGCTGTCAGCGAGAGTGACGAAAAGTGGATCTACACTTACACCAATGGCTCAGCCCATGCTCAAAGCTACGTGGTCACCATGAAGGTGACGACTACAGGCACTCAGAAAACTCTCGACGTCTTGATCCGAAATGACGTGGTCATCAACTACACGTTCAGCGAAGGCCCCGCTCCAGGCACTACCACTGCGACGAACTAAGTTCGCCACCTTGCCATTGGGCGACCCACCGCGCTCAGTACGTTGTTGATGGAGCATGCTCATGGACAGAACATATGCCTTCGTGGATGAGTCCGGGAATTCCGACCTTGATACGTCAAAGGGAGGAAGCTCGGGCTTCTTCATCGTGTGCTCCATTCTGGTGGCAGAGAAAGACCTGGAAGCTGCTTATGCCCAAGCTCAAGCACTCCGCATGCGTCATTTTCAAACAGGCGAGATCAAATCCAGCAATCTGAAGCCGAAGGATTCAGATCGCCGTGCCCGAATCCTCAACGAGCTAGCTGAGCTGCCATTCAAGCTCTATTTCACCGTCGTTGATAAGTCCCGAATTCACAAAGACGGCGGCCTCCGTATCAAGACCTCGTTCATAAAATACGTGAACGGGTTGCTCTATGAACGTTTGTTTCGCGCATACCCTGACCTCCAGATGATCGTAGACGAGCATGGCGGCCAGGAATTTCAGGAGAGCCTCAAAAGCTACGTTGCAGAACGATTCGTGGACGACCTATTTGGCGATAAGGATGCCTTCCAGACGATGGCCAGTAAGGACAACGTTTTGGTTCAGGTTGCAGATTTCTTCGCTGGCTCAGTCGCTCAGATCTACGAAGAGAAAGCTTCGGAAGAAGCAGTTCTTGCCTACAAGAAAATCCTCCGCAGCCTGACTCTTGGAATGCTTGAGTGGCCATCCAAGTACCAGTCTCTTCTGCCGCCGCCGACGGATGAATCTGGGTATGCAGACTACCAGGTACACCAAGAAGCTCTCCGCCAGGCCGACCGCTTTAGCGAGCGCGTTGGTAAGCACCCCGATGAAGATGAGCGACTGCAGCTAAGCATCTTGAGGTTCTTGAGATTCCAGAGCGAATTCGTCACCAAGGATTACGTGCTGACTACGGAGATCATGGCCCATCTAAAAGATAGCGGACTGGGAGAGGTCAACGGCCAGAGAGTCCGCTCCAGTGGCATTGCCAAACTCCGCGATGCGGACGTCATCATCACAAGTGCGGCGAAGGGTTACAAAATCCCCCAGACACGTGCGGACATCAACGACTTCCTAGAGCGGGCATCCGGCATCGTCGTCCCTCTTCTCGACCGCGTTAAAAAAGCGCGCGATGTGTATCGGCTGAGCAGTCGAGGAGAATATGACATCGTCACTGCCAACCTTGCTGAGCTAGCCAAGCTGCTCGCTGCGCTCGAGGCTTTTGCAGATGACTGAACTCAGTCATGGCAACGAACCTCAGCAGGCTGCACTGATCCAGGATGAAATCCTAGAGATTCTGAAAGAAGCCAAGGTGCTCGCGCGTAGATTCTATCGCCTGACCGGCAAGCCGCTGGGCGTGACAGGCGAGGTCGCAGAGTACGAAGCTGCTACTAGACTCGGCCTGTTACTACATCCTGCAAGGCAGGCAGGTTACGACGCTACAGATACGCTGGAAGATGGCATCGCGAGAATCCAGATCAAGGGCCGCTGTATGCTGAACCCGCTAAAGATTACGGGCCGTATGGGCGCAATTGATCTCACCACGGCAGACGATCTCTTTGCCGATGCTGAAAGGCAGGGAATGGCGCCGACCAGAACCATGAGGTTCGACTTGATTCTGACCCCTGCTCAATTAAGCCAGTCTAGACACGCCGAAGCTTCGACATTATGACCATGGCCCGCGCATCACTATCTGAGATAAGGCTTTATTATCATATGACTGCTCGGGCTACACCCGGCCACACGGGAAACGGCAGCTCATTCACTTTCTTGTCCTCAACCAAAAATGCCAAGCTGTAGCGAGCACGGGTGATTGCAACGTAGAGCTTGTTCCGGGACTCTCCGGTCTTATCCTTATCAAACGCCTTGCCGTCTCCCGCCAAAAACTTAAGATGGTTTTCCGCAGGGATCACAAGCACACGGTCAAACCCTAGTCCTTTGCAAGAACCGAAATTATAACAAACGAGGTTTGGCGGCAGGTAACCGGCACCCGTTCGGGCGTTCCACCGAAGCACGCTCGGGTGAAATGCGGATATGTAGTCATCTACTTGAGATTGCCTGACAACGAAGCTGCCGAGGTGATCAGACATCTCGGCTGGAACGTCTTTCACAGCAGAGATTGTTTTCTCGTAAACCCCAGGATTGATGGTATCGGATAGATCGCAAATTTCTTGGATACATCGCTGATTGTTGGGCATGGTCTTTTCCACGAAACCCAGCTGACCAACGAAATAATCGATCTTTTCTTGAGACGTCAACGGTGCCTTGTGCCCAAATGTCGTGCTGTAGATCGTCTGCCGGAAATCGCCTACACACCAGATCCCATCAGGCATTATCTTATTGAGCGACTTGATAACCTCATAGTCCCAGCCGACAAGATCCTGCACCTCATCGAAATAAACCTTTTGATAAATACTAGATAGCCGAGTGGCGGGTGCATTTTTGGATCGTTTTCCTACGAGAGCGACCAGTTTAGCGAGGTAGCCTGAATAAGCCATAGTCTTACAAGGAGTCAAATAATGCAGGGGGTTGACCGCCCCTCCAGTGAGTTTTTCGGCTCTCCCTTTGATGTACACAGGCCTCCCCTTTACGAAAACACCTGGGAGGTGATGGGGGTTATTTTCAGTGAAGAAATGGGCAGCAATTCGACTTGGGAAAACCACGCTCTGGTAAGGCCGGATCATGTCTTCCAAGTAGAATGAAAACAGCCCTTTTACGACGAAATCCTCACTGTTTTTCCCGTCGTTGAGTTCAACAAAACGCGCCCGTAATTCTGCTTGATTATTGGTGGTGTAGGTGACGACGAGAACCCGCCCACCAGCCTTAACGATGTCCACGGCATCGCTGATAATCTTGTGCGTCTTACCCGAACCTGCCCCCGCTATCCATAGCTCATTCGCCAAAATCGAGCACCTCATCCAAAAATACTGGATATTTGAAATCAAGGTCGCCATCAAACAATCGGATAGCTGAGTCTACCTTGCGTGTTCCCTTTCCATTGCCCTTCACACTTCTGAACCACTCGATCAAAAATTCTCTTCGTTCATCCAAGGAAGCCTCGGCCCCATAAAGTTTATATGTCTGAGCCGATAGAATTTCCTTCGCGAAAGCAGCTAGAGACGCCTGATCAACTGAATTTGCATATATCATCGCCGGTTCTAGTGAGAACTCCAGGTCGTTTTTTGACGAGAAGATTTTTACGTTTGCATAGTCCTTGTACTCCGCCTGAGCAGGCACGACGTTCTGGAAGTAGTCCTTGTCGTTGTCCCTTAGTACGTGAATGCGAGTACCAATCTCCTTTCCAACCTCGATAAAGGTTTTGAAGCCCACACCTCTTACAACAATAATGTCGATCCCATCTTTCTCCGGAAGATGGTGATATTTACGCAGGTAGATTTTTTTCAGCACAAGCTCGTCAGAAGGCCCCTCAACCAAGATGACTTTTCTAGACAGTGCTACCCGCAGCGTGTCGTATCCAGGCAGACGCTTCAGCGTCTTTACAACATCAGGATCTAGAGTATGTAGCCTCTTGTAGCCAGACTGCACAAGGCAGATTTTGTCGATACTTAACTTATTCAGCACGTAGGAGCTGTGCGTAGTGAGGAACAGCTGCTTGGAACCACGCTGAGTTTCAATATAGTGCACAAGTTTGTTCAGGTTGGTATGTGACAGATGATTTTCCGGTTCCTCCATCATCACCAAATCAATGTCATGGGCTTTGTTCTGGATAGCAAGTTTGATCTGCACATTGCTCTGCTCACCCTTTCCAATAAAGTGAAAGGGAACATCATTTACCTCAAGTTGCAGGCCGGTTTGGATGGATCCCACGGGTAAGGTACTGGCAGCTATAGACAGCTTGCTATCAGTTATCAGATGGCCTGCATCAAGATTTGCATTAACCGCCATCACCTCGCCTGAGGTGTTGAATACTTGAAGGTTCTCGCGATAATTGAGCGTCAGCTTAACAAGCTCCTCCTTTTCTAGAGCTGTATTGAGGATATTGGAAATGTACTGATTCTTGCCTAACGTGGGGTGAATTCGAGTCGGGTCGATGTAAAGCGCCTTGAATTTTTTAGCAATTGGCTTTATGGGACTCCATCCAAAATCTAGCCATTCGACCTTGTAAAATTCAACGGGAATGCTTGTGAAAGACGGCTTGGCTTGTCGGCGAAGTTCATAGACTTCGGCAAGTGCAGGATCGAAACAAGCCTGCACCAAGACACCCTGAGCATCGGCTTGGTGGCTGTTATTCGAACCTCGGTACTCTGGCACCCCCTCAATGTAGGCCTCAATGCTTAGCTTGGGCAGATGCTGGGCGCTTAGATCGGTATCCAAAAACTGCGTGACTGCTTCTTGGTTAAATAGATCAGGAGAAAACTCGCCACTGAAGGGGCGACCACGGTGACTAAAGTTAAGCACGATCTCAAGCGCTTCGAGAATCGTACTTTTGCCGGCATTGTTGTCGCCAACAAAAATATTCACGTCATCGTTGAATTCGAGATGATCGTCCCGGAATTTTTTGAAATTGATGAGTTTGATCGACTTAACATGCACCCTAAATCCCTCAAGATAACTATCCATAATGGCGCTTCGCCCAAGCAAGCAGACGGTACATCGCGAGGTTGATACTGTCCATATCAAGTATTTGAAGGCAAAAGATGGCGAGACGGGAGCTTAGGGGGATCGAATAAAGGGATATGTCAGAGACAGAGGTGGCACAGATGGATTTGTCCAGGCGCACTACCTATCGGATAGAGCCTTGTCTTTCTAAAGGTGAAAAAAAGCCAGCCGGCAAAGGCTATGTCCACTCGGTGAGATTTGGCGGGGGATCACCGAACACTTCAAATGAACGACCTGGCGGGAATTAAGCAAAATGCCGGAGTTCGATCGCAAGGTCCTGGAGGTGCTGCGCGAACCGCTTGAATCGGGACACATCGTCATTTCCCGTGCGCGCGACCGAGTGAGTTTCCCGGCACGCTTTCAACTGGTGGCGGCCATGAACCCCTGCCCTTGCGGGTATATGGGCGAACCGAGTGGGCGCTGTCGGTGTACGCCGGAGCAGATTCAGCGCTATCGCAACAAACTTTCCGGCCCCCTGCTGGACCGGATCGACTTGCACCTTACCGTCGCCCGGGAAACCACAGCACTAAACCCGACCCAGCCGCCTGGCGATAACACGGCGAAGGCCTCGGCACAGGTGGCCGACGCCCGCGAGCGCCAACTCAAACGCCAGGGTTGCGCCAATGCCTTTCTGGATTTGCCAGGGTTACGCAAACACTGCCAATTGGCGAAAGCCGATGAAGGCTGGCTGGAAAGCGCCTGCGAGCGGCTGACGCTGTCACTGCGCGCGGCACATCGCTTGCTCAAGGTGGCGCGCACGCTGGCAGACCTTGAGCGGGTTGAGAATATCGCTCGGCATCATTTGGCCGAGGCATTGCAATATCGGCCTGCGGCGGTCGGTTAACCTGAGGCCAGCATCAGCCCCTGCAGTGAACAGGCTTCTTGTGGCGAGCGGGCTGTTGTGGCGAGCGGGCTTGCCCCGCGTTGGGCTGCGCAGCAGCCCCAGAAATTGGCGACGCGGTCTAACAGTTAAAGCATGGCAGCCGGACTGGGAGCGCTTCGCACTCCAACGCGGGGCACGCCCGCTCGCCACGCAGGAATATGGTGGCCGCCAAAAGTGGGGCGGAGGCCTAAGCGGTGAAATCCAGCAACAGCCTCGCCACTTCCATGACTTCATCCAGCACCGCTTCTGCCGACGCGGTAGAAGGATTCAGCATCAGGTCATCGGCATACCCCATCGCCATGGCGAAGATCTGCCGGGCTGCACGATGGGGCGCATCACAGCGGAAAACGTTGGCAGCGACGCCGCGCTCGATCACCTCGGCAAGCATGCCCTGCCACTGCGCGTTGATCACCAAGTACGCCTGGGCCATCTGCGGGTCGTGCATCGCTTCGTCCCAGGCATCCAGCCACAGCGCCCAGCCCGCGTCGGCCGTGCACGGCAGGCAGTCGCGCAAGAAACCCACCAGCGCCTCAAGCGGCGCCACGCCCACCAGCGGCGCACGCACTTGCTCCAACTGTTCATTGGCAAAGCGCACAAAGGCTTCCCGGCGCAGTTCATTCCAATCGCTGAAGTAGTGGTAAACGTGGCTACGCGACAGGCCGGCATGTTCGGCCAGGTCGCGGGTGGACACATCGGCAAACCCTTTGTTGCGAAACAGCTCCAGGGCGGCGGCGATGATCTGGTCTTTACGGTCGATACGCGACATTCGGCATTTCCCTCAGGCGTCGGAAGATGAGTGGCGCTTGCTTTTTGAGCGGTCGCTCAAGGATACTTGAGCAGTCGCTCAATAATAGCGTCTATCACTCCTTTGGTGCACCCATGTCATCCGTCACCCCACAAATCCTGATTGAAGAAAGCAAGAAAATCGGCCAACAGTCCGCCAGCCAGACGCTCAAGGCAATCGCCCGCGCATATCCCGGAAAGCTCTTTTGCACACTGTCACTGGTCGCGTTGGAAAATGCGCTGCTGCTGGCCTACCCGCTGTTTGCCGGGTTCGCGGTGGATTCGATCATCCGTGGCGATGCCGCCAGCGCGCTGTTTTACGCCGCGGTGGTTTTGGCATTCTGGGTGGTCGGGGCGGCACGCCGTGCGCTGGACACGCGCACCTTCACGCGGATCTACGCCGACCTCGCGGTACCGGTGATTCTCAACCAGCGCCTGCAAAACCACAGCACCTCACGTGCGGCGGCGCGGGTGGTACTGGCGCGGGACTTTGTGGATTTCTTCGAAAAACACGTGCCGATCATCGCCACGGCGCTGGTTTCGATCGTCGGCGCGGCGGTGATGTTGCTAGTGATCGAGCCGTGGATCGGCCTGGCGTGCCTGAGTGCATTGCTGTTGTGCACCACCTTGCTGCCACGGTTTGCGCGGCGCAATCAGCAGTTGCATGAACGCCTGAATGACCGCCTGGAGAAGGAAATCGGCCTGGTGGAAAAGGTCGGTGCGCACACCTTGCAGCGCCACTATCAAGTGCTGTCGCGCCTGCGCATCTGGCTGTCAGACCGCGAGGCCGCCGCGTTCCTGTTTATCGGTACGCTGGCAGCCCTGCTGTTTGTGGTCGCCATCAGCCAGTTGGCGTTGTCGCCGGCGGTGAAGGCCGGCCACGTGTACGCAGTGATGACCTACCTGTGGACCTTCGTCAGCAGCCTGGACGAGGCGCCCGGCATGGTCGATCAACTGGCGCGCCTCAAAGACATCGGCAAACGCGTGGACCCGGGCCTGGGCGAGCGCTAAGCCTCAACGAAACCGATCAACCTCATGCCGCAAACCCGCCGCAAGGGTTTCCAGCTCCTTGGCGGTAACGGCCAGGTTCGACACCACTTCACGCTGCTCGCTGTTGGCCAGCGCAATGCTTTGCAGGTTGCTGCTGAGCAAGGTCGCGGTGCTGCTCTGCTCTTGGGTTGCCGTGGTAATTGCCGCAAATTGCTGACCGGCCGAGCGGCTTTGCTCGTCGATACGCGCCAGGGCTGAAGCCACGTCGGCGTTGCGCAACAGGCCTTCCTGCATCAACGTATTGCCGTGTTCCATGGTGCTGATGGCATTACCGGTTTCCTGCTGAATACTCTGGATCATCCCGGAGATTTCATCAGTAGCCTGGCGGGTGCGCGAGGCCAGGTTGCGCACCTCGTCGGCGACCACGGCAAAACCACGGCCTTGCTCACCGGCGCGGGCGGCTTCGATGGCCGCGTTGAGCGCCAACAGGTTGGTCTGTTCGGCAATCGAGGTGATCACACCCACGATCCCGCCGATTTCCTGGGAGCGCTGGCCCAAGGTATTGATCACCGTGGCCGTGCTGTTCAGCGCGGTGGCGATATGTTCCAGCGACGACGAGGCCTCCTGCATCGAGGTGCGGCCGATGCGCGTTTGCTGGGCGTTTTCCTGGGCCAGCCGCTCGGTGTTGCCCATGTTGTCGGCGATGTTCAGCGAGGTAGCACTGAACTCTTCTACCGCGCCGGCCATGCTGGTGATTTCGCCGGACTGCTGCTCCATGCCTTCATAGGCGCCACCCGACAAACCGGACAATGCCTGGGCACGGCTGTTGACCTCTTCGGCGGCCTTGCGGATATGCGAGACCATGGTCGACAGCGCTTCACCCATCTGGTTGAAGCTGCGCGCCAATTGGCCGATTTCGTCATTACTGGACACATTGAGGCGCGCACTCAAGTCACCCGCGCCGAGGGCTTCGGCTTGACGCACGAGGTCACTCAAGGGTTGCAACTTACTGCGCAACAGCCAGACCGCCGCGCCCACCGCGAACAACATTGCCAACACGCTGCCAATCACCAGGCGAATACCAACGGCCCAGGTCACTTCGCGAATTTCGGATTTCGGCATGCTCGCCACCACCGACCACGGGCCGCCTTCAAACGGCACCGAGACGCTGTAGAAATCTTCGTTTTTGTCACTCCAGAAACGCCCCTCGCCCGGTTTTTTGGCCAGGTCGAGCACCACCGGTACCGCCTGGTCCAGTGCCTGCACGCCGGCGGGTGGCACCAGCCAGTGCTTCTGTTCGTCCAGCAGCGCAAGGGAACCCGTCTGGCCGATACGGAAGCGCTTGAGGTTTTCAAACTGGGCGTTCTGGGCATCGGTGTAGTCGAAACCGACAAACAGCACCGCAATCACTTTGCCGCCGGCATCGCGCACCGGTGTGTATTGGGTCATGTAGGAGCGGTCGAACAGCACGGCGCGGCCGACGTAACTTTGCCCGGCAAGCAGGCGTTGATACGCCGGATGCTGGTGGTCCAGCGCCGTACCGATGGCGCGACTGCCGTCTTGTTTGGTCAGGGACGTGCTGATGCGGACAAAGTCTTCGCCGCTGCGCACAAACACGGTGGCCACGCCGCCGGAGGTGTCCTTGAATTCATCGACCTCATCGAAATCGTTGTTCAACAGGTCGTTGCCCATGAACAGGCTCGGGGTTTGTACACCCGCCACTGCGACCTGCTGCTCGCCGCGTACACTCAACCCCGCACCAAAGCGCTTTTCAAACAGCCCGCTCAAACGCTGGGTACTTTCGCGCAAGGTGCTGTGGAAGGTATTGAGTTGGTCGGCGAGCAAACGCGCTTCGCTGGCCAGGTGTTCCTCGCGGGTGTCGAGGTTGGCGGAGTCGAGCGACCGCAAGGCGAAAACCGTACTGCCGCTGATGACGACAGCCAGTATCACGGCTAATGCGAGGCCTAACTGGGAGGCAATCCGAGCGCGAGGTTGAGACATGACAGCTCCTGGCCGAGGCCAGGATCATCCTGATCTCATAGCGCTACTCGGCAAATTATCTAGTGGGAAACGTTGGTGCACGGTAGTTCCAACACACCTTATTCGGCGGGCGCGGGGAATACTTGAGCGATTCACAGGGGTATCGCGCATACGATTGCATAAAAGGCCAGTAACGCTTCAGTCAAGGCGCTCGACCTGGGGCAACTCCATGGCCTTGACCTCACCTTGAAGAAATTCTGCCAGGCGCCTTAAACGCTCGCCACCAGGGCGGGTTTTCGGCCACACCAGGTAGTAATTTTCGCCACTGGCCACGGCGGTCGGCCACGGCAGGCTCAATCGTCCCTGGGCCACGTCTTCGGCGACCATCAGCAAATCGCCCATCGACACCCCGTAACCCCGTGCTGCGGCGATCATGCCCAGCTCAAGCGTGTCGAACACCTGCCCGCCCTTGAGCGAGACCTGAGATGCAAGCCCCATGCGCTGCAGCCAATTGCGCCAGTCGCGGCGGTCGGGCGTGGGGTGCAGCAGCTCAGCGCACGCCAGACGCGTTACGTCCCACGGCCCGTCTGCCAGCAGGTTGGGGGCGCCCACGGGGATCAGCAGTTCGGGGAACAGGTAACTGGCTTCCCAGTCCGCCGGAAAATGCCCATAACTCAGCAACACCGCGCAGTCGAACGGCTCCTGGTTGAAGTCCACTTCGTCCACGCTCATCCACGCACTGGTCAGTTGCACCTCGTTGCCCGGCTGCAACGCCCGGAAGCGGCTGAGCCGCGCCAGCAGCCAGCGCATGGTCAGGGTCGACGGCGCTTTCATGCGCAGGATGTCGTCTTCGGCATTCAGGGTGTGACAGGCCCGCTCCAGCGCAGCAAAACCCTCGCGCACGCCGGGCAGCAGCAAGCGCGCCGCTTCGGTGAGCTGCAGGTTGCGGCCGCTGCGCTGGAACAGGCGGCAGGCAAAATGCTCTTCGAGTGTGCGGATATGCCGGCTGACGGCACTTTGCGTGATCGACAGCTCCTCTGCCGCGCGGGTAAAGGAGTTGTGCCGTGAAGCGGCCTCAAACGCGCGCAAGGCGTACAACGGAGGAAGACGACGTGGCATAGGGAACCTCCGACAGAGCAAGACCAAACCCTACCATGAGTTTTAATCATGCGAACGATCGCTTTTATCCTTTTGTGTAATGCGTTGGGAGCGCCGAGAATCAACCCCTCCCCAACCCTCTGACTTTTTGAGCGTGATGATCATGCAGCATCCGGTGCGTACTGAACTCTGGGCCATTCTGCGGCTGTCGGGGCCGTTGATTGCCTCACAGTTGGCGCACATGTTGATGGTACTGACCGACACCCTGATGATGGCCCGCCTGAGCCCCGAAGCCCTCGCCGGTGGCGGCCTGGGCGCAGCGAGCTATTCATTTGTGGCGATTTTCTGCATCGGCGTGATTGCTGCAGTCGGCACGCTTGTGGCCATCCGCCAAGGCGCGGGCGACATCGAAGGCGCCACCCGCCTGACCCAGGCCGGGCTGTGGCTTGCCTGGCTGATGGCATTGGTGGCCGGCTTGCTGCTGTGGAACCTCAAGCCCGTATTGCTGATGTTTGGCCAGACCGAAACCAACGTGCACGCGGCGGGGCAATTTCTGACCATCCTGCCGTTCGCCCTGCCCGGCTACCTGAGCTTCATGGCCTTGCGCGGCTTTACCAGCGCTATCGGCAAAGCCACGCCGGTGATGGTGATCAGCCTGGGCGGTACGGTGCTCAACTACTTCCTCAACCACGCCTTGATAGAAAGCATGTTCGGCCTGCCGAAACTGGGATTGATGGGTATTGGCCTGGTCACCGCGATTGTCGCCAACAGCATGGCTTTGGCGCTGATGTGGTACATCCGCAGTAACCGGGCTTACGCTGCCTACCCGCTGAGTTCAGGCCTGCTGCGCCTCAACACCCTGTATCTGCGCGAGCTGTGGCGCCTGGGCTTGCCGATTGGCGGCACCTATGCGGTGGAGGTCGGCTTGTTTGCCTTCGCGGCGCTGTGCATGGGCACCATGGGCAGTACGCAACTGGCGGCGCATCAGATTGCCCTGCAAATCGTCTCGGTAGCGTTCATGGTGCCAGCGGGAATGTCATACGCGATCACCATGCGCATCGGCCAGCATTACGGCGCCGGACAGTTGCTGCAGGCGCGCATGGCCGGGCGTGTCGGCATCGGATTCGGTGCGGCAGTGATGTTGGGATTCGCCGCAGTGCTGTGGCTGTTTTCCGATGCGCTTATCGGGCTGTTCCTCGACCATAACGACCCGGCTTTCCATGACGTAATCGTCCTGGCCGTCAGCCTGCTGGCCGTGGCGGCCTGGTTCGAATTGTTTGACGGTGTGCAGACCATCGCCATGGGCTGCATCCGTGGGTTGAAGGACGCCAAGACGACCTTTCTGGTGGGCTTGGGTTGCTACTGGCTGATCGGCGCGCCGGCGGCGTGGTTGATGGCGTTCACCCTCGGCTGGGGGCCGACCGGTGTGTGGTGGGGTCTGGCGTTGGGCCTGGCCTGCGCGGCCGTCAGTTTGACCTGGGCGTTTGAGGCGAAGATGAAGCGGATGATTAGGCGGGAGCCGGAAATTCGTGCTGAGTTTCAGGCCATGCAACCCGACTAGAGACTGTACTCGTTCAATGTGGGAGCTGGCTTGCCTGCGATGGCATCACCTGGTTATGCCTGACACACCGAGGTGTCTGCATCGCAGGCAAGCCAGCTCCCACACAAGCCAGCTCCTACAGTAGATTGGGTTCGCACTTCAACCCAGCAAAGCCTGCTGGCTCTTGCCAAACGTCAAATACTCCACCAATTCCGGCAACGGCAACGGCTTGCTGATCAAATAACCCTGCGCCTGGTCGCAACCGAACAAGCGCAACAGCGCCAACTGCTCGGGCGTTTCCACACCTTCAGCCACCACTTCCAGGTTGAGGTTGTGCGCCAGGTTGATCATGGCGTGCACCAGCTTGCGATTCTCTTCGCGCTCTTCCATGCCGCCGACAAAGCTCTTGTCGATCTTCAACAGGGCAATCGGCAGGCTGTTGAGGTGCACGAACGACGAAAATCCGGTGCCAAAGTCATCCAGGGAAAACCGCACGCCCAGGCGGCCGAGGGCGTCCATGGTTTGTTTGACCAAGTCACTGCGGCGCATGACGGCGGTTTCGGTCAATTCGAACTCCAGCCACTGCGCTTCCACACCACGCTCGGCAATCAGCCGGCTGAGGGTCGAGAGCAGTTGGCTGTCCTGGAACTGGCGAAACGACAGGTTGACCGCCATGTGCAGCGGCGGCAGGCCGCGTTCGCGCAGGTCTTGCATGTCGCGCAGGGCACGGGAGATCACCCAGTAGCCCAGCGGTACAATCAGGCCGCTCTGTTCGGCCAGTGGCACGAACTCGCTGGGTGGCAACAGGCCGCGTTCGCCATGGCGCCAGCGCACCAAGGCTTCCAGGCCGACAATATGCCCGTCGTCCAGGTCCAGGCGCGGCTGGTAGTGCAGTTCCAGCTCGTCGCGGCGCAATGCGCGGCGCAGTTCACTTTCCAGGTCGGCCAGGCTGCGCGCGTTGCGGTTGATGCGTTCGTTGAAGATATGAAAGGTGCAGCCTTGCGTACTTTTGGCTTGCTGCATGGCGATGTGCGCGTGCCACATCAGTGGGTCGGCGCCAGCACGCGCGCGGGCATGCGCCACGCCCAGGCTGCAGCCGATCAACAGGCTTTCGCCATCCACCCAATAGGGTTCGGCCATGGCTTCGGTGATGCGTTCGGCCATCCATTCGGCACGCTGGGGCGCGCGGCGCGTATCAATCAGCAGGGCGAACTCATCGCTGCCCAGGCGCGCCAACTGGTCCCCGGCTTCGAGCTGGCTCTTGAGGCGCGAAACCACTTGCAGGATCAACCGGTCGCCGGCCTGGTGGCCTAAAGCGTCGTTGGCATGGCGAAAGTTATCGAGGTCAAGGTGGCCGAGCGCCAGGCCACGGCCTTCGTTTTCAACCAGCCGCGCCGCCAGCAGAGTCTGGAAACCCTGGCGATTGGCGATCCCGGTGAGCGGGTCCTGTTCGGCCAGGCGCTGCAAGGTGGTCTCCAGCACGCCGCGCTCGCGGACATGGCGCAGGCAGCGGCGCAATGTATCGGCATCCAACACCTCACGGATCAACCAATCGCTGACACCTAGCGGGGAAACCAGCGGTTCCTGCTCCAGCAGCAATACGCACGGCAGGTTGCAACGGCCGGGGCCGGGTTGCAGGCTGGGCGTGGTCAATAACACGGCCGTGTGGTCGTCATCGAACAGACGACTCACCGAGTCCCAGTTGGGCGCACTGATCAGCACAGCCCCATCGCCCATCGGCGCCAGGCACTCGCGCAACAACGCTGCCCACGCTGGCTCATCGGCCAGTAGCAGCAAACGCAAGGGTTCGACAGGCGTAGACAAGCTAGCTCCCTAGACTCTGCAAAATTTCGTTGGCGGCGGGCATTATGACGCGCGGCCTGATAATCACCAATGATAAGGGTTATCAAATACGCTGGCTGTAAGCATTCGTCCCGATCTTCAAGGACAGAAGGCCCCCACATCCTGCGGCAAAGTATCAAAACCGGCAAATTTAGATCGAGTGGTACGTCACACTGTCGTTCTGTGAGAGCAGAATCCTGCGAGCCTGTTAAAATGCCCGCCCTTTTGAACAACGACTCCCTGAATTCTGTATGTCCCGACTCAATCCCCGGCAGCAAGAAGCCGTGAACTACGTCGGCGGCCCTCTATTGGTGCTCGCCGGCGCAGGCTCCGGCAAGACCAGCGTGATTACCCGCAAGATCGCGCACCTGATCCAGAACTGTGACATCCGCGCCCAGTACATCGTCGCCATGACCTTTACCAACAAGGCGGCGCGCGAAATGAAAGAGCGTGTCGGCACGCTGCTCAAGGGCGGCGAAGGCCGTGGTCTCACCGTGTGTACCTTCCACAACCTGGGCCTGAACATCATCCGCAAGGAGCATGCGCGGCTGGGCTACAAGCCCGGTTTCTCGATTTTCGACGAAACCGATGTGAAGTCGCTGATGACCGACATCATGCAAAAGGAATACGCAGGCGACGACGGCGTGGATGAGATCAAGAACATGATCGGCGCCTGGAAAAACGACCTGATCCTGCCGCCCCAGGCCCTGGAAAATGCACGCAACCCCAAGGAACAGACCGCCGCCATCGTCTACACCCACTACCAGCGCACGCTCAAGGCGTTCAACGCGGTGGACTTTGACGACCTGATCCTGCTGCCGGTAAAGCTGTTCGAGGAACACGCCGACATCCTCGAAAAATGGCAGAACAAGGTCCGCTACCTGCTGGTGGATGAATACCAGGACACCAACGCCAGCCAGTACTTGCTGGTAAAAATGCTGATCGGCACGCGCAACCAGTTCACCGTGGTGGGCGACGACGACCAGTCGATCTATGCCTGGCGCGGTGCGCGCCCGGAAAACCTGATGCTGCTCAAGGACGACTACCCGTCCCTGAAAGTGGTGATGCTGGAGCAGAACTACCGCTCCACCAGCCGTATCCTGCGTTGCGCCAACGTGCTCATCTCCAACAACCCCCACGAGTTTGAAAAACAACTGTGGAGCGAGATGGGCCACGGCGACGAAATCCGCGTGATCCGCTGCCGCAATGAAGACGCCGAAGCCGAGCGCGTGGCCGTGGAAATCCTCAGCCTGCACTTGCGCACCGACCGCCCCTACAGCGACTTTGCGATCCTGTACCGCGGCAACTACCAGGCCAAGCTGATCGAACTGAAATTGCAGCACCACCAGGTGCCGTATCGCCTGTCGGGCGGCAACAGCTTTTTCGGACGCCAGGAAGTCAAAGACCTGATGGCTTACTTCCGCCTGATCGTGAACCCGGACGACGATAACGCCTTCCTGCGCGTGATCAACGTCCCACGCCGGGAAATCGGTTCGACTACGCTGGAAAAGCTCGGCAACTACGCCACGGAACGCAAAATCTCGATGTACGCCGCCACCGACGAAATCGGCCTGGGCGAGCACCTGGACACACGCTTCACTGACCGCCTGTCGCGCTTCAAGCGCTTCATGGACAAGGTGCGCGAGCAGTGCGCCGGCGAAGACCCGATCAGCGCGCTGCGCAGCATGGTCATGGACATCGACTATGAAAACTGGCTGCGCACCAACAGTTCCAGCGACAAAGCCGCGGATTACCGCATGGGCAACGTCTGGTTCCTGATCGAAGCCCTGAAAAACACCCTGGAAAAAGACGAAGACGGCGAAATGACCGTCGAAGACGCCATCGGCAAGCTGGTGCTGCGCGACATGCTCGAGCGCCAGCAGGAAGAGGAAGACGGCGCCGAAGGCGTGCAGATGATGACCTTGCATGCCTCCAAGGGCCTGGAATTCCCCTACGTGTTCATCATGGGCATGGAAGAGGAAATCCTCCCGCACCGCTCCAGCATCGAAGCCGACACGATCGAAGAAGAACGGCGCCTGGCCTACGTGGGCATTACCCGCGCGCGTCAGACGCTGGCCTTCACCTTCGCCGCCAAGCGTAAGCAATACGGCGAAATCATCGACTGTGCCCCCAGCCGGTTCCTCGACGAGCTACCGCCGGACGATCTGGCCTGGGAAGGCAATGACGACACCCCGACCGAGGTGAAGGCCGTTCGCGGCAATACCGCCTTGGCGGATATACGCGCGATGTTAAAGCGCTAGAATCGACTACTTTTTAATCTACTTTCGGCGCACACCGCGCCATTAGAGGAAGCTTTCCGTGGAAGCACTGCACAAGAAAATTCGCGAAGAAGGCATCGTGCTTTCCGATCAGGTACTCAAGGTCGACGCCTTTCTGAACCACCAGATCGACCCGGCGCTGATGAAACTGATCGGCGACGAATTCGCCGAGCGCTTCAAGGACTCGGGCATCACCAAGATCGTCACCATCGAAGCCTCGGGCATTGCGCCGGCGATCATGACCGGCCTGAACCTGGGCGTGCCGGTGATTTTCGCGCGTAAGCAGCAGTCCCTGACCCTGACCGAGAACCTGCTGTCGGCAACGGTGTACTCGTTCACCAAGAAGGTCGAAAGCACCGTGGCAATCTCGCCGCGCCACCTGACCAGCAGCGACCGCGTGCTGGTGATCGATGACTTCCTGGCCAACGGCAAGGCGTCCCAGGCGCTGATCTCGATCATCAAACAAGCTGGCGCGACCGTCGCAGGCCTGGGGATTGTGATCGAGAAGTCGTTCCAGGGTGGCCGTGCCGAGCTGGATGCGCAGGGTTATCGGGTTGAGTCGCTGGCGCGGGTGAAGTCGTTGGCCGGTGGTGTGGTTACTTTCATCGAGTAATCGATAACACGCCAAATATTTGGGGTGAGCACAACTCAAAAAATGTGGGAGGGGGCTTGCCCCCGATAGCAGTGGGTCAGCCGACACATTGGGTGACTGATACACCGCAATCGGGGGCAAGCCCCCTCCCACAGTTGGTTTCGAGGTGGTTTTTAGTGTGCGGTGGCCTGTAGACCGGCGAGCAGCAAACGCTGGTACAGATCCTCTTTCAACCCCTCCGGCTGATCCAACCGCATCCGCTCCAGATGCTTGGGAAACGCCTCCGGCTCCGGTGCATCCAGCGCCGCCTTGCCCAACTCCAGAATCTCGGTCAGCTTGAATTTGCTCTTGAGCCAATTCAGCGCGCGCAGCAGATCCTTCTCCTCATCCGTGAAGTCAGTGCCCAGCGGATACTCCGGAAACAGCCGGTGATGCCGCGCCTGAATACCCTTGAGCCGCTCCGGCGTATTGTCGGCAAAGCGTGGGTCCAGCTCGAAATCCTTGGGCAGCTTGCCGGCCTTTTGCGCCTGTTCGATCAAGTCGTTTTGAAAGCGCGAGTCGGTGATATTCAGCAGCGCCTCGATCACCTTGGCATCTGTCTGCCCACGCAAATCGGCAATCCCGTACTCGGTGATGACGATATCGCGCAGGTGCCGCGGAATGGTGCAGTGGCCGTACTCCCAGACGATATTGGAACTGACCTCCCCGGCCGACTCGCGCCAGCTGCGCAGGATCAGGATCGAACGCGCGCCTTCTAGTGCATGGCCCTGGGCAACAAAGTTGTACTGCCCGCCGACGCCGCTGAGCACGCGGCCATCTTCCAGCTGATCGGCCACACCTGCGCCGAGCAAGGTCACCATGATTGCGCTGTTGATAAACCGCGCGTCCAGGCGTTGCAGGCGCTTGAGCTCTTCCTGGCCATACAGCTCGTTGATGTAGCTGATGCGAGTCATGTTGAATTCGAGACGCTTGGCGTGAGTCATTTCCTGCAAGCGCTGGTAAAAACTGCGCGGCCCGAGGAAGAAACCGCCATGGATCGACACGCCGTCAGGTTGCGCCGCGTCATCCAGCGTGCCGGCATTGGCTTGCGCCTGGGTCGTCACATCCGGGTAAACCTTGCGCCGGATAATGCCGGCGTCAGCCAGTACCAGAAGGCCGTTGACGAACATTTCGCTGCAGCCATACAGGCCACGGGCAAAGGGCGACACACCGCCTTCGCGGCTGATCAGGGGCGCCCACTGATACACATCAAGGTCGGTGAGCAGCAGTCGATAAGCCTCGTTATCCGCCTGGCGCGCCAGTAAGGCGGCGGTCAGCGCATCGCCCATGGAGCCGATACCGATCTGCAACGTGCCGCCATCGCGCACCAGGGTGCTGGCATGCAAGCCGATAAAGTGGTCCTGAAAACCCACCGGCATGTTCGGCGTGGAGAACAGTGTGGTGCTGTCCTTTGCGTCAATCAGGTAATCGAACGCGTCCATGCCCAGTTCAGCATCGCCCGGCATGTAGGGCAGATCGGAATGCACTTGGCCAACGATCAGGATGGTTTCGCCAGCATCGCGACGCTTCTCGATCATCGGCAGCAGGTCGAGTGTGATGTCGGGGTTGCAGCTCAAGCTCAGGCGATCCGGATGCTCAGTGCTGCTGGCCACCAGTTGCGCCACCAGATTCAGGCCGGCGGCGTTGATGTCGCGCGCCGCGTGACTGTAATTGCTGCTGACGTAATCCTGTTGCGCCGATGCGCTGTGCAGCAGGCTGCCGGGCTGCATGAAGAACTGCTGCACGCGGATGTTCGCGGGCAGGCTGTCCTTTTGCAGGTCGGCAAGAAAATCCAGCTCGGGGTAGTCGCCAAAGACGCGTTCGATGAAGGGCTCGAGAAAGCGCTTCTGCAAACCGTCGCCCAAGGTCGGACGACCCAGGGCCAGCGCGGTGTAGATTGTCAGCGCGCGCTCCGGCAACTTGGCGATACGCCGGTACAGCGCATTGACGAACAGGTTGGGCTTGCCCAGGCCCAGCGGCATGCCCATGTGGATATGCGCGGGCAAGCGCGCCAATACGTCGTCAACTGCTTGCTCGATTGAACACAACTGCACCATCCGACCCTCCTGACATTCCATGATTAGGGGTTGGACCGAGCTTGCCGGGTCTTTGCTGCAATGAACAGTCTCGAAGTACAAATCCCAGGCACAAAAAAGCCGCTGGGCAGCGGCTTTTTTGGCGAAGATCGGTCTACTTCAAGCCCGACATCTTCTCGATCGCACCTTTAAGCTCAGCATCCGAGCAATCGGCACAGGTGCCTTTGGGCGGCATGGCGTTCAAGCCGGTAATCGCCTTGGCCAGCAGGCCATCGAGGCCGCCTTGGTGGTCGGCACGGTCTTTCCACGCCGCGGTGTCACCAATTTTCGGTGCGCCCAACAGGCCGGTGCCGTGGCAGGCGTTGCAGTGCTTGGCGATCACGTCATCCGGTGTTTTTGCACCGCCGCCGCCACCGGCTGCCACCGCCACTTCCATGCCTTTGCATTCCTGGCCCTGAACACAGACTTGGCCGACAGGCTCCAGGCGCTTGGCAATTTCATCATTGGTCGCAGCTTGAGCGCTGACAGCCCATAGGGCCAGTACGGTTGCTGGTGCAGCCAGCATTTTCATAATTAGGTTCACGCGTTCACCCTCAATGGTGGCTATTCACGCCTGCGGCCACGGTTTCGCAGGCGGCGAAAGTATAACGGTTAGCCCGTCCGGCTGAAACAACCCTATTAAATAAAGGGAGATTCAGCCCTGCGGAATACAGCTACGGGTGTGTCTGCAACGCTGGCAGCACGCCTCTTGTGTCAAAAGTTCGCGGGTGTGGCTGCGCTGATTAGTCGCGCCGGCACATCGAACGGGTTGCGAAAACGATGGGGCTTGGTGCTTTCAAAGTAGTAGCTATCGCCGGCTTCGAGCACAAAAGTTTCAAGACCGACCACCAATTCCAGGCGACCTTCCACCAGAATCCCGGTTTCCTCGCCTTCGTGGGTGAGCATTTCTTCGCCAGTGTCGGCGCCCGGCGGGTAAATCTCGTTAAGAAACGCAATCGCCCGGCTCGGGTGTGCGCGGCCCACGAGTTTCATGGTGACGGCGCCGTCCGATATGTCGATCAGCTCATTGGCTTTATAGACGACCTGGGTCGGTTTTTCCTGGAGGATCTCCTCGGAAAAGAATTCGACCATCGACATGGGAATGCCACCCAGTACCTTGCGCAAGGAGCTGATCGAGGGGCTGACACTGTTTTTTTCGATCATCGAAATGGTGCTGTTGGTGACACCCGCGCGCTTGGCGAGCTCGCGCTGGGAAAGACCCTTCAGTTTACGGATGGATTGCAGTCGTTCGCCGACGTCCAATGCAGGAGCCTCCTAGGATTCAGGCTTTGTTGTAATTGAGCGTTATCATGGCGACAGCGTTCAGTATTTACAACACTTGGGCCTAAATCCCGGCCGGCTTCACTCGTAGGCAGCGCTTAGGCCCCGCAATAGAGCCTTGGCACGCGGCGCAGGTTGCAGAAGATCTGGTAGGGAATGGTCTCGGCAGCAGTCGCGACGTCGCTGGCGAGAATAGTTTTGCCCCACAGCTCCACGGTGGAACCGAGCCCGGCCTGCGGGACGTCGGTGAGGTCGACACACAGCATGTCCATGGATACGCGGCCCAGCAACTGGCTGCGCTGGCCCGCCACCAACACCGGTGTGCCGGTTGGCGCGTGCCGTGGATAGCCATCGGCGTAGCCCATGGCGACCACGCCGATCCGCATCGGTTTGGGTGTGATGAACTTGGCGCCGTAGCCCACCGGCTCGCCGGCCGGCAGTTCGCGCACGCAGATGACCTTGGATTCCAGCGTCATCACCGGCTGCAAGCGCGCGGCGATGGCCTGGTCTTCACCAAACGGCGTGGCGCCGTAGAGCATGATGCCTGGGCGCACCCAGTCGCTGGACACGTTCGGCCAGCCCATCACGGAAGGCGAGTTGCGCAGGCTGACTTCGGCCGACAAACCTTGGCGCGCCGCTTCAAACACCGCCACTTGTTCATTGCTGCGTACACAGTCGAGCTCGTCGGCACGGGCGAAGTGGCTCATCAATACGATTTTCGCCACTTTACCGCTGGCCAGCAGGCGCTGATAAGCCTCGTGGTAATCCTTGGGATGCAGGCCGACACGATGCATGCCCGAATCCAATTTGAGCCAGATGGTCAGCGGCTTGCTCAACCGGGCCTGCTCAATCGCGTCCAACTGCCACAGCGAATGCACCACGCACCACATATCGTGCTCGATAATCAGCGGCAGTTCGTCAGCTTCAAAAAAGCCTTCCAGCAGCAATACCGGCGCGCGAATCCCGGCGGCCCGCAGCTCCAGTGCCTCTTCGATGCAGGCCACGGCAAACCCGTCGGCCTCGGCTTCCAGCGCCTGGGCCACGCGCACGGCGCCATGGCCGTAGGCATCGGCCTTGACCACGGCGAGGGCCTTGGCCCCCGTGACTTCACGGGCCAGTTGGTAATTGTGGCGCAGGGCTTGGAGGTCGATCAGGGCACGGGCAGGACGCATGGCGGCAGGCTTCTAGGCGGCAGAGTGAAAAAAAAACCGGCACCGACCAACAGCGTCGGCACCGGGAGAGGGATCGTTGTTTAGGGCAGAGCGGCCACGACGGACAGCTCTACCAGGATTTCCGGTTCGCACAGCTTGGCTTCAACCGTGGCACGGGCCGGGGCAACGCCTTTAGGCAGCCACTTGTCCCACACCGCGTTCATGCCGGCGAAATCGGCGTCGATGTCTTTCAAGTAGATCGTCACCGACAGCAGCTTGGATTTGTCGGTGCCGGCCAAGTCCAGCAAACGCTCGATATTGGCCAGGGTTTCACGGGTCTGCTTTTCAATCCCGGCACTCATGTCGTCGCCGACTTGCCCTGCCAGATACACGGTACCGCTGTGAACAACGATCTGGCTCATGCGCTCATTGGTGAGCTGGCGCTGGATTGACATGTTTTGCGGACTCCTGGTGGTTGCCGTAGCGGGAAATATCGAGGCCTTCGGCGCTGATCTGCGGGGTTTTCTTCGCCATCAGGTCGGCCAGCAAACGACCAGAGCCACAGGCCATGGTCCAGCCAAGTGTGCCGTGCCCGGTATTGAGGAACAGATTCTTGAAAGGCGTGGCGCCGACAATCGGCGTGCCGTCGGGCGTGGTCGGGCGCAGGCCGGTCCAGAACGTGGCTTCGGTCAAATCGCCGCCCTGAGGATAAAGGTCGTTGACGATCATCTCCAGGGTTTCACGCCGGCGCGGGTTCAGCGACAGGTCAAAACCGGCGATTTCAGCCATACCGCCGACGCGGATGCGATTGTCGAAACGGGTGATCGCAACCTTGTAGGTCTCGTCCAGAATGGTCGAAGTCGGTGCCATCGCCGGGTTGGTGATCGGCACGGTCAGCGAGTAACCCTTAAGCGGGTACACCGGTGCCTTGATCCCCAGCGGTTTGAGCAGTTTCGGCGAATAGCTGCCGAGGGCCAGTACATAACGGTCCGCGGTTTCCAGCTTGCCGTCGATCCACACGCCATTGATGCGGTCGCCTGCGGAGTCGAGGCGCTGGATGTCCTGGTCGAAGCGGAACTCAACGCCCAGCTGCTTGCACATGTCGACCAGGCGCGTGGTGAACATCTGGCAGTCGCCCGTCTGATCGTTCGGCAGGCGCAGCGCGCCAGCAAGAATATCCGTGACGCTGGCCAGGGCCGGCTCGACGCGGGCGATACCGGCGCGGTCGAGCAGCTCGAACGGTACGCCAGACTCTTTGAGCACGGCGATGTCTTTGGCCGCGCCGTCCAGTTGCGCCTGGGTGCGGAACAATTGCGTCGTGCCGAGGCTGCGGCCTTCGTAGGCAATGCCGGTTTCAGCACGCAGTTCGTCGAGGCAGTCGCGGCTGTACTCGGACAGGCGCACCATGCGCTCCTTGTTCACTGCATAGCGGCTGGCGGTGCAGTTGCGCAGCATCTGCGCCATCCACAGGTATTGATCGATATCAGCGGTGGCCTTGATCGCCAGCGGCGCGTGGCGCTGCAGCAGCCACTTGATCGCCTTGAGCGGAACGCCCGGGGCGGCCCAGGGCGAGGCGTAACCAGGCGACACCTGGCCGGCGTTGGCGAAACTGGTTTCCATGGCAGCGGCTGGCTGACGGTCGACCACGACGACTTCAAAGCCGGCCCGCGCCAAATAGTACGCACTGGTCACACCAATGACGCCGCTACCCAAGACCAGAACGCGCATTTTATATCCTCATCGCGGGCTTGGCCGCTGACGTGTGTTATTCGAGCAATGATGAGCGCAGTATAAAAAGCAATTGCCAGTGCATTTCACTATATAAATGCCTATATTTGGCGACAATTCTCGGTAAAAACCCTTTTGACAGAGGCGTATCCCCTATGCGTACCAACACCCAGACCAAGCGGGAGCTGGACAAGATCGACCGCAATATCCTGCGCATCCTGCAAACCGACGGGCGCATTTCGTTCACGGAACTGGGGGAAAAAGTCGGGCTGTCGACCACGCCGTGCACCGAGCGCGTACGCCGACTGGAACGCGAAGGCATCATCATGGGCTACAACGCGCGGCTCAATCCGCAGCATTTGAAGGGCAGTTTGCTGGTATTTGTCGAGATCAGCCTCGATTACAAGTCCGGCGACACCTTTGAAGAATTCCGCCGCGCCGTGCTCAAACTGCCCCATGTGCTGGAGTGCCATTTGGTGTCGGGAGACTTCGACTACCTGGTGAAGGCACGGATTTCCGAGATGGCCTCGTACCGCAAATTGCTCGGCGACATCTTGCTCAAGTTGCCCCATGTGCGCGAATCAAAGAGCTATATCGTGATGGAAGAGGTGAAGGAGAGCTTGAACCTGCCGATCCCGGATTGAACTGCCACAATGCGGTCAATTGTGGGAGCAGGCTTGCGCGCGAATTCTGTGTATCAGCCCGCGCATTTTTCACTGACCCGCTGCATTCGCGAGCAAGCCCGTTCCCACATTTAGAGTAGGTAAATTCACTAGACCAAGACTTGCCGGGTGCTGGCCATGTATTCGTGGATTTGCTTCTCAACCCGCGGATGAATCAACTCCACCGGGCCCCGCCCGTTGGGGCATGGCAAGGTCTTGGTGGTACCAAACAACCGGCAGATCAGCGGGCGTTCGTCGTACACCGTGCAGCCATTGGGCCCAAGGTGCACGCAGTTCAGCTCGTCCATGGCGGCGTCCTGCTCGGCTGCGGTCTTGCGTGGCAGGCGCGACATTTCCTCGGGCGAGGTCGTCACCGGCCCACAGCAGTCGTGGCAACCCGGAACACACTCGAACGAAGGAATCTGCCTGCGCAGCGCGCTGATTTTCTGACTGTTGCAACTCATCGAAACACATACCGGACGGCGAATAGGCGTGGATTCTGACGCAAAACGCCCTGCGCAGACAGCTTCGTCCGACCGCTGTATCCTGCGTCAAATTTTCCAAACAGGGATGCTCCCCATGACCGCCAGCGCCCGGCACACCGATTCCTACTACGCCGCCAGCAGCGTCCCACAACCCGATTACCCGGCGTTGACGGGCGAAGTCAGCGCCGATGTGTGCGTAATTGGCGGCGGTTACTCCGGGCTCAACACCGCCCTGGAACTGGCCGAACGCGGTTACAGCGTGGTGCTGCTGGAGGCGCGCAGGATTGGCTGGGGCGCCAGTGGTCGTAACGGCGGCCAGCTGATTCGCGGCGTCGGCCATGGCCTGGACCAGTTTGCCAACGTGATCGGCACCGACGGCGTGCGCCAGATGAAGTTGATGGGCCTGGAAGCCGTGGAGATCGTGCGCGAGCGCGTCGAGCGCTATCAAATCCCCTGCGACCTGACCTGGGGTTACTGCGACCTGGCGAACAAACCTCAGCACCTGCACGACCTGGCCGAAGATGCCGAAGAACTGCGCAGCCTCGGCTATCGCCATGAAGTACGCCTGCTGCAAGCCAACGAGATGAGCAGCGTGATCGGTTCCGACCGCTACGTGGGCGGCATGATCGACATGGGCTCCGGCCATTTGCACCCGCTGAATCTGGCCCTCGGCGAAGCCGTCGCCGCGCAGAAGCTGGGCGTGAAGCTGTTCGAGCAGTCCGAAGTGACACGCATCGACTACGGCCCTGAAGTGAACGTGCACACCGCCCTTGGCAATGTGCGCGCCAAGACCCTGGTATTGGCGTGCAACGCCTACCTCAATGGCCTCAACCCCTACCTGAGCGGCAAAGTGCTGCCCGCCGGCAGCTACATCATCGCCACCGAGCCGTTGAGCGAAGCCCAAGCTGCCCACCTGCTGCCCCAGAACATGGCCGTCTGTGATCAACGGGTAACGGTGGATTACTTCCGGCTGTCCGCCGACCGCCGCCTGTTGTTCGGCGGCGCCTGTCACTATTCCGGACGTGATCCGCAAGACATCGGCGCCTATATGCGCCCAAAAATGCTCAAAGTGTTCCCCCAACTGGCCGACGTGAAGATCGACTACCAGTGGGGCGGCATGATCGGCATTGGCGCCAACCGGTTGCCGCAGATCGGCCGGTTGGTGGATCAACCCAACGTGTATTACGCCCAGGCCTACTCGGGGCACGGCCTGAATGCCACGCACCTGGCGGGTAAGCTGCTGGCCGAGGCAATCAGTGGCCAGCAGCGGGGTCGCTTCGATCTGTTCGCCCAAGTACCGCACATCACCTTCCCCGGCGGCCAACACTTGCGCTCGCCGTTGCTGGCGCTGGGGATGCTCTGGCACCGCCTCAAAGAGCTGGTCTGATCAATCACGCCAGAACGGCTTCAGGCCTTCCTGGCGCGCTTGTTCGGCGGTCAGCCCGACGTCGCGCAGTTGCTCGCGAGTCAGGTGCAGCAAGGCTTTGCGCGTGTGACGGCGGTGCCAGAACAAACGCCAGCGGCTGATCTCCCGTGGCGCCGTCGCGCGCTCTTGCCCTGCCTGCAATTCCTGACTGTGTAACATCAGACGCACATCGCTCATGCCGCTCATTATGCTGCCCCTCAGTTGCTTGTTGCCATGAGTGACTAGCCTGAGCGCAACGGCAAAACCATGACAGATTCAACACACCCTTATTAAATCCATACAGATACTGCCCATGACCGCCTGAATCCTGTATTTTCCGCCTATCTGTACTGGTCCTCGGGAGCGACCGCCATGACCCTTTACGTCAACCTTGCCGAATTACTGGGCACTCGCATCGAACAGGGCTTCTATCGTCCCGGCGATCGCTTGCCGTCTGTGCGCGCGTTGAGCGTTGAATATGGGGTTAGTCTGAGCACCGTGCAACAGGCCTACCGGTTGCTGGAAGACAACGGCCTGGCGATGCCAAAACCCAAGTCCGGCTACTTTGTACCGGTTGGGCGCGAGCTGCCGGCGCTGCCCGAGGTAGGCCGCCCGGCCCAGCGGCCGGTGGAAATTTCACAGTGGGACCAGGTGCTGGAACTGATTCGCGCGGTGCCACGCAAAGATGTCATACAGATGGGCCGAGGCATGCCGGATGTATTGTCGCCGACCCTGAAACCCTTGCTGCGCAGCCTGGCGCGTGTGAGTCGCCGCCAGGATCTGCCGGGGCTGTATTACGACAACATCCTCGGCTGTATGGAATTGCGTGAGCAAATTGCACGCCTGTCATTGGATTCCGGCTGCCAGCTGACGGCTGAAGACATTGTGATCACCACCGGATGCCACGAAGCGCTGTCCGCCAGCATTCACGCGATCTGTGAGCCGGGCGATATCGTCGCGGTGGATTCGCCAAGCTTTCACGGTGCCATGCAGACCCTGAAAGGCCTGGGCATGAAGGCCCTGGAAATCCCCACGGACCCAATCACCGGCATCAGCCTTGAAGCGCTGGAACTGGCGCTGGAACAGTGGCCGATCAAGGTCATCCAGCTAACGCCCAACTGCAACAACCCCTTGGGCTACATCATGCCGGAGGCACGCAAACGTGCGTTGCTGACCCTGGCCCAGCGCTTTGACGTGGCGATCATTGAAGACGATGTGTATGGCGAATTGGCCTACAGCTACCCTCGCCCGCGCACGATCAAATCCTTCGATGAAGACGGCCGCGTGCTGCTGTGCAGCTCGTTCTCGAAAACCCTGGCGCCCGGTTTGCGCATTGGCTGGGTAGCGCCCGGTCGCTACCTGGAGCGGGTGCTGCACATGAAATACATCAGCACCGGTTCCACCGCGACCCAACCACAGATCGCGATTGCGGAGTTCTTGAAAAATGGCCATTTCGAACCGCATTTGCGGCGGATGCGCACTCAATACCAGCGCAATCGCGACCTGATACTCGACTGGGTCAGCCGCTATTTCCCGACCGGCACACGGGCCAGCCGGCCTCAAGGCAGCTTCATGTTGTGGGTAGAGCTGCCGGAAGGCTTCGATACGCTCAAGCTCAACCGCGTGTTGGTGGAGCAAGGCGTACAGGTGGCGGTAGGCAGTATCTTTTCCGCTTCGGGCAAATACCGGAACTGCCTGCGCATGAACTACGCTGCCAAACCGACCCCGCAAATTGAAGACGCAGTACGCAAAGTCGGCGCCGCCGCGATCAAGATGCTCGCCGAGACGCCAGACTGACCTTTCGCCGGAATTAGCCGTCATATGCCCACAATCGCCCTGACCTGGAAGCAGCGCCCTTGATGATCCAACGGCTTTTACCGTTTTTCCTGCTGGGCGCCCTGGCGCTGGGCGGCTGCGCAACAGTCGACACGCCGCGCATCCCCAGCGACGCCCTGCCCGCCGCGCAATCCTCATTCGGCCGTTCGATCCAGGCGCAAGCGGCGCCGCATCAAGGCCGCTCGGGTTTTCGTTTGCTGCCCAACAGCAGCGAAGCCTTCATGGCCCGCGCCGAACTGATCCGCAACGCCCAGAGCAGCCTCGATCTGCAGTACTACATCGTCCACGACGGCATCAGCACGCGCATGCTTGTGGACGAATTGCTCAAGGCAGCCGACCGCGGCGTGCGCGTGCGCATCCTGCTGGATGACACCACCAGCGACGGTCTCGACCAGGTCATCGCCACCCTCGCCGCCCACCCGCAGATCGAAATTCGCCTGTTCAACCCGCTGCACCTGGGCCGCAGCACCGGCGTCACTCGGGCCATGGGGCGCCTGTTCAACTTGTCGCTGCAACATCGGCGCATGCACAACAAGTTGTGGCTGGCGGACAACAGTGTCGCCATCGTCGGCGGGCGCAACCTGGGCGACGAGTATTTCGACGCCGAGCCCAACTTGAATTTCACCGATATCGATATGCTCAGCGTGGGCCCGGTGGCCGAGCAACTCGGGCACAGTTTTGATCAGTACTGGAACAGCGCACTGAGCAAACCGATTGATGACTTCGTCTCCAACAGCCCCTCCAAACGTGACCTGGCCGCCGCCCGCGTGCGCCTGCAAGATTCGCTCGCCGAGTCCCGCCAGCAAAACCATGCGCTGTACAACCGCTTGCGCACCTACCAGACCCAACCCCGCATGGACATCTGGCGCCGCGAGTTGATCTGGGCCTGGAACCAGGCACTGTGGGATGCGCCGAGCAAGGTGCTGGCCAAGGCCGACCCGGACCCGCAGTTGCTGCTCACCACCCAACTGGCGCCGGAGCTTGAAGGCGTCAACCATGAGCTGATCATGATTTCGGCGTATTTCGTCCCCGGCCAGCCTGGGCTCGTGTACCTGACCGGCCGAGCCGACGCAGGGGTGTCGGTGAGCCTGCTGACCAATTCGCTCGAAGCCACCGATGTACCGGCGGTACATGGCGGCTATGCGCCATACCGCAAGGCACTGCTGGAGCACGGCGTAAAACTCTACGAGTTGCGCCGCCAACCCGGCGACCCCAGTGCAGGCAGCGGCCCGCACCTGTTTCGCCGGGGCTCGTTGCACGGCTCGGATTCCAGCCTGCACAGCAAGGCGATGATCTTTGATCGGGAAAAGTCGTTTATCGGCTCGTTCAATTTTGACCCGCGCTCGGTGCTGTGGAACACCGAAGTCGGCGTGCTGGTGGACAGCCCCGAGCTGGCGGAACACGTGCGCAACCTGGCGCTGCAAGGTATGGCGCCGGCGTTGAGCTACCAGGCGAAATTGCAGGATGGCCGGGTGGTATGGGTCACTGAGGATAACGGCCAACTGCATACGCTGACCGAGGAACCCGGCAATTGGTGGCGCAGGTTTAATGCCTGGTTTGCCACTTCAGTCGGCCTGGAGCGGATGCTGTAGGAACTATGAAGATCCAGTGTGGGATCGGGCTTGCTCGCGAATGCGGTGGATCAGTCAATATTGCCGTTAACTGACACACCGTATTCGCGAGCAAGCCCGCTCCCACATTCGCTCCCGTTTCAAATCAGGCGGGCTGTGCGACGCCAAATGCACCCTGACGCAACAACAGCACCACCAGCCCCAACGCGCCGGCGGCCATCAGCAACGGCAACGCATGCCCGCTGATCCACTGGCTGCCCGCCCCGGCCACCAGTGGCCCTATCAAGCAACCGATGCCCCACAACTGCGCCACGTGAGCATTCGCGCGCACCAGCGCATCGTCGCGGTAACGCTCGCCGATCAGGATCAGCGACAAGGTGAACAACCCGCCGGCACTGGCGCCGAAGACCACCCACACCGGCCAGATGAGCGGGGTGTGCATCAGCAGTGGAATCGCCAGGCTCGAGATCAGCAACAGCACCGCACAGCTCAAGAACAGCGTGCGACGCGGCAGGTAGTCAGCCAGTGCGCCGATAGGCAATTGCAACAGCGCATCACCCACCACCACCGTGCTGACCATGGCCAAGGCGACCTCGGCCGTAAAATCCTGTTGCAGGCAATACACCGGCAGCAGCGTCAGAATCATCGCTTCGAACGCCGCGAATAAAGCCACCGCCCAGGCAATCGCCGGCAGGCTCAAGCAAAAGCGCCATAAGTCGCCAAAGGTGACACTGAAGGACTCAGCCGTCGGCGCGCCGGAGCGCCCCAGCAACAGCAGTGGCGCGGCCATCAGCAGACCTACGCCCACCCAGAAGCCGTAATCATGATCGGTGCCAATCACACCCAGCAGCAGCGGCCCCGACAGTTGGCTCAAGGCGTAACTGCAGCCATACAGCGCCACCAAGCGGCCCCGCCACTGCTCCACCACCAACTGGTTGATCCAGCTTTCGCCAAGGATAAACACGATGGTCAGGATCACCCCGATCATCAGCCGCAGCACCAGCCAGACCGGATAGCTGGGCAGGATTGCCAGCAGGCCGATGGACACTGCACCGGCCCACAGGCACAGGCGCATCAGGTTGGCGGTGCCCAGCCATGAGGCCATGCGGCTGGAGACCTTGGCGCCCAGTAGTACGCCGAAGGCTGGCATGGCCGCCATTACGCCGATAGCGAAACTGCCATAGCCCCAGCCTTCCAGGCGCAGGGACACCAGCGGCATGCTGACCCCGAGGGCCAGACCGACGCTGAGTACCGAGGCCAGGACGGCGAAGTAAGTCGCCCAACGCATGTCCACGCTCCTGTGGATAATTTTCAGGGTTTCAAACGAACTGTAGGAGCGAGCCTATGTGGGAGCCGGGCTTGCCTGCGATGCAAGCACCTTGGTGTGTCAGTCACACCTCGGTGATGCTATCGCAGGCAAGCCAGCTCCCACAAAAGCCAGCTCCCACATTTGGCCTGCGGTGCTTCCTACAGGGTTACAGCTTGATCCAGGTTGCCTTCAGTTCGGTGTACTTGTCGAACGCGTGCAGCGACTTGTCGCGACCGTTACCGGACTGCTTGAAGCCACCAAACGGCGCGGTCATGTCACCGCCATCGTACTGGTTGACCCACACGCTACCGGCGCGCAAGGCCTTGGCCGTCAGGTGCGCCTTGGAGATATCCGCCGTCCACACCGCTGCGGCCAGGCCGTATTGGGTGTCGTTGGCGATGGCGATGGCTTCCTCGGCGCTGTCGAAGGTGATCACTGACAGAACCGGGCCAAAGATTTCTTCCTGGGCAATCTTCATGGCGTTGGTCACGCCGTCGAAAATCGTCGGTTCAACGTAAGTGCCACCGGTTTCTTCCAGGGTGCGCTTGCCGCCCGCAACCAGCTTGGCGCCGTCGGCGTGGCCAGCTTCGATGTACGACAGCACGGTGTTCATCTGCTGGGTGTCCACCAGCGCACCGACGTTGGTCGCCGGGTCCAGCGGGTTGCCTGGCTTCCAGCCTTTGAGGGCCTCGATCACCAGCGGCAGGAATTTATCCTTGATGGAGCGCTCCACCAGCAGACGCGAACCGGCGGTGCAGACTTCGCCCTGGTTGAAGGCGATGGCGCCAGCGGCGGATTCGGCCGCCGCTTGCAGGTCCGGGGCATCGGCGAACACGATGTTCGGGCTCTTGCCGCCCGCTTCCAGCCACACGCGCTTCATGTTGGACTCGCCGGAGCGAATCAACAGCTGCTTGGCGATTTTGGTGGAACCGGTGAACACCAGGGTGTCGACGTCCATGTGCAGCGCCAAGGCATTGCCCACGGTGTGGCCGTAGCCCGGCAGCACGTTGAACACCCCTTTTGGAATACCGGCTTCAACGGCCAGGGCCGCGATGCGGATGGCGGTCAGCGGGGATTTTTCGGACGGCTTGAGGATCACCGAGTTACCGGTAGACAGCGCCGGGCCGAGTTTCCAGCAGGCCATCATCAGCGGGAAGTTCCACGGTACGATCGCGCCGACAACGCCGACCGGCTCGCGGGTCACCAGGCCCAATTGATCGTGCGGAGTAGCGGCAACTTCGTCGTAGATCTTGTCGATGGCCTCGCCGCTCCAGCTCAGCGCGTTGGCTGCGCCAGGCACGTCAATGCCCAGGGAGTCGCTGATCGGCTTGCCCATGTCCAGGGTTTCGAGCAGGGCCAGCTCTTCGGCATTGGCCTTGAGCAGCGCGGCGAAACGGATCATGGCGGACTTGCGCTTGGCCGGTGCCAGACGTGACCAGACGCCGGAATTAAAGGTGGCGCGGGCATTTTCTACGGCGCGCTGGGCGTCGGCGGCGTCGCAGCTGGCGACGGTTGCCAGCAGGCGGCCATCGACCGGGCTGATGCATTCGAACGTGTCACCGGAAACAGCGGCGGTGTATTCGCCATTGATGTAGGCGCGGCCTTCGATCTTCAGATCCTTGGCGCGTTGTTCCCAGTCGGCACGGGTCAGGGTGGTCATGCGAGTGTCCTCCTCTTATTGAATACAAGGGCCAGGTGATGTCCCCCGGCAGCCTCAAAGAATTCTTGCCCGGCCAGCCTGCTGTTCGGCTCAAGGCAGCTGCCACCCTAAACCAGCGGCTGGGGGTGTTTCAATATATTTGACACAACGCCGGTAAACGCCCTTGCGATGTTCATTTTAATAAACATAGACTTTGGACTCTCCAACCGCAGGCCAGACGGGACACGCACATGAGCATCCAGGACATCGTCGACTTCAGCCAAGCCAATACCGCCCCCGAACGCTACCGGCCGGCCGCCGAAAAAGTCCTCAAGGGCGATCCCGAGCAAACCCTCTACAACCACTACAACAGCCCGTGCGGCCAGATGAGCGCCGGGGTCTGGGAAGGTGAAGTCGGGCAATGGAAGGTCAACTACAGCGAGCATGAATATTGCGAGATCGTGCAGGGCGTTTCGGTGCTGCGCGATGCCGACGGTAACGCCAAGACCTTGCGTGCGGGCGACCGCTTCGTGATCCCCGCGGGTTTCAGCGGCACCTGGGAAGTGCTGGAACCGTGCCGCAAGATCTACGTGGTGTTTGAACAGAAAGCCTGATCAGCAAATCACAGGCAAAAAAAAGCCCGACTCGTGAGAGACGGGCTTTTTTTCACAAGGAAGAAAATCAATTACTTGATTTTGCCTTCTTTGTAGATCACGTGCTTGCGAACGCGCGGGTCGAACATTTTCTTTTCGAGCTTGTCCGGGGTAGTACGCTTGTTCTTGTCGGTAGTGTAGAAGTGACCAGTACCGGCGCTAGAGATCATTCGAATCAATTCACGCATGATAAAGCTCCTTAGATCTTGCCAGCGGCGCGGATTTCGGCCAGCACGACAGTGATGCCGCGCTTGTCGATGATACGCATGCCTTTGGCAGATACACGCAGGCGAACAAAACGTTTCTCTTCTTCAACCCAGAAGCGGTGATGCTGCAGGTTCGGCAGGAAACGACGACGGGTTTTGTTATTTGCGTGGGAAATGTTATTCCCAGTCACCGGACCCTTACCGGTAACTTGACAGACTCTCGACATGCCTCAGCCCTCTAAAACCACATGCCCAACCCGGCATGGGTTGGCCGCTTAATCTCTCAGTCATTTGGCGCCAGGCGCCGCGTTTCTTTAAGGGTCTTACCGGCTACACCTACAGTGAAGGAACCGGGCCCCTAGAAAAGAGCGCTGCTTTATACCAGAAAGACCAAGGTGCAACAACAGCCCGTGTGTTTTTACCGGCGTAAATCTTGGCGACAGACGCCTGAACCGTTGCCAGGAGTGGCCGCTGTAACAGCCGACCGCTCGTCGCACAGAATGATTTACAGCGCTCGCACGCACGATGAAGTGCACGGCGAAACGCGCTGAGGCGCCATCAAAACAGCATTTGCGCCAAAAGCACAGGCAAAAATGGACTAGTCATTTATCAATCAGACCACTACGGTAGGCTTTTTCCAGACTGCACTCGCAGATGGGCCTTCGATCTGCAAAGGAAACCGAACATGCGCCTCGCTGCCCTACCGCTATTGCTAGCCCCTCTATTTATTGCGCCGGCGGCCCTGGCTGCTACCAGTTTAAGCGTGTGTACCGAAGCCAGCCCTGAAGGGTTCGATGTGGTGCAATACAACTCGCTCACCACTACAAATGCCTCGGCCGACGTCCTGATGAACCGCCTGGTGGACTACGACGCCGCCAGCGGCAAGCTGGTGCCGAGCCTCGCAGACAGTTGGGACGTTTCGCCAGATGGCCTGACGTACACCTTCAAGCTGCACCCGGATGTGAAATTCCACCGCACCGAATACTTCACCCCAAGCCGCACCCTCACCGCCGAAGATGTGCGCTTCAGTTTCGAGCGCATGCTCGACCCGGCCAACCCATGGCACAAGATCGCCCAAAGCGGCTTCCCGCATGCCCAGTCGCTACAGTTGCCGACGCTGGTCAAGAAGATCGACGCCCTCGACCCGCTGACCGTGCGCTTCACGCTCGATCATGCCGACTCGACCTTCCTCGCCGCGTTGAGCATGGGCTTTGCCTCAATCTACCCGGCCGAATACGCCGACAAGCTGCTCAAGGCCGGCACTCCGGAGAAGCTTAATAGCCAACCTATCGGCACCGGCCCGTTTGTTTTCGTCCGGTTCCAGAAAGATGCCGTGGTTCGCTACAAAGCCAACCCGGACTATTTCGCCGGCAAACCGGCTGTGGATAACTTGCTGTTCGCCATTACCCCGGACGCCAACGTGCGCCTGCAGAAATTGCATCGCGACGAATGCCAGATCGCCCTCTCGCCCAAGCCGCTGGATGTGGGCGAGGCCGAAAAAGACCCGGCATTGAAGGTGGAGAAAACCGCCGCCTTCATGACTGCATTCGTGGCCATCAACAGCCAGCATCCGCCGCTGGACAAGCCGGAAGTGCGCCAGGCAATCAATCTGGCGTTCGACAAGAACAGCTACCTCAAGGCCGTGTTTGAAGGCACCGCCGAGGCGGCCAATGGCATTTATCCACCCAATACCTGGAGCTATGCCAAAGACCTGCCGGGTTATCCACAGGACATCGCCAAGGCTAAGACGCTGCTCGACCGCGCGGGGCTCAAGGACGGTTTCAAGACCACCATTTGGACACGCCCAACCGGCAGCTTGCTGAACCCCAACCCTAACCTGGGTGCACAACTGTTGCAGGCAGACCTGGCCAAGATCGGCATCCAGGCAGAGATCCGCGTGATCGAATGGGGCGAACTGATTCGCCGCGCCAAGGCCGGTGAACATGACCTGCTGTTCATGGGCTGGGCCGGCGATAACGGCGACCCGGATAACTTCCTCACCCCGCAGTTCTCTTGCGCGGCGGTGAAATCCGGCACCAACTTTGCCCGCTACTGCGACCCCGCGCTGGACAAACTGATCAGCGCTGGCAAGACCACCAGCGAGCAAGGCGTACGCACCAAGTTGTATCAACAGGCCCAGGCGCAGATCCAGCAGCAGGCGTTGTGGCTGCCGCTGGCGCATCCGACCGCGTTTGCCCTGACACGCAAGAATGTCGAGGGCTATCAGGTGAGCCCGTTCGGGCGCCAGGACTTCTCGAAAGTCAGCGTCAAGCCCTGATGACCTGCCCCGCCTTTGCGGGCGGGGCTACATCCACCCGTATTCCGCCATCGACAACGGATCACCATCACCGACGATGATGTGATCCAGCACCCGCACATCCACCACCTCCAACGCCTTTTGCAGCAACTTGGTCAATTTTCGATCAGCCGCACTCGGCTCGACACTCCCGGAAGGATGGTTGTGACACAGAATCAATGCTGCCGCGTTGTACGCCAACGCACGCTTGACCACTTGCCGCGGGTAAACAATGGCAGTGTCGATGGTGCCCTGGGACAGCGCCTCAAAGCCCAGAACGCGGTGCTTTGAGTCGAGAAACAGGCAGCCAAAGATCTCGTGAGGCTCATGACGCAGCAGCGCCTTGAGGTAGTCACGCACTGCCAGCGGGCTTTCCAGCACCGAGTCCGCGCGCAGGCGTTCGGCCATGTGCCGTCGGGACATCTCCAGCACAGCCTGCAACTGGGCAAACTTTGCCGGCCCTAACCCCAAATGCTGGCTGAACAGCGTCTGGTTGGCCTCCAACAGCGGGCGAAGGCCGCCAAATTGCGCCAGTAAATGGCGCGCCAGGTCGACCGCGCTTCTGCCCGACACCCCGGTGCGCAGGAAGATTGCCAGCAGTTCGGCATCCGACAGCGTTGCCGCGCCCCATTCCAAAAGTTTCTCCCGCGGACGTTCCGCCACAGGCCAATCGCGAATACTCATCCCACCTCCGTGTGCATGTGCGCCGCTGTTGCCCGGCGGACGCTGTGTTATCTTAAGCCCTCTTTTTTGCGTGCGATTTCTCCTGGGGAGGGGGCATCGCAGGCGTCATTGAACTGGCATCACTGAACTGGAAAGGCAAACCAATGCAGCGTCTGTATCGGAAACGCATCGTTCTCGGCGTCGGCGGCGGCATTGCCGCCTACAAGAGCGCAGAGCTGGTTCGCAGGCTCCTGGACCAGGGCGCCGAAGTGCGCGTAGTCATGACCCGCGGCGGCAGCGAGTTCATCACCCCGCTCACCATGCAAGCTTTGTCCGGCCACCCGGTTCATCTGGACCTGCTGGACCCGGCGGCCGAAGCCGCGATGGGCCATATCGAGCTGGCCAAATGGGCCGATCTGGTACTGATCGCCCCGGCAACCGCCGACTTGATCGCCCGCCTGGCCCAAGGCATCGCCGATGACCTGCTGACCACGCTGGTGCTGGCCACCGACGCCACCGTCGCCATCGCCCCGGCCATGAACCAGGCCATGTGGCGCGACCCGGCGACCCAGGCCAACACCCAGCTCCTGCAAAGCCGAGGCCTCAAGGTGTTCGGCCCGGCGTCCGGCAGCCAGGCCTGCGGCGACGTCGGCATGGGCCGCATGCTCGAAGCCACCGACCTGGCGCTGTGCGCCGCCGAGTGTTTCCAGCACCTGGCCCTTACCGGCAAACACGTGCTGATCACCGCCGGCCCGACTCAGGAAAACATCGACCCGGTGCGCTACATCACCAACCATAGCTCAGGGAAAATGGGCTTTGCATTGGCCGAAGCGGCGGTTGAGGCAGGCGCACGTGTCACCTTGATCACCGGCCCGGTGCATTTGCCGACGCCTGATCGGGTCACGCGAATCGACGTAGTCAGCGCCCGGGACATGCTGGCGGCTTGCGAGGCAGCCATTCCCTGCGACCTGTTTATCGCCTCGGCGGCGGTTGCAGACTACCGCCCGGAAGTCGTAGCCCCGCAAAAGCTTAAGAAAGACCCTACAAGCGGCGACGGCCTGCTCCTGCAAATGGTGCGCAACCCCGACATCCTGGCGACCATCGCCACGCGTGCGGACCGCCCTTTCAGCGTCGGCTTTGCCGCCGAAACCGAGCACCTGCTGGACTACGCGGCACGCAAATTGAAAGACAAAAACCTCGATCTGATCGTTGCCAATGATGTCGCCAACCCGAGCATCGGCTTCAATAGCGAGGAAAATGCCATCAGCGTGATCGACCGCGAGTTGCACGCCACCGTTTTCGCCCAGACCAGCAAAGGCAAGATTGCCCGCCAACTGATCTCATTTATCGCCCAACGGCTGAACCAGGTTTAATTGACATGCACGCTTTGCAAGCCAAGATTCTCGACCCACGCATCGGCAACGAATTCCCACTGCCGACCTACGCCACCCCAGGCTCCGCCGGGTTGGACCTGCGCGCCATGCTCAAGCAAGACACCGTTCTTGAACCGGGCCAGACTCTCCTGATCCCTACCGGCCTGTCGATTTATGTTGGCGATCCGGGCCTGGCGGCACTGATCCTGCCGCGCTCCGGCCTGGGCCACAAACACGGCATCGTGCTGGGCAACCTGGTCGGCCTGATCGACTCCGACTACCAGGGCGAGCTAATGGTGTCGTGCTGGAACCGCGGCCAGTCCGCCTTCAACATTGCTGTTGGCGAGCGTATCGCGCAACTGGTGCTGGTGCCGGTGGTGCAAGCGCACTTCGAACTGGTTCAGGAGTTTGATGAGACTCAACGCGGCGCAGGCGGTTTTGGGCATTCCGGCAGCCACTGACTAAGCTGAATCAGGCCGGACGCTTTTGTCCGGCCCGATGCCACCGCAAGGCTTTTCAGGACGAAGAATGCGCGGAATTAATCAGCGAGATTTCATCATTGAAATCAATGCATTACGCAGCCATAAGCACTGAGTGCCAGCTCCGATGGCACTTTTGCACCACGAACTCTCTGCCGAAAACGCCGTCATACCCTTCAGTTTGAGCCTGCCGGTCAGCCACTTTAAAGCCAGCTTTTCCCCCTTCAGATGGAGTTTCCCCCCGCAATGAGTACCGCAGCCCGAGTAGCCCCGACATTTCCCGACAGCATCTTTCGCGCCTATGACATCCGTGGCGTCGTGCCCAAGACCCTGACCGCCGAAACCGCCTATTGGATCGGCCGTGCCATCGGCTCCCAAAGCCTGGCCCAGGGCGAACCCAATGTATCGGTAGGCCGCGATGGCCGCTTGTCCGGCCCGGATCTGGTGGAACGACTGATCCAGGGCCTGGCCGACAGCGGCTGCCACGTCAGCGATGTGGGCCTGGTGCCGACCCCTGCGTTGTACTACGCAGCCAACGTACTGGCTGGCAAGTCCGGCGTTATGCTCACCGGCAGCCATAATCCCTCGGACTACAACGGCTTCAAGATCGTCATCGCCGGTGACACCCTCGCCAACGAACAGATTCAGGCGCTGCACGAGCGCCTGAAGACCAACGATCTGACCACCGGCACCGGCAGCATCACCAAAGTCGATATTCTTCAACGCTACTCTGACCAGATCACTGGCGACGTCAAACTCGCCCGCCGCCTGAAAGTGGTGGTGGACTGCGGCAACGGCGCGGCCGGCGTGATTGCCCCGCAACTGCTCGAAGCCCTGAACTGCGAAGTGATCCCGTTGTTCTGCGACGTCGACGGCAACTTCCCTAACCACCACCCGGACCCGGGCAAGCCTGAAAACCTGGTGGACCTGATCGCCAAGGTCAAGGAAACCGGCGCCGACGTGGGCCTGGCGTTCGACGGTGACGGCGACCGCGTCGGCGTGGTGACCAACACCGGCGAGAACGTGTTCGCCGACCGCCTGCTGATGTTGTTTGCCCGCGACGTGGTGGCCCGTAACCCCAACGCCGAAATCATCTTCGACGTGAAGTGCACCCGCCGACTCACCCCGCTGATCAAGGAATACGGCGGTCGCCCACTAATGTGGAAGACCGGCCACTCGTTGATCAAAAAGAAAATGAAGGAAACCGACGCGCTGTTGGCCGGCGAAATGAGCGGCCACGTGTTCTTCAAAGAGCGCTGGTTCGGGTTCGACGACGGCATTTACAGCGCCGCCCGTCTGCTGGAGATCCTCAGCAAGGAAAAATCCACGGCGCAGGAGCTGTTTCAGACCTTCCCGAATGATATTTCTACGCCAGAGATCAATATCCATGTGACCGAGGAGAGCAAATTCAGCATCATTGACGCACTGCACGATGCGCAATGGGGCGAAGGCGCCAACCTGACCACCATTGATGGTGTGCGCGTCGATTACGCCAAAGGCTGGGGCCTGGTTCGTGCGTCCAACACCACACCGGTGCTGGTCCTGCGTTTCGAGGCGGATACCGAGGCTGAGTTGCAGCGCATCAAGGACGTGTTCCACGCCCAGTTGAAACGTGTTGCCCCTGATCTCCAATTACCGTTCTGATTTTTTACCGGAGCCCTGAATGACCCTCGAACGCGAAGCCGCTGCCAATACTGCCAAGGTCCTGTCCGAAGCGTTGCCTTACATTCGACGCTACGTCGGCAAGACGCTGGTGATCAAGTACGGCGGCAATGCCATGGAAAGCGACGAGCTGAAAACCGGCTTTGCCCGCGACATCGTGTTGATGAAAGCTGTCGGGATCAACCCGGTGGTGGTGCACGGTGGCGGCCCGCAAATCGGCGATCTGCTCAAGCGCTTGTCGATCGAGAGTCACTTCATTGATGGCATGCGCGTCACAGACGCGCAGACCATGGACGTGGTGGAGATGGTCCTTGGTGGCCAGGTCAACAAAGACATCGTCAACCTGATCAACCGACATGGTGGCAGCGCCATCGGCCTGACCGGCAAGGACGCGGAGCTGATCCGCGCGAAAAAACTGACAGTTACCCGTCAGACGCCAGAGATGACCCAGCCGGAAATTATCGACATCGGCCAGGTCGGTGAAGTGATCGGCATCAACACCGACCTGCTGAACCTGCTGGTCAAAGGTGACTTCATTCCGGTGATCGCGCCAATCGGCGTGGGCGCCAACGGTGAGTCCTACAACATCAACGCCGACCTGGTAGCCGGTAAAGTGGCCGAAGCGCTGAAGGCTGAAAAGCTGATGCTGCTGACCAACATTGCCGGCCTGATGGACAAGGAAGGCAAGGTGCTGACGGGTTTGACCACCCAGCAGGTGGACGAGCTGATCGCCGACGGCACCATCTACGGCGGCATGCTGCCGAAGATCCGTTGCGCGCTGGAAGCCGTACAAGGCGGCGTGGGTAGCTCGCTGATTCTGGATGGCCGCGTGCCTAATGCAATCCTGCTGGAAATCTTCACCGATACCGGTGTGGGCACGCTGATCAGTAATCGCAAGCGTCCTTAAGCTTCAGAAAACAAAAGGCCCCGCTCAATGACATTGAGCGGGGCCTTTTTTATGAGGTCTTCAAGGTGGAATGCAATCCAATGTGGGAGCGGGCTTGCTCGCGAATGCGGAGCGTCAGTCAATACTTCTGCTGAATGACTGACTACATTCGCGACCAAGCCCGCTCCCACAAGGGGTTTGCGACGCCTTTGGATCGCCTCAGACGCCGAACTGCTCGCGGTACGCACGCACCGCCGGCAAGTGCTGCTTGAGCTGCGGATCGTCTTCCAGGAACTGCAACACCTGGTTCAGCGACACAATGCTCACCACCGGAATGCCGAAATCACGTTCCACTTCCTGAATTGCCGACAACTCACCGTTGCCGCGCTCCTGACGATTCAGCGCGATCAGCACGCCGGCGGCCTTGGCGCCATCTTGGGATGCGATGATCTGCATCACCTCACGGATGGCGGTACCGGCGGTGATCACGTCATCGATGATCAGCACGTCGCCCTTGAGCGGAGCCCCAACCAGGCTACCGCCTTCGCCATGTGCCTTGGCCTCTTTGCGGTTGAAGCACCACGGCAGATCCAGCCCGTGATGTTCAGCCAACGCCACGGCAGTCGCGGCCGCCAGCGGGATGCCCTTGTAGGCTGGGCCAAACAAAACGTCGAAGGAAATGCCGCTTTCAACGATGGCTGCCGCGTAGAAACGACCCAGCTGAGCCAGGGCCGAACCCGAGTTGAACAGGCCTGCATTGAAGAAGTACGGGCTGGTGCGCCCGGACTTCAAAGTGAACTCACCGAAGCGCAAAACGCCGCGATCGATGGCAAAACGAATGAAATCGCGTTGATACGCCTGCATGAAAAAAAGCCTCAGATACCACGGATTTAGCTAATTAGGTAGACGGCGTGTATCATACACGCACGCGATTTTTGGGGCCATTTATGCGGATCATCAGTGTGAACGTCAATGGTATTCAGGCTGCAGTCGAGCGTGGTTTGCTCAGTTGGCTGCAAGCACAGAATGCCGACGTCATCTGCCTGCAGGACACCCGCGCCTCCGCCTTTGAACTGGACGACCCAGCCTTCCAACTGGATGGCTACTTCCTTTATGCCTGCGATGCCGAAGTGCCCACCCAAGGTGGCGTGGCTTTGTACTCGCGGTTGCAACCCAAGGCGGTCATCAGCGGCCTCGGCTTCGAGACAGCCGACCGCTACGGGCGCTACCTGCAGGCCGATTTCGACAAGGTCAGCATCGCGACCTTGCTGCTCCCTTCGGGGCAGAACGGCGATGAAGACTTGAACCAGAAGTTCAAGCTAATGGACGATTTCGCCCGTTATCTGGATAAACAGCGACGCAAACGTCGCGAGTACATTTACTGTGGCTCGCTGTACGTGGCGCAACAGAAGCTGGATATCAAGAACTGGCGCGACAGCCAACAATCCCCGGGCTTCCTGGCGCCGGAACGTGCCTGGATGGACGAGATTGTCGGCAACATGGGCTATGTTGACGCCCTGCGCGAAGTCAGCCGCGAAGGCGACCAGTACAGCTGGTGGCCGGATAACGAACAGGCCGAGATGCTTAACCTGGGCTGGCGTTTCGACTACCAACTGCTGACCCCGGGGCTTCGCCGCTTTGTTCGCAGCGCACGCCTGCCGCGTCAGCCACGCTTCTCGCAGCACGCGCCGCTGATAGTGGACTACGACTGGACATTGACCATCTAAAGTCTTTTTCCAGGCACAAAAAAACCGACATCGCTGTCGGTTTTTTTGTGGGCGCTCATTATTTGACCAATCGCCAGGTAAAGGGATAGCGATAGGCAATCCCCTTGCTGGCTTTGATTGCGCCGATGATCGTCAGCACCACCGTGGCGATCGCCAGGGCAGTCATCAGGAAAAAACCAATCACCGCAAACGCCAGCACGATGCAAACCAGCCAGGCAATGGCCACGGTGATCTGGAAGTTCAAGGCCTCCTTGCCTTGATCATCAATGAACGGGTCCACTTCCTTCTTCATCTGCCACAGGATCAGCGGCCCGACGACACTGCCGAAGGGAAACACAAACCCCAGGAACGCCGAGAGGTGACACAACATTGCTCCCTGACGCGCTTCGTAAGGAGGCGTGGGTACAGGCAGTTGGTGGTCACTCATGGCGTTGCTCCTTGCGGCCGTTTCAGTCAGCCAGTGCGGCGTTCTGCAGTTCGAAGATTTCGGTCATGCCTTTCTGGGCCAGGGCCAGCATGGCGTTCAGGTCGGCCGGCTGGAATGGCGCGCCTTCGGCGGTGCCCTGCACTTCGATGAAACCACCGCTGCTGGTCATTACCACGTTCAGGTCAGTCTCGGCAGCCGAGTCTTCCAGATAGTCGAGATCCAGCACTGGCTCGCCCTGGTACATGCCCACCGATACGGCAGCGATCATCTGCTTGAGCGGGTCGCCGGCTTTCAGGCCGCCACGCTTCTTGATCACTTTCAGCGCATCAACCAAGGCCACCATGGCGCCGGTGATGGAGGCAGTGCGGGTGCCGCCGTCGGCCTGGATCACGTCGCAATCGACGTACAGGGTCACGTCGCCCAGCTTGGACATGTCCAGGGCTGCGCGCAGCGAACGGCCGATCAGGCGCTGGATTTCGAGGGTGCGGCCGCCTTGCTTGCCACGGCTGGCTTCACGCTGGTTACGCTCGCCGGTGGCGCGCGGCAGCATGCCGTACTCGGCGGTCAACCAACCCTGGCCCTGGCCCTTGAGGAAGCGCGGCACGCCGTTTTCGACGCTGACGGTGCAGATCACCTTGGTATCGCCAAACTCGACCAGTACAGATCCCTCGGCGTGTTTGGTGTAGTTGCGGGTGATGCGGATCGAGCGGAGCTGATCGGCAGCGCGACCACTTGGACGTTTCATAGGGGATACCTGTACGGAGGACGAAAAACTGCCGAGCATTATAGAGCCGCCAGCCGATTCGGGGCACTTCTAAAAAATTCGGTTACGAATGGCTGGCCTGGCGCCCATTGTTTGGGCGCGTTCGCCTCACTGCGCTACAATCCTGCGCCTTCGCAGCCTGTCGGCTTCAATTTACCCATCAGCCCGTATTTGCGGGACTGCATCGCGAGGTACCTCCATGGTGCACAGCATGACCGCCTTCGCCCGCGTCGAAAAAGCCGGCGCCCAAGGCACCCTGAGCTGGGAACTGCGCTCGGTCAACAGCCGTTACCTGGAGCCGCACCTGCGTCTGCCGGAATCCTTGCGCGACCTCGAAGGCGCCGTGCGTGAAGCGCTGCGCCAGGGTATTTCCCGCGGCAAGCTGGAATGCACCCTGCGTTTTACCGAAGTAACTACCGGCAAGCCGCTGCAGATCGACCGCGACCGCGCCGCGCAACTGGTCGCTGCCGCTGAAACCATCGCCGGCCTGATCAAGCAACCCGCCGCGCTGAACCCGCTGGAAGTGCTGGCCTGGCCCGGCGTACTGGTGGCCGACGCCACCGACCCGCAGGCCCTCAATGCCGAAGCCCTCGCCCTGTTCAATCAGGGCTTGAAGGAGCTTAAAGCCGGCCGCGAGCGTGAGGGCGCCGAACTGGCGCGCCTGATCAGCGACCGCCTGACCTCCATCGAAGAGGACGTGGTGACCCTGCGCGAACTGGTGCCGCAGATGCTCGCCACCCAGCGCCAGAAGGTTCTGGACCGTTTCACCGACATGAAGGCCGACCTCGACCCGACGCGCCTGGAACAGGAAATGGTGCTGCTGGCGCAGAAAAGTGACGTGGCCGAAGAGCTCGACCGCCTGAGCACCCACATCCTCGAGGTGCGCCGCGTGCTCAAGTCTGCCGGTGCCGCTGGTCGGCGCCTGGACTTCCTGATGCAGGAACTCAACCGCGAAGCCAATACACTGGGCTCCAAAGCGTTTGATCCGCGCAGCACCCAAGCTGCGGTCAACCTCAAAGTGTTGATCGAGCAGATGCGCGAACAAGTACAGAATATTGAGTAAGGCAACTTCCATGACCCACAGCACCGGCACCCTTTACATCATTTCCGCCCCTTCGGGCGCGGGCAAGAGCAGCCTGGTCAAGGCCTTGACCGACGCTGACGAGCAGATCCGCATCTCGGTCTCGCACACCACCCGCGCCATGCGTCCGGGTGAAGTGAACGGCGTGCACTACCACTTCGTCGAGCGCACCGAGTTCGTCAAGATGATCGAGCACGGCGACTTCCTGGAGCGCGCCGAAGTGTTCGGCAACCTCTACGGCACCTCACAAAGCCACCTGCAGCAGACCCTGGATGAAGGCCACGACCTGATCCTGGAAATCGACTGGCAGGGTGCCGAGCAAGTGCGCCAACTGATGCCGAAGGCGCGTTCGATCTTTATCCTGCCGCCGTCGCTCGAAGCCTTGCACCAGCGCCTGACCAACCGTGGCCAGGACAGTGACGAGATCATCGAAGGCCGCATGCGTGAAGCCGTCAGCGAAATGAGCCACTACGTCGACTACGACTACCTGATCATCAATGACGATTTCGCCAGCGCCCTGGACGATTTGAAGGCAATTTTCCGCGCCAATCAGCTCCAGCAGAAACGCCAACAGCAGCGTTTCGGCAAATTACTCGCCGAACTGCTTGGCTGATTGGTTCTTCCCAAAACCGCTGCAAGGGCTTTACATTGGCACTTGTAGCCGTTTTGCGAGGCCGCGGGAAAAATCAGCGCTTCCCTAAACGCTGGTGATTTTTTAAACTGTTCAGTCCGCTCGCCCAACCGGGCAGCGCGCATCTTGCATTCGCTCCGAGGAATACCATGGCCCGCGTAACCGTTGAAGACTGCCTAGAACACGTGGATAACCGCTTTGAGCTGGTCATGCTCTCTACCAAGCGTGCCCGTCAACTGGCCACTGGCGGCAAAGAGCCCCTGGTCCAGTGGGAAAACGACAAGCCTACCGTTGTAGCCCTGCGTGAAATCGCTGAAGGCCTGATGAGCTACGAGTTCATCGCCAACGCCGAAATCGTTGAAGACGAACCGCTGTTTGCAGCGTTCGAGGACGAGTCCAACGAGGCCGTCTAAGCCTATGCCTGGTCGACGTAGCACGGCGCGGGGTCACAGCCAACGGCAGGAGTTAATACTTTGCCGAGCATAGACGCCCTCGCCGATCGCTTATCGACCTACCTCGGCCCAGACCAGGTCAACCTGGTCCGCCGAGCGTATTTCTACGCCGAACAAGCCCACGACGGCCAACGCCGCCGCAGTGGTGAGGCGTATGTCACGCATCCTCTTGCCGTGGCCAATATTCTTGCCGACATGCACATGGACCATCAGAGCCTGATGGCTGCGATGCTGCATGACGTGATCGAAGACACCGGCATCGCCAAGGAAGCGCTCAGTGCGCAATTTGGCGAGACCGTTGCCGAACTGGTCGATGGGGTCAGCAAACTGACCCAGATGAACTTCGAAACCAAGGCCGAAGCCCAGGCGGAAAACTTCCAGAAGATGGCCATGGCCATGGCCCGAGACATTCGGGTAATCCTGGTGAAGCTGGCCGACCGGCTGCACAACATGCGCACGCTGGAAGTGCTGTCCGGCGAAAAACGCCGGCGCATCGCCAAGGAAACCCTGGAAATCTATGCGCCCATCGCCAACCGGCTGGGCATGCATGCCATTCGTATCGAATTCGAAGACCTCGGCTTCAAAGCCATGCACCCGATGCGTTCCGCGCGCATTTATCAGGCCGTCAAGCGCGCCCGGGGCAACCGCAAGGAAATCGTCAACAAGATCGAAGAGTCGCTGAGCCATTGCCTGGCGATCGACGAAATTGAAGGCGAAGTCAGCGGCCGGCAGAAACACATCTACGGCATCTACAAAAAAATGCGCGGCAAGCGTCGGGCCTTCAACGAGATCATGGACGTGTACGCGTTCCGGATCATCGTCGACAAGGTCGATACCTGCTACCGCGTGCTGGGTGCTGTACATAATTTGTATAAACCCCTGCCAGGCCGCTTCAAGGATTACATCGCGATTCCCAAGGCAAACGGCTATCAGTCGCTGCACACCACGTTGTTTGGTATGCACGGGGTACCGATCGAGATCCAGATCCGTACCCGTGAAATGGAAGAGATGGCCAACAACGGCATCGCCGCGCATTGGCTGTACAAGTCCAGCGGCGACGAACAGCCTAAAGGCACGCATGCCCGCGCCCGCCAGTGGGTCAAAGGCGTGCTGGAAATGCAGCAACGAGCCGGCAACTCCCTGGAATTTATCGAAAGTGTGAAGATCGACCTGTTCCCGGACGAGGTCTACGTCTTCACGCCCAAAGGCCGGATCATGGAGCTGCCCAAAGGCTCCACAGCGGTCGACTTTGCCTACGCGGTACACACCGACGTGGGCAACAGCTGTATTGCCTGCCGGATCAATCGACGCCTCGCGCCGCTGTCCGAGCCGCTGCAAAGCGGCTCCACGGTCGAGATCGTCAGCGCACCCGGCGCGCGCCCGAACCCGGCCTGGCTCAACTTCGTGGTCACCGGAAAAGCGCGCACACACATTCGCCACGCGCTCAAATTGCAACGCCGCTCCGAATCCATCAGCCTCGGCGAACGCCTGCTGAACAAGGTGCTCAATGGTTTCGACAGCGCCCTGGAGAAGATCCCGGCCGAGCGCGTGCAAGCGATGCTCCACGAGTATCGTCAGGAAACCATCGAAGACCTGCTGGAAGACATCGGCCTGGGTAACCGCATGGCGTATGTGGTCGCCCGTCGCCTGCTCGGCGAAGGCGAACAGCTGCCAAGCCCCGAAGGCCCGCTGGCGATTCGCGGCACGGAAGGCCTGGTGCTCAGCTACGCCAAATGTTGCACGCCGATCCCGGGCGACCCGATTGTCGGCCACTTGTCGGCTGGTAAAGGCATGGTCGTGCACTTGGACAACTGCCGCAACATTACTGAAATCCGTCACAACCCCGAGAAATGCATCCAGCTCTCGTGGGCCAAGGACGTCACCGGCGAATTCAACGTCGAGCTGCGCGTTGAGCTGGAGCACCAGCGCGGCCTGATCGCCCTGCTGGCCAGCAGCGTCAACGCAGCCGACGGCAATATCGAGAAAATCAGCATGGATGAGCGCGATGGCCGCATCAGCGTGGTCCAGCTGGTGGTCAGCGTGCACGACCGCGTGCACCTGGCCCGCGTGATCAAGAAACTGCGCGCCCTGACCGGGGTGATTCGCATCACCCGCATGCGCGCATAGCCGATCTCTTACAAGGAGTCACTCATGACCAAGACTGTTATCACCAGCGACAAAGCCCCTGCCGCCATTGGCACTTACTCCCAGGCGATCAAGGCGGGCAACACCGTCTACATGTCCGGCCAGATTCCACTGGACCCAAAGACCATGGAGCTGGTTGAAGGCTTTGAAGCACAAACCGTCCAGGTCTTCGAAAACCTCAAGTCGGTGGCCGAAGCCGCTGGCGGCTCGTTCAAAGACATCGTCAAGCTGAACATCTTCCTCACTGACCTGAGCCACTTCGCCAAGGTCAACGAGATCATGGGCAAGTACTTCGAACAGCCGTACCCAGCCCGCGCCGCTATCGGCGTTGCCGCCCTGCCAAAGGGCGCACAGGTCGAGATGGACGCGATTCTGGTCATCGAGTAAAACACCCGGCGCAGCCTCCACAGGCCGCGCCGACTTCGTTTCAGAAGGATTTCGTGATGCGCAAAGCGCTTGTAGCCTCTTCGTTGCTCGCCTTGTTGCTCGGCGGCTGCGCCAGCAACCCCGCCGACCTGGATGTGAGCGGCACCTGGATCAACCAGGCCGCCATCAACGCGGCAGCCAAGGGCGGCCCTTTGCGTGAAGCGCTGCAAGCCTATGGTCCGAACCTCGAATGGGAGGTCAACACCAAGGCTTCGCAGGCGCGTTACTACAACGGTTTTGAAGTCGCCGAAGGCAAGCTGCTCAGTGAGAAACCCGGCGCCTGGAGCGTCGATTTCTACGGCAGCTCCGCCACCGAACTCAAGCGCAAAGGCAAACAACTGCTGCAAGTGGCCAACGACAATGAGCCTGAGCAGCTGTTCGCCCGTGCCAATGACCCAGCCCCCGAAGGCGCGCCACTGGGCGCCAACTTCGAGCGCGCCCTGTATGCCGCCTATATGGGTGGCGACTGGAAGATCACCGACGGGAACGGCGACGGCGCCACGGTGCAGTTCCAGGCCGACGGCAAAGTCGCCGGTTTGCCCGGTGTCGATCGGTACTCGCTGTGCCTGGCGGGTGACTGCGCCTCAATGAGCGGCGGCTACGACAGTATCTGGCTGCAACTCAACGGCCAGGGCAACCCGTGGATCTTCGCGCGCAAAGGCAAGCAGCTGGAAATCTTCCAGGCCGTGAACACTGCGCAGGCGGATGAAGTGCCTTCGTTTACGCCGGGGCCACGGCAGTGGTTGTTGGAAAAACAGTGATACAGAACAAAGGAGCCTACCGGCTCCTTTTTCTTTAGTCTGCGCCATGGTTTTTTCACCAGCAGACGGACCACTCCATGCACACGCTACTCCTCATCAGCTTGATCCTGCTGGGCGGCTGCACACACCTGCAGCAGCAAACCGCGGACATCAGCGGGCTATGGATCAACCAGGCCGCTATCGATACCGCCGCCCAGGGGCGGCCGCTGCTTAAAGCCCTGGACGCCAACGGCATGAACCTGGAATGGAACATCGACACCCGTACCGGCAAAGCGCAATTCAGCACTGCGTTCGAGGAGGGCGAAGGCCAACTGCTGCAGGAGGCGCCTGGCATTTGGTCGGTGGATTACAACGGCCATGGCAGCGACGAATTGCAATTGAACGGCGAGCAACTGGTCCAACAGACCGGCAAGATTTACGCAGGGCAGACGTTCAGCCGCCCCACCCAACCCGCTGCCGCAGGTGCCAAGTGGGGCACGGCGTTCAGGCAAGCCCTGAACTCAGCCTACATGGGCGGTCAGTGGAAAATTATTGAAGGCCAAGGCACAGGCAACCTTGTGAGGTTCAGCGCCGATGGCAGCCTGTCCGGCCTGGGCAACAATGACCGTTATGAACTGTGCCTGGGAGGCGACTGCGCCACTCAAGGTGCCGGCAATGACGTCGTCTATCTGGGCAAAGGAGCGGTCGGCGACGGCTGGATTTTCGTGCGCTACGGCAAACAGTTGGAAATTCTGCAGGCGATCAACCTTTCCCAGCCAGACGAAATCCCCCAGCTCAGCCCCGGGCCACGCCAATGGCTGCTGGAAAGCAGTAACAAAAAAGGAGCCTCACGGCTCCTTCTTCACATCTAGCACTTACCTTCAAGGATCACCGCGTACCCTTCGCGATAAGTCGGGTAGGTCGGCACCCAGCCCAACGCCTTGGCTCGGGCATTGCTGCATTGCTTGCTGCCGGCGCGGCGCACACTGGCGTCGTCAGCCCATTCGGTCACGCCCAGATAGTCGCGCAACCAACTCACCACTTCTGCCAAGGGCGCGGGCGCATCGTCAACGCCGATGTAAATGCTGTCCAGCGAACCGCCCTGCTCCACATGCCGCAGCAGGAAGGCCAGCAATCCGGCAGCGTCATCCGCGTGAATCCGGTTGCCATATAAAGGGGGATCAACCGCCACGCGATAGCCTTGGCGCACTTGGGTCAGCAGCCATTCACGGCCGGGCCCATAGATACCGGTCAACCGCACGATGCTCGCAGGAATACCGCTATTGAGCGCCACTTGCTCAGCTTCCAGCATTACCTGGCCGGAATACCCTTTCGCTTGAGTGTCGGACGTTTCGTCGACCCACTCACCCTTCTGCTGGCCATACACACTGCTGCTCGACACAAACAGCAAATGCTTGGGCTCCTGGCCGTAGTCGTTCAGCCACTCCAACACATGCTGCAGCCCTTGCACGTAGGCCGCACGATAGCCGGCCTCATCGTGGTCGGTCGCAGCGGCGCAATACACCAGATAATCCACTGCGCCGATCGGCCAGGTGTCAGGGCAATCCTTTTTGAACAGGTCACCGGCGATGCCGATGACACCCTCTGGCAGGCGTGAAATATCACGTCGCAGGCCATGAACCTCCCATTCCGAGGCCAGCAATTGGCTAGCCAGCCGACTACCCACATCGCCGCAACCGGCAATCACAACAGAAGGCGCAGACATCACAAAACTCCATTCTTAAAGGCGCAGATTAGCCGCCGAAGATGACCAGCGGCCAGCAAAACGACAAATTAAGTAACTGTATTACTTTTGTTAACAAGAATTACTTGCAATAATAACCGCCCATTTGTCCTCGACCCATCAGGGTCTGGCAGGACGATCACTCATTTTTTCTCTCAGGTCCGGCCAGCATGACACGTAATACAAACCCCGCTTCGCCAACCAAGCCTCTCAGCCCATCTCGCGCCTGGCGTGCGATTGCTGCGCTGCTGTTCAGCGTTCTGCTGGCACCGACCGCCGCTTTCGCTGACGCCACCGCCCCAGCTACTCCGGCCGCGGCCCAGCAGAACGCAACCACGCCGCCAGCCCCTGCCGCAGCACCTGTGGCCACCGACCCGGCCCAGGCCGCAGCCCCTGCGCCTGCCGACGACTCCGGTGTTGTCCTGGAAGAAGACAACAGCCTGGGCATGGCCCATGACCTGTCCCCGTGGGGCATGTACCAGAACGCTGACGTGGTGGTAAAAGCCGTCATGATCGGCCTGGCCATCGCCTCGATCATTACCTGGACCATCTGGATCGCCAAGGGCTTCGAGCTGCTGGGCGCCAAGCGTCGTCTGCGTACTGAAATCGTCCACCTGAAAAAAGCCACTACCCTCAAGGAAGCCAGCGACACCGCTACCAAGAAGGGCACCCTGGCCAACCTGCTGGTCCACGACGCGCTCGAAGAAATGCGCTTGTCGGTCAACACCCGCGAAAAAGAAGGCATCAAGGAACGCGTCAGCTTCCGCCTCGAGCGCCTGGTGGCGGCCTGCGGTCGTAACATGAGCAGCGGCACCGGCGTGCTCGCCACTATCGGTTCCACCGCACCGTTCGTGGGTCTGTTCGGTACCGTGTGGGGCATCATGAACAGTTTCATCGGCATCGCCAAAACCCAAACCACCAACCTCGCCGTCGTTGCCCCAGGCATCGCCGAAGCCCTTCTGGCAACCGCACTGGGTCTGGTTGCCGCGATTCCTGCGGTGGTGATCTACAACGTCTTCGCCCGTTCCATTGCCGGCTACAAGGCTCAGGTATCGGACGCGTCGGCAGAAGTCCTGCTGCTGGTCAGCCGCGACCTCGATCACGCCCCTACCGAGCGCAGCTCGCAACCGCACATGGTGAAAGTGGGGTAATCGGCCATGGGCCTGCATTTGAATCAAGGCGACGATGAACTCGTCGAGAACCACGAAATCAACGTCACGCCGTTTATTGACGTGATGCTGGTGCTGCTGATCATCTTCATGGTGGCGGCACCGTTGGCCACCGTGGACATCAAGGTCGATCTGCCGGCCTCCAGCGCCAAGCCTGCGCCGCGTCCAGAGAAGCCGATCTTCCTCAGCGTCAAGGCGGACCAACGCCTGTTCCTGGGCGAAGAAGAAGTCAAAGCTGAAACCCTGGGCCCGGTGCTCGACGCCAAGACCCAAGGCAAGAAAGACACGACGATCTTCTTCCAGGCCGACAAGGGCGTGGACTACGGCGACCTGATGAGCGTGATGGATGCCCTGCGGGCAGCCGGCTACCTCAAGGTCGGCCTGGTCGGACTTGAGACGGCAGCCAAGAAATGATCACGACGCGCCACAAACTGACGCGTTATGGCACCAGCCTCGCCGTCGTGCTGGGCGTGCATGCCGTCGCGATCATCATCGCGCTTCAATGGTCCGCGCCGCATCCGGTGACGCTGCCACCGGCCGCCATGGTCATCGACCTGGCGCCGATGCCGGCACCACCGCCTCCCGCGCCGCCCAAGGTGGTCACGCCACCACAGCCGCCGGCGCCGGTGGAAGAGCTGCCTTTGCCGAAACTGGCCGAGGCGCCCAAGCCAACGATCCAGGTGCCCAAGCCGGTCAAGCCCAAGCCCAAACCCCAGCCGCCCAAGCCAGTGGAGAAAAAGCCCGAGCCGCCCAAGGAGAAACCGTCCGAAGAGCCGCCGAGCGAAACCCCACCGACCAATGCGCCGGCGGAAAAATCCGCTCAACCCGTGCCCGGCCCGTCGCCAGCCCAGGTAGCAGCGAAAGCGTCCTGGGAAGGCACCCTGCTGGCGCACTTGCAGAAGTACAAGAAGTACCCGCCAGGCGCTCAACAGCGTGGCAAAGAGGGGCTTAACCGCCTGCGCTTCGTGGTCGATGCCGACGGCAATGTGTTGTCTTACGAGTTGGTGGGCCGTTCCGGCAACGCCGACCTGGACCGCGCGACCCTGGACATGATTCGTCGTGCCCAGCCATTGCCCAAGCCACCGGCCGACATGTTGAAAGGCGGCAGCGTCGAGATCGTCGCGCCGTTTGTTTACAACATCGAGAAGCGTCGCCGCTAAGGATTGCGAAGCAGGCCAATGCGGGAGCGAGCTTGCTCGCGAAAGCGCAGTGTCAGTCGATACATTCTTCACTGACACCGCGCATTCGCGAGCCAGTGCGCTCCCACATTTTGTTTGTTGACGCTAAAAATCCATTTTTCAGTTAAATCCGAGCCACTCCCCGCTCAATCCCCAGCAAAGTTCTGATAACGTGCGTCTATCGATTGCAGCCGGTATGCTTGGCTCGCAACCTCATGGACGCCCGCTATGACTCTTACAGAATTACGCTACATCGTGACCCTCGCCCAAGAGCAGCACTTCGGCCACGCGGCCGAGCGTTGCCATGTCAGCCAGCCGACGCTGTCGGTGGGTGTGAAAAAGCTTGAAGACGAACTCGGTGTGCTGATTTTCGAGCGCAGCAAGAGCGCCGTGCGCCTCACGCCAGTGGGCGAAGGCATTGTCGCCCAGGCCCAAAAGGTGCTGGAACAAGCCCAAAGCATTCGCGAGCTGGCCCAGGCCGGCAAGAACCAGCTGACTGCACCGCTCAAAGTCGGCGCCATCTACACCGTTGGCCCGTACCTGTTCCCGCATTTGATTCCGCAACTGCACCGCGTCGCGCCGCAGATGCCGCTGTATATCGAAGAAAACTTCACCCACGTGCTGCGCGACAAACTGCGCAACGGTGAACTGGACGCGATCATCATCGCCCTGCCGTTCAACGAAGCGGACGTGTTGACCTTGCCGCTCTACGACGAGCCGTTCTACGTGTTGATGCCGGCCTCCCACCCGTGGACGCAAAAAGACACCATCGACGCCGGCCTGCTCAACGACAAGAGCCTGTTGCTGCTCGGCGAAGGCCACTGCTTCCGCGACCAGGTACTCGAAGCCTGCCCGACCCTGACCAAGGGCAACGACGGCGCCAAGCACACCACCGTGGAATCCAGCTCGCTGGAAACCATCCGCCATATGGTCGCGTCCGGCCTGGGTATTTCGATCTTGCCGCTGTCGGCAGTGGACAGTCATCACTACGCCCCCGGCGTAATCGAAGTGCGCCCGCTCACGCCGCCGGTGCCATTCCGGACCGTGGCGATCGCCTGGCGCGCCAGCTTCCCACGCCCGAAAGCCATTGAGATCCTCGCCGACTCGATCCGTTTGTGCTCGGTGGCCAAGCCGCCTGCTGCGAGCTAAGCAAGGGTATGACTGAGCTGTCGCACGTGTCGGTCACCGCACTCAAGGGTGTTGGTGAAGCCATGGCCGAGAAGTTGGCCAAGGTCGGCCTGGAGAACCTCCAGGACGTGCTGTTCCACTTGCCCCTGCGCTATCAGGACCGCACGCGCGTCGTGCCCATCGGCCATTTGCGCCCAGGACAGGACGCGGTGGTCGAAGGCACCGTCAGTGGCGCGGATGTGGTGATGGGCAAGCGCCGCAGTCTGGTCGTACGCCTGCAGGACGGCACCGGTGGCCTCAGCCTGCGCTTCTACCATTTCAGCAACGCCCAGAAGGAAGGCCTCAAGCGCGGCACCCGCGTGCGCTGCTACGGCGAGGCACGGCCTGGCGCGTCGGGCCTGGAAATCTACCACCCCGAATACCGCGCCATTACCGGCGACGAGCCGCCGCCGGTGGATACCACCCTCACGCCGATCTACCCGCTGACCGAAGGCCTGACCCAACAACGCCTGCGCCAACTGTGCATGCAGACCCTGACGATGCTCGGCCCCAAAAGCCTGCCCGACTGGCTGCCGGTGGAACTGGCCCGCGACTACCAACTGGCGCCGCTGGACGATGCCATCCGCTATCTGCACCACCCGCCCGCCGATGCCGATGTCGACGAACTGGCCCTGGGTCATCACTGGGCGCAACATCGCCTGGCCTTTGAAGAGCTGCTGACTCACCAGTTGTCCCAGCAGCGCCTGCGCGAAAGCATGCGCTCCCTGCGCGCGCCCGCAATGCCCAAGGCCACGCGCCTGCCTGCGCAATACCTGGCGAACCTGGGCTTCGCGCCAACCGGCGCCCAGCAACGGGTTGGCAATGAAATCGCCTACGACCTCAGCCAGAAAGAACCAATGCTGCGCCTGATCCAGGGTGACGTGGGCGCTGGCAAGACCGTGGTCGCCGCCCTCGCCGCCTTGCAGGCACTGGAAGCCGGTTACCAAGTGGCGCTGATGGCGCCCACCGAGATTCTCGCCGAGCAGCACTTCATCACCTTCAAGCGCTGGCTCGAACCACTGGGTCTGGAAGTGGCGTGGCTGGCCGGCAAACTAAAGGGCAAGGTGCGCGCGGCGGCGCTGGAACAGATCGCCAATGGCGCACCGATGGTGGTGGGTACCCATGCGCTGTTCCAGGACGAAGTGAAATTCAAGAACCTCGCGCTGGTGATCATCGACGAACAGCACCGCTTCGGCGTGCAGCAGCGCCTGGCCCTGCGCCAAAAAGGCGTGGGCGGGCGCATGAGCCCGCACCAGTTGATCATGACCGCGACACCGATCCCACGCACCCTGGCCATGAGCGCCTACGCCGACCTCGACACCTCGATCCTCGACGAACTGCCGCCCGGCCGTACTCCGGTCAACACCGTGCTGGTCACCGACACCCGTCGCGTGGAAGTGATCGAGCGCGTGCGCGGTGCCTGCGCCGAAGGCCGTCAGGCGTACTGGGTGTGCACGCTGATCGAAGAGTCCGAGGAGCTGACGTGCCAGGCCGCCGAAACCACCTATGAAGACCTCACCAGTGCCTTGGGCGAACTCAAGGTCGGTCTGATCCACGGCCGCATGAAGCCTGCGGAAAAAGCTGCGGTAATGGCCGAGTTCAAAGCGGGCAACCTCCAATTGCTGGTGGCCACCACGGTGATCGAAGTGGGTGTGGACGTGCCCAATGCCAGCTTGATGATCATCGAAAACCCCGAGCGCCTGGGCCTGGCCCAATTGCACCAATTACGGGGTCGCGTCGGCCGGGGCAGCGCTGCCAGCCATTGCGTGCTGCTCTACCATCCACCGTTGTCACAGATCGGTCGTCAGCGCCTGGGCATCATGCGCGAAACCAACGACGGCTTTGTCATCGCCGAAAAAGACCTCGAGCTGCGCGGCCCCGGTGAAATGCTCGGCACCCGCCAGACTGGCCTGCTGCAATTCAAGGTCGCCGACCTGATGCGCGACGCTGACCTGCTGCCGGCCGTGCGTGATGCGGCGCAAGCGCTGCTCGAGCGCTGGCCGGATCACGTCAGCCCGTTGCTCGATCGCTGGCTACGGCATGGGCAGCAATACGGCCAAGTGTGACGCCTGACTCACTTATCCAACCAACAGTTGTATCAAGCTGGTTATACTTCGGTGACTGTAAGAAATTGGATCAGGCCATGTCAGAAGTAGCCCTCGCCACAGCCCCACTGACCGCCCCGCCGGTCATTCGGGCTCTGCTCGCAAAGCTCGCCATTCCTTATACGGAAGTCGCCGAACAGGCTGGCCTGAATCCCGCGCAAAAGGTCCAGGCGGTCTTGCTGGAAGATGCCGTTGGCGCCCTCATGGTGCTGTTCCCGCAGAGCCAATTGCTCGACCTCAACCGACTCGCCGAACTCACCGGTCGCCGCCTTACCGCGGTATCGCCGGATCGCATCGAGCGCATGTTGGCCAAGCATGAGTTGAGCCTGCTGCCCGGCCTGCCGGCCCTGACCAGTTCGCCCTGCCTGTACGAAGGCAGCCTGCTGAGCGAACCGAGCCTGCTGGTGCATTCAGGCGAAGCCGGGCTGCTGCTGGAAATTGCCAGCAGCGACTTCAAGACCATGCTCACCAAAGCCAGCGCCGGGCAGTTCGGCGAGCCGTTGAGCAACATTCGCCCGAACCTCGACCGCCCCAATGATGACCGCGAGGAAATCACCCAGGCGATGCAGGCGTTCACCGCCCGCCGCATCCAGCAACGCCTGGAAGCGACCATCGAAATTCCACCGCTGGCCGATACCGCGCAAAAGATCATCAAGCTGCGCGTCGACCCCAACGCCACCATCGATGACATCACTGGCGTAGTGGAAACCGACCCCGCCCTGGCCGCCCAAGTGGTGAGCTGGGCCGCGTCGCCGTACTACGCCTCGCCAGGCAAAATTCGTTCAGTTGAAGACGCCATCGTGCGCGTACTGGGCTTTGATCTGGTGATCAACCTGGCGTTGGGCCTGGCCCTGGGTAAAACCTTGAGCCTGCCCAAAGACCATCCGCATCAGTCCACGCCGTACTGGCACCAGTCGATCTACACCGCCGCCGTGATCGAAGGCCTGACCCGCGCCATGCCACGCGCCCAGCGCCCGGAAGCCGGCCTGACCTACCTCGCCGGCCTGCTGCATAACTTCGGTTATCTGCTGCTGGCCCACGTGTTTCCCCCGCACTTCTCGCTGATCTGCCGTCACTTGGAGGTCAACCCGCACCTGTGCCACAGCTATGTCGAGCAACACTTGCTGGGCATCAGCCGCGAGCAGATCGGTGCCTGGCTGATGCGCTACTGGGACATGCCGGACGAACTGTCCACCGCCCTGCGCTTCCAGCACGACCCGACCTACGACGGGCAATATGCCGAATACCCGAACCTGGTGTGCCTGGCGGTGCGCTTGTTGCGCAGCCGTGGCATTGGCTCCGGGCCGGATGAGGCGATTCCGGATGCACTGCTTGAGCGTTTGGGCTTGAGCCGTGACAAGGCCGAGGAAGTGGTCGGCAAAGTACTGGATGCCGAGGTGCTGTTGCGTGAACTGGCATCCCAGTTCAGCCAGGGCTGACGCTGTCGCCTGATAAACCGCTATCGCAGGCAAGCCAGCTCCCACAGTTGACCGAGTTCCAACCCTGGAATGCAGTCAACTGTGGGAGCTGGCTTGCCTGCGATGAATTCAACTCGGTACCCCTGAAGAAACCCTTCAGGCCTTCTTCTTTTTCTTCGGCTTCAAATACTTGGTCAGCCCCTGGAACCAGATCACCAGCGCCGGGTTGCCCTTGATCTGAATCGACTTGTCCTGAATCCCTGTCATGAACGCCAGTTGCTTGTTCTTCGCCTGCATCGTGGCGAAGCCGTAGGCGGCATCTTTGAAGGCGATAGCAAACGCAGGTTGCGGGTGAACCCCTGAGCGGCTGGTGATGCGCTGGTCTTTGACGATGAAGTGACGGGCAACCTTGCCGTCGAGGGTCTGCAACTGGAACGCCAGGTCTTTGTCACCCAGCTGTTGCTGGAAAGCAGGATTGGTGCGGCTGGCTTTGCCCATCATCAGGCCAAGCACCCACAGCAGAAGACGAAATTTCATGCACACGGCCTCGGTATCATTATTAAGTGGCCGCAGCAGTGTAACGATTTGTTGGAGGAACGCCACCGATCTCGCGCTTTAGCGGGAGATCGGCTGGCGTTTAACGCTTATAGCAACATGTTACTTAAACGTTAGGGCAAGGCACCGGCGCCCAGTCGGCCAGGTTTGGATCGCGGCAAGTGCCTTCGATCTGCGCCTTGCCAGCGCTGGCGACCTGCTTGCTTTCAGCTTGCTTGGTCTGCGCGGTCTGGATGGTTTTTTCGGTGGCGACCGCTTCTTTCGGCACGGTCGGCAGCGCTGCTTTTTTCGCCGGCTTGACGGCTTTTTTGCCTTTGGCCGGCGTCACCACCGGCGTGGTATCAGCGGTGGCCACGGTCACGACGTCGGCACGCTGCACACCCACTTGTTGCAGGTCTTGCTCGTACGCCTGGGTGTAGTTGTTCAGGTCTTCGCTGGCTTTGCCGTTGACCGCGACAATCAGGTCATTGGACTCCTTGAGGCCGGAAACGATTTCCGCCAGGCGCTTGCGGCCTTCGGTGTCGTTGACGGTCTTGGCTTTACGGTCAGCCACCAGCTTGGTGAATGCGCTCTGGTAGCACTGCTGGGACGCCTTGGCGTATGCGGTGCTGCGGTCGATGTCGGAAGCGCTTTTGTTGACGTCAGCCGCGTAGGACGCAATGCGCTGGTTGTCATCGCTGATCTGCTTCTGACGCTCGGTGTAGTAACCCGCCGCGCCACCCGCCAGGGCGCCGCCCGCGGCGCCGATGGCAGCGTTACGGCCGCGCTTGTCGGAGTCGCCGGTCAGCGCGCCCAGCAGAGCACCGCCGGCAGCGCCGATGGCCGCACCGGTGACAACCGACTTGGTCATGTCCGAGTCGGTCGCGCGCAAGTGCTGCACCGGCTCGTAGCAGTTCGGGTAGTACTCGACCTTGGTGCTCGACGCGACCTTGGACGCCGGCGACGTGGCGCAGCCAGTCAACACGGTGCTGAAACCAGCCGCGATCAGCAGCAAGTGACGCTTGGAAACCGCCTTACGGGAAAAAAGCATAGGTGTGTTCTCTGTTAAGTTTGACTTGCCCAGCACGGCCCACCGCCGCCTGAGTCCCTTCCAAGCTCGCCATACAACCAGCGATCAAGACCGCTGACCGCTCGCTGCGAGCAATTCCTTCAAAATCGTTGCCGGGTCGGCCCGCTGTTGTTTGCGGTAGTTGCCGACATGGCGAACGAACAGTGTCGCGCGCGTCACCAGGCTCTTGCCGAGCACTGGCTTGCGATCCAACTCTTCCTTGATTCGTTGAAACTGCGCCTGGATCACCGCGTCGGTGTAGCGCGTGCCGGTGGCCAGGTTGTCGATGTAGATCGCCACCGCGCCGTCGAGCGCGCTGCGGCCATTGTCGATGGCCGTGGCAAACAGCTGCGCGCTGGCCGCGTCCTTGTTGTCCAGTGCCTGCTGGCGACTCTTCTGCAAGTTCATCAGGCGGATGTTGTAGTTGCTGATGGTCTCGGCCACCAGCGCGGCCGATTGAATCAGGTTGCCCGCCGCCTCTTCGCGTTGCTGGGCGATCAGCGAAACGTTGCGCTTGAGTTCTTCGTTGACCAGGCCCAGTTCGGCTTGCAGCTTGGGATCGACGCTGGCGGCGATGATGCTGTCCAGGCGCTTGGTCGGGTCCTGGGCGTCGTCGATGGCGTCGGTCAGCGAGGCCAGGCGGCCTTCTTTCTGCCACTGCGCGAACAGCTCCTTGTAGCGCGAACGCGGCGCAGACAACGCACCTATCGCCACGCGAAAACCGGTGGTCTCGTTGCTCTGCTCGGTGCCGTCGGCGGCAAACAGCGGGTACTCGCGGCGCATGCCCGTGAACAGCGTGCCCTCGCCTTCCAGGTAGTTGCCGCCCTTGACCACAAAGCCGCCGTAGGTGCCCTGGCGGCGCCCGGCGTGCACCAGTTGGAACGACTCCTGGACCATTTCCGCCGCATTGCCAATCACATCGAACATGCCGATCGGGTTGGGCAATTTGGTGCCGATGGGCATCAGGCGTGCCGCCTGGCCTGTACCGCCGGCGACTTGGTTGAACACCGCGTAATCACCCAGCGGCCCGTCGCTTTCACTGCCTTCGACACGACGGGGAAACAGCCGCCCTTCGAGGTCCTGCCGGCTCACTGCCTGGCCACCACGCGCGGCGAATTCCCACTCCACTTCGGTGGGCAAGCGCACAAAACCGAGGCCACCGTCTTCGGCCGATGACCCACGACCACTGACCGGCAGCACGTCGCGGTGGTATTTCATCAACCAGGCGCTGTACACCGCCGAGAAGCGCTCGGCTTCAAAGCGCGAGAGTTTCACCTTGGGCAAGCGTGCAGCCATGCCGGTAGGCGCATCGCACGCTGGCGCCGGCTCACCACTGGCGAGCGACTGTGCCTGGGACATCACTTGGGCATACTGGCGTGCGGTGACTTCGTACTTGCCGATGAAGTACAGCATCGGCTTGAGCGGGGTTTTGGCGTCGGTCTTCGGCATCAAGGGCGCAATAACCGCGTTCCAGTCCTTGGGCAAATCCTTGAGCGTGAACTGGCCGTTGATAAAGTCGCGCCGGTAGCCGGAAATAAACGACTGCTGATAACCCGCCTCACCCTCGGCAAAGGGGTAACCGAGGCTGATCTCGCGGTCATCCAGGGTGCCTTGGGCCAGCACATAGGCGTAGCGGAACACCATGTTGCCTTCGCATGGCAGCGGCAGGCTCACGTCATCGGGCAACGGTTTGGGGTTGTCGAGTTTGTCGCTCGCCTCATCCGCCCACGCCATTGAAGCCAAGCTCAGCGCCATGGCGGCGCCCAGTAACTTATACATCTCTGATTCCTTCAGAAGCCTGGATACGCGCCACTCGCCAACCGCCACAGGCCGCCGCCACGGCGCTGACGCCGAGGACTGCAGCCAGGGCCAGGCCGTAATGAGGCGCCAACAGGTGACTGGCGTATTCGCCCGGCACCTGCACGAATAATTTATTCAAACCCGCCTCGGCCAGGCCATACAACCCGGCACTGAGCACGGCGGCAAACCCTGCGCTGTACAGCGCCTGCACCACCACAAACAGCAACAGCCCGGCAGTGGAAAACCCCAGCAGGCGCAACACCGACAATTCCCGACGCTTGCGCGCCACGGCGGCCAACACGCCGGCGAAGATCGCCGCAAATGCGCCCGCCAAGGCCAACCCGGCAATGATCCAGAACACGATCGACAGGTTGCGACTCAACGACTGCACCTGGGCAATGGCGTTCGCCTGGGTCGACACCAACAGGTTCTGCCCGGCGAAAAACACCCGCAACCGCTCCACATCGGCGAGGTGGCGGGCATACAGGCGAAACGCCGGATAAACCCGCTGCTCAGTCGCGCCGACCGCGTCACCGTCCCAACTCAACGCCGGCACCGCGCGGCCGTCGCGGTAATCTTCCGCCGCTTCCAGCAGGCGCAAATCGGCAAACAAACCGTCCCGCGCAAACGCTTCCAGCGGCAGCACCGCCAGCACCTGCAACCGCGTGCGTTGGGCTTCGACACGCCCTGCCACTTGCCGCGCAAAGCTGGTCTCCAGCCAATCGCCAGGCCGCGCCGCGAGTTTTTCCGCGGCGGTGTGGCTCAACACGATCTGGTCCAGACCCCGAGGCATCGGCAACCCCACGAGCAGCGGATCACCCGCTGCAGTCGGCAGCATTTCCAGGGTCAGCGTGCCCACCTGCGCGGTCGCCGCAATCTGGCGGGTACGCGGCACGGCAAAGGCCACATCACCACGCTGGGCAAGTTGCTCGATAAACGCTGCGTTGAATCGACCGCCGCCCAACGGAATAATTTCACGGGTTGCGGGGTCGGTCTCCAGGCGTTCGGTCAAACTGCTAACCAGTCCAAATTTCAGGCCGAATAACACCAGCAACGGCGCGATCACGGCCACCAATGCCAGCACCGAACAGGCCGACAGCCAGGCGTCGTTGCGGTAATCCTGCCAGGCCAGGGACGCCACCAGACCGATGCGCATCAGCACGCCTCCCCGAGGGTGGCCGTGACGCCGCCGTCGGTGTCACGGCGGCAACTGATGCGCCGCACCTGCAAACCACTGGCGCGGGCCAGCGGCTCGTCATGGGTGGCGATCACGCAGGCTGCGCGATGTTCGCGGGCCTGGGCCAGCAGCGCCTGCATCACACGTTCGGCGTTCAGCGGGTCAAGCGACGCCGTCGGCTCATCCGCCAGCACCAGTTGCGGCGCGTGGGCCAGTGCACGGGCGCAGCTCACGCGTTGGCGTTGGCCCACCGACAGCGCAGTCGGTTTTTTGCCCAACTGATCGCTGATCTCCAACTGTTCGGCCAGACGCGCGACGCTGCCGTCGTCCTTGAGCCCCAGCAGCTGGCGGGACAAGGCGATATTGCTGCGCACATCGAGAAAGCCCAGCAGGCCGCCGGTTTGCAGCACGTAGCCCAAGTGCGTGCTGCGCAACGCGGCCAACGTCGACTGCTGATCGGCACGCCACAGAGCGCCGACATCGACCTGATCAAATTCAAACCGGCCAACCTGATCCGGCGCCAACACCAGCGCCAGCAGATCGAGCAAGGTGCTTTTGCCACAGCCGCTCGGCCCGACGATTGCCAACTGCTCACCCGCGCGCAGCGCCAGCGCCGGAATCACCAGGCTATAGCGCTGGCTGCCAACGCCGCGGCTTTTGTGCACTGCGCTCAAGTTCAGCATCACGGCAGCGTCGACAAGGGCACGCGGTACAACGCATCGCCCGGCTCGGCATCGCCGAAACGGACCCAGTTGGCCACATCATTGTGAAAGGTTTCGTAGAGGCGGATTTTCGAATCCAGCTCGTCGATAAAGTCTTCCTGCTCGGCCACGCTCAACGACAACCACAAGTCCTGGGTCATGTTCAGCGACTTGCTGCGGTACGGCAGGCCTTCCAGGTATTCGCCGAGGATGCCGCCGTCGGCCAGGTTGCCGCCCTTGCGCAGGGCCTGCGGGTCGCGGCTCATGTAGGCCGAGGCACTGGCGATTTCCTGGAAAAAATCCTTGGGCGAGGTCTGGGTCTTGCGCGCCGCATCGACGATCAGTTTCAGCGACTGCTGCAGGTCGTTGAGCTGCAATTTGGTCAGCATCACGCACACCTGGAACGCCGGCAGCGCCGGGTTGGTCAGGTCGCGGTCGGCGGTCCAGGCGCTGACCAGTTGCGGCGCCTGGCTCGCGGTTTTGCGGCCGAGGAAATCCATGTGCATGGCGTAGCCGACGGCCGCGGACTTGTCGGCCAAGGTCGGCGCGGCACTCAGCAGCGGCACCGGCTGCGGCGTGTTGCTGCGCACCTGGTGCACAAGATTGGCGAACACGCTGCCGATCTCATCGACACGCTCACCCAGCTTGCGCACATCCCCCCCTGGCACCGGCGTGTAGAGGTCGCCGATCTGCGGGTTGGCGTCAGCGGTGAGCACGCGGTATTGGGTTTCGGCACCGGCATGGGTTTTCTTGCCGGCGTCGGTGCGCAGGTGCAGGGCGTAGATCTTGATCTGCTTGCCCAGCGCGGCCTGGCGCACCTCGGCTTCGTTCATCTGGGTGGCGGCAAACGGGTCGTTCTTGCGCAGTGCACCGGCGTCGGTGACCAGCAGGATGATGCGCCCACCGTAGCCGGACCAGTCCATGCCATCCACGGCCTGCATCACCCCGGCAAACGCGTCTTCGTTGAACGAGTGACTGGACACGGTGGAGGCTTTGACCTGCCGCGCCATGTCGAGGAGGCGCTCTGGGTCGCGGCCCTGGTCGAGGCTGATCAGCGTCTTGGCGACGTACTCAAGCCCTGGGGTTTTCTTGATGCTGTTGCGAAAACCCACCAGGCCGAAGCTCACGCTGTCCAGCTCACCACGCTCGGCGATGCGGGTTTGCAGCTCGTGCACCACGTCGCGGACCTGGTCGATGTAAGGCTGCATCGACACCGTGGTGTCCACCACCAGCACCACGGCGGTGCGGAAGGCGTCGGCGTTGGTGTTGATCGCTCGGGCGGCCGGCTTGGCAGCCGCGCTGCTGCCGGGGTCGATAGAGGCCACATTGAGCAACTGCACCGGCTGGCCGTTTTCGTCGAAGCTCTCTTTGGAATCGAAAATCGGCAGCAGGTAGAACTGGTCCTGCGGCACCGCACTGGCCGTCGGCTCCAGCGCCAACACCTGTTGATTGTCTTCGCTGTTCTTCTGCGCCTTGGCCAGAACGCCTTTGGCGGCCGCAGGATCGGCCAGCAGTTTTTCCACTTCGCTGGATTGGCGCAGGAACATCACCGGCGCCCGGCCCGAGCGCTCGGTGAATTTGAGCACCAGGCTTTGTTTCCAGTCGCTGACCTGAGCGGCCGGCAACCAGCCGTCGCTGCGCCCATCGGTGGCGGCACCGACACGCAGCCACGGGCTGCCATCGACGTCTTTGCGCTGGTAAACGTAAAGCACGGAAAACGCCGGCAGCCCCTCGTCGGAGGCGCCGCCGGCATCGTGGGACAGCTTGGCGCCCGGCTTGCTCAGCACACGCTGGAACAAGGTCTTCTTGCCCGCCATCAGCAAGGGACGCTGACCGCCGTCCGCATCGGCCACAACCGTTTTTGCTTCAGGAGGCGCGGGCGTTTTCGGCACCACCGCAGCGGGCGGCGCCGCGGGTGTATCGCCGCGGCTCAACCACCAGTAGCTCGCGCCACCGATGGCAAGGGCGACAGCCACTGCGACTGCAGCCAAGGCCAATACCGGCCCGCGACGCTGCTCGGACACATTGCTGTGTTGGGTCGGCGTCACCACCGGTTGGCGCACCGGCTGCGGCTGGGGTTTGTCGGTCGGAATGTCGATAGACACCGGCGTCATGCCCGCCAGGTCGAAGCTCAGCGGAATCGGCAGCGGCCGCACCAGCGTGGCTTCTGGCGAGTCGGGCGGCAGTTGGTCCAGCGCGCGCAGCAACGCCGCCGCGTCCGGGAAACGCTCCGCCGGGTCCTTGGCCAACAGCTTGCGCAGCACCTCCTGATAACGGCCGTGGTGCACCGGCAGTTCCGGCAGCGGTTCGGTCAGGTGCGCCAGCGCCGTGGACAGTGCATCGGTGCCGGTGTAAGGCAACTCGCCGACGAGGATTTCATAGAGCACCACGCCGAGTGCGTAGAGGTCAGCGCGGCCATCAATCTCCTGGCCCCGCGCCTGCTCCGGGCTCATGTAGCTCGGCGTGCCCACGGCAAACCCGGCTTGAGTGAACTGGGTACGGTCATCCAGAGACTTGGCGATGCCGAAGTCCGACAGCACGGCGGTGCCGTCAGCGCGGAACAGAATGTTCGCCGGCTTGACGTCACGGTGGACAAGGCCCTGGGCATGCGCATAGCCCAGCGCCGAGGCGATCTGGCGGATCAACGTCACGCCCTGCTCCGGTGTCAGTCCGGCGGCAATGCGCTCTTTGAGCGTGCCGTTGGGCAGGTATTCCATGGCCATGTAATACAGCTCACCGACGTTGCCGATGTCATGGATGGTCACCGTGTGCGGGTGCGACAGGCGCGCCAGGGTCTTGCCCTCGCGCAGGAAACGCTCGCAAAAACTCGGGTCCGCCGCCAGCGCCGCCGCCATCACTTTTAACGCCACCTTGCGCTCCAGCGAACGCTGGGTCGCCAGGTACACGCTGGCCATGGCGCCTTCGCCGATCTCGCCTTCGATGTCATAACCCGGAATCACGATGTTCATGGCGAAACCTTCACGACAATGGCGGTGATGTTGTCCGGCGCGCCCCGGTTGAGGCCCAGGTGCACCAGGCTGCGCACGATTTCATCCGGCGCGTCGTGGCCCAGCACTTCGCGGATTTCATGATCCTCGACGGTCTTGTTCAGGCCGTCGCTGCACAGCAGGTAGCTGTCACCTGGAGCGATCAGCAGGTCGACCACCGCCACCTCCAACTGCGCCTCCACGCCAATCGCACGGGTGACGATATTGGCGCGAGGGTGCACACGGGCATCGGCTTCACTGAGCAAGCCGCTGTCTTGCAGGTCCTGCACGTAGCTGTGGTCGCGGGAAATGCCTTCCAACACGCCGTCGCGCAGGCGGTACAGGCGGCTGTCGCCGGCCCACAAACACACACCACGCAAGCCGCGTGCGGCCAGGACCACCACGGTGCTGCCCATCATGGTCACGCCACGGTTGGCGGTTTCTTCGCGCACGGTTGCGTTGATGCGGATCAGGTCATTGCGCAGGGCCGCCGAATATTCGTCGAGGGAACGCCCCACCGGCACAGCGCGCAGGCTGTCGACGATCAGGCTGCTGACGTAGTCGCCCGCCGCATGCCCGCCCATGCCGTCGGCCACCACCCACAGACGGTTTTCCGGCAGGTCCAGGCAGGCGTCTTCATTGACCTGACGGACCATGCCCACATGGCTTTTGCTCGCGGATTTGAACGTCGCCCCCATCTACACCACACCTTCTTGTCCGAGCAAAAACTGCGCAAAATCGCCGGCGGCAGGCAAACCCTGACACCGCAATAAACCTGGGGAAATCACCTGCGAGCCACGCCCCCACCACAGGCTCGCGCCCTCGCAGGCCTGTTCGGCGAGCGCGGTCATGCGGCTGTGGGGCACGGTGGCGGCAACGCGTTGCAGCCCGGCAAAGCGGCTGTCCACGGCGCGTTGCTCACTGGCCGGGATGCCGAGTTTGTCGACGCCATCGTTGAAGCCTTCAAAGGTCGCGCCGGCATCCAGCGTGCTGAGCAGCAGCTCTTCGGCCTGCTCAAACCAGGTGTCCGGCCCGCCCACCAGCGATGCGGGGTTGGTGTCGTGATCGAGCAACGCCACCACCGCCAACGGAAAATACCGGCCGACACGGTCAATGCTGGGCATGACCACACCCGCCGCCGCGTCCGGCCCGCACACACCCGGCGCCAGCACAAAGCGCCACAACGGGCTGACCAGGTACACATTGAGCCAGTCGCCACCCAGGCTGTTCTGGCTGGCGAGCAGTCCTGCCGCCAGCCAGCTGTCCCAGGGGCCGATAAAACTCTGGGGCAAGGCGCGGCTGACAAAGTCACCGCGGCTGGCCAACTTGCCGTAGAAACCCAGCGTCGTCATAACCGCTCCGGCAGGCTGAAGCCACTGAGTACGCGGCTCTTGAACGGGTTGAAGGCGCTGTTGGCGCGCAACTCGTAGGCGATGCTCGCCCCGTCCACCCGCAGGCGCAGGTTGAAACGGTCCGGCGAATTGCCGGCGGTGAGGTCCGACTGTTCCAGCAAGCGGAACCAGGCCCACGGGCCGTCCAGGGTGACGCCCGAACGGCCGCTGGCCGATGGCGGCATGATCGAAATACGCACCACGCCGATGCTGCCGGGGTTCGGCCATTGCATGGCGACCGGGCGGCTTGGGCCGTGGTCGTAGCTCAATTGCTGGCCGTCCAGATCAAGCAGGAACTGGGTGATGGTCGGGTCCATCGACACTGGTTTGAGTTCGAAACGCACGATGGGCTGCGTACCACCGGCGCGGAAGAACGCATCACGAATCGCTGCCGCACGCTGGAACGTCTGCAACACGCCTGGCGCAATCCCGAGCTTCTGCGCGGCGCCCGGTTGCCAGCGCCAGGTCTGCGCGGAGGTGTCCACGTAAGGCTGCAGGTACTTGCGGAAATAGTTGTCCATCACCCCGCCCACGCCGAAGAACTGACCGAAGTCATCCAGCGTGGCGTCGCGAGCGCTGCCCGGCGACATCGGATAACGCCCGGCCAGCGACTGGCGGTAGACGTTGACCACTTCGCTGACCCACGCCGCGTTCAGTTGGTTACGCACGCCGCCCATCATGCTGTTGGTGGTGGAATTGACCACCGACTTGACCATGCCCTGTACGAGCGGCGGCTGGCGTTCGGCATTCAGGCTGACCCGCGTGGCCGCAGCCGCCGCCTGGTTCTTGGCCTCGCCAAGCAAAGCATCGCCACTGGCGCCGACCATGGCACTGACCTGCACGTACAGCGCGTTCATGTCTGCCAGCAGGCCGTCGATGGCAGCCGGTTCGCCTTCATTCTTGCTGACGATGCTGTTGAGTTCGGCGAAGTGCGCGGTGACCGGGTCATCCGCAGCAGCCGGCGCGTTGGCGGTCGGTTGTTCCTGGCCGAGCAGGCTGCCGAGGCGCTCCTTGAGTTTGTCGACGCCGCCTTCCACCGGCACGCCTTTAGCGGCCAATTGGCGCTCTTCGGCTTGCAGATCGGTTTCCTTGGACACGGCCACCAGCAGTTTTTTCAGCGGCGAGGTCGGGCCGGAAATCACCCGCAGTACATCGGCCGCCTGGGCCACGCTGGTGATCGGCACAAAGTCGATGTCGGCGAGCAAGGCGTCCCATTGGCGCTGGTAGTCCTGGAAGTACAAGCGGCGCACGTCCGCAGCGAGGCTGACCACGTTCTGCTGGTCGGCCTGTTCACGGCCCAGCACCCATTGCTCTTCGGCGAGGGTGCCGGTCTGGTTCAGGCTGCTCAGCAAGAACGCCTGGCGATACCCCTTGGCGGTGAAGAACCCACTCAGCGGCTCACCCAGCGGCTTGCCACTTTTGCGGCTGAACACCAGCGCAGCATCGCGGCCAGCGGCTTCGTTGATGCGAAAGTCCGGGATGCCGTCGGGCAGCTTCTGGCGCTTGACCCGGTAGTAGACGCGTTGCGCCACCGGCAGTTGTTGCAACTGGCGACGCAGGTCGTCGATCAGCCGTGGGTCCAGGCGCGCGTTTGGCGGGTGGCGCTCGAACAACGCCTGCAAGTGCCCGGTCAGCGCCTGACGCTGATCGGCCGGCAGGTCGCGCGGCAGGTTGCGGTCCCAATCGAGAGCGATCCAGGCCTTGATGAAGTCCGGGTCGTAGTGCTCGGCGTCGGCGAGCATCAGGTAGGCCTTGAGGCCTTCGTACAGGAAATCGGAATTGCCGCCACCGTGCAGTTGCTCTTCGATGCGCGTCACCAGACGCGGCGCAAACACGGCGATCAACAGCTTGCGGTAGACGCTGGCAGATTCGGCTTCGAGCATGTCGCCCTGGTACAGGCCCAGCCCTTCGGACCAGCTTGGCGAATCACCCGCGAGGCTCTTCACCGCATTGAGCAACGGCAGCACGGCGAGCACTTCGCGTTGCGCCGGGCTGAGATTCTGTACGGCCTGGCCCAACGGCGCGACCTTCTGATCCACCTGAGCGATATACGCCTGGTTGGCGCGATAACTCACCCACCACAAACCACTGACCACCACCACCAAAGCGACGGTGGCTGCCAGCACGCCGCGTGCGATCCACTTGCGCCGACGCTCGACCTTGGGGTTCACGCCCACCAGGCCGCGCTCGGCGAAGGCCACGGCGGTGAAGAGTTTTTCGATGAAGTAACTGCGCCCGGTGCCGCTCTGGCGCGCCAGGTGCTGGCGGTCCAGGTTCATGCTTTGGGCCATGGCACCGATCAGGCGATCAATCGGGCTGCCTTCCTGGGTGCCGCTGGTGAAGTACACGCCGCGCAGCAGCACGCGCTCTTCAAAGGCATTGGGTTTGAACACGCCTTCGAGAAAGCTTTGCAGGCAATCTTTCAACGCGCCGAACTGCTGCGGGAAGCCGTAGATCAGGTCGCGCCGCGCCGGGTCGCGCTCCTGTTGCAGGCGCTCCACCAACCGTTCGTTGAGGCGCTGCTCAAGGCCGGCGAACTCGCTTTGCAGCGTCGCCAACGGGCTGTCGCTGTGCTTGCCGTCATCGAGCGCAAAGGTCATGCCCCACACCTGAGCGCGCTCTTCCTTGCTCAGGTTGTCAAAGAACTCCATGAAGCCCGGCACCAGGTCGAGCTTGGTCAGCATCAGGTAAATCGGGAACCGCACGCCCAACTGGGTGTACAGCTCCTGAATACGCAAGCGAATCGCCGCCGCATGGGCAGCCCGTTCGGCGTCTGTGCCAAGCAGCAAATCCGAGAGGCTGATGGCGATAAACGCACCATCAATCGGGCGGCGCGAGCGCTGCTTTTTCAGCAGGTCGAGAAAGCCCAGCCATGCCGCCTTGTCCACCGTCGAGTTGCTGTCCTGGGTGGTGTAGCGGCCCGCGGTGTCGAGCAAAACGGCTTGGTCGGTAAACCACCAATCGCAGTTGCGCGTGCCACCGACGCCCCGCACCGCACCCGCGCCCAATTGCGCAGCCAGTGGAAAATGCAGACCGGAATTGACCAGCGCCGTGGTCTTGCCCGACCCCGGTGGGCCGATGATCACGTACCACGGCAGCTCGTAGAGGTTGCGGCGTTCATCGCCACCGAGCTTGGCCTTTTTCAGCAGCGCCAGGGCCTCGTCCATGCGCTGGCGCAGGGTGCTGAGTTCTTCGGCGGTGGCGACACTGTTGGGGTCGACCGGGGTTTCCGCGGCCAGGCTGCGCATCACTTCGGCGGCCTGGCGGCGGGCCTGGATAATGCGGAACACGCGATACGCGATCCACACCGCAAACACCAGAATGATCAGCGCCCAGCGCCGCCCTTCCGGCACCAGCACATCGAGCAGTGGCCCCACAAACCAGATGATCAGGCTCAGGGCGATCAGGCCCAGCACGGGAATCACCCAGCGAATCATGAAACTGAAAAACGCCTTCACTCGACGCCCTCCGCCAATACGGTGATTTCAACCCGACGATTGCGGGCACGGCCTTCTGCGGTGGCGTTGGTCGCCACAGGCTCGGTGTCACTTCTGCCTTCGGCGCTGAAGCGATCCGCCTGGCCGGTCTTGGCTGCCAGGATCTCCAGCACCGACTTGGCGCGGGCTTCGGACAGCGCCCAGTTGGACGGGAAGCGCAGCGTGGCAATCGGGCGGTTATCGCTGTGCCCGGTGACGCGCACCTGCCCCTTGACCTTGCGGATGGCATCGGCAATGCGCAGCATCAGCGGCTGATAGTCATCGACGATGCTGGAGCTGGCCGAGGCGAACAACTCATCGCCCCGGATCGTCACCACGGAGCGGTCGACCTTGTCTTCCACCGCCACGCGGCCAGCCTTGATGTCTTCCGCCAGGAAACCGGCCAGGCGTGGCCGCTCGATGACTTTGGGCTGCGCCACCGGACGGTCGATGGCCTGTACCGGGATCTCGCCCAGGGCATGAATATTTTTGAACACCGGCTCGGCATCCGACGCCAGTTTCATGCGCAAGCCGAACAGCAACGCCAGCAGCAGCGCCAGGCCGATGGCCACGGCGATCCACGGCGGCATGAATTGCGCCAGGCGATCACGCGCCACGGTCACGCCGCGCCAGTGCGGCGACAGCTCGCGCTCGTGCTCGCCACGCGCACTGCGAATGGCGGCGGCGGTGCGTTCACGCAAGGCTTCGAGCTGGCTGCGACCGTCGTTCATCACGCGGTAACGGCCCTCGAAACCCAGGCACATGCACAGGTACAGCAGCTCCAGCAGGTACAGGCGCTCGCGCGGGCTTTGCAGGCAGTGGTCGAGCAACTGGAAAACTTTTTCGCCGCCCCAGGCTTCGTTGTGCACCGTGATCAACAGGCTCTGCTTGCCCCAGTCGCTGGTGCTGCCCCACGGCGTACTGAGCACCGCCTCATCGAGTGCGGTGCACAGCGCGTAACGTGCCAGCAGCACTTCGTTGCGCGCCACGCCAGCGGCTTCGGCGCGCTCTTCGAACTGGCGCAGGTAAGCCAGCAACTGCGCACGCAGGCTGGCCGGTGCCGGGTGCGCGATGGTGTTGCGCAGGCGCGTCAACAGCGCCAACAGTGGGCCGGCGGCGCTTTCCAGCGGGTTGAGGCCCTGGCTTTTGCCGGTCAGGATCGGCGCGGCCGGCACCGACAGCGGCGCCGGCTCTGCACGCGCAGGTTCCGGCGCACGGCCACCCGGGCGCGGCATGAACTGGGTGCGGTCATCATCATTGGGATGCATCGCGGATTATCCTCGGATCGCCCAGAAGGCCAGGTTCAAACCCGGGAATTGCCCGGCGATGTGGAAGGCAAAGCCGCCGGAGTTATTCAGTTGTTGCCAGTGCTCGCTGCCACGGTCCAGCTCGTAATAGGTACTGCCCGCGTGGTACGGAATCTGGCGTGGCGCCACCGGCAACGGCAGCAGGCCGATGCCCGGCAGTTGCAGGTTGACCATGTCGCGGATGTGCTCCACCGAGCCGACTTTGCTCTGCTGGCCGAAACGCGCGCGCAAGGTTTCGCCGGGCACATCGGCGCGCACCACGAGGATGAAACTGGCGCTGTCGAGCAGGGTTTTGTCGGCGAGCATCGCCACGTGGATGCCGTAGGCTTTTTCCACAATCGGGATCGGTGTGGCTTTGCTGTCGATCAGCATCGACAGCGCCTCACGCAACGCTGCCATCACCGGAGTGAAGCTCAGGGCCAGGTCGTCGTGCTGGTATTGCGGGTATTCCTGGGGGCGACGGCCCGACGTCGAGAAGGTGGAAAACTCACCGGCCAGGCTCACCAGTTCGCTGAAAAAACGCTCCGGGTGCAGCGGGCTCAACTGGCTGAAATGCTGGAGCAGCGGCTGCGCGCGGTTGACCAGTTGCAGCAGCATGAAGTCGGCAATCTCTGACGCACCACCGGCGCCCGAGGCGACCACGCGGCCGGCCAGGGCTTCGCCGCGCTGGTGCAGCAGGCCCAGCAATTCGCTGCGAAAGGCCGTCAGCGGTTTGCTTGCGGCCACGTCCAGCACGGGCGGGATGTAGGTGTCATCCAGCACCAGCGCGCGGTCGGCGCGTTTTTCCTTGATGCGCACCAGGCCGATGGCGGCGTAGTCACTGATGCCATCCTGCGCAGTCAGCAGGCGCAACGCACGGGAACCCAAGGCCACGGGCGCGCGGTTTTCGAACGGGGCGTTGTCATCTCGCACTTCGCGCACCTGGCTGACGTAACGCGCAGCGCCGAGGTCTTCGCCGTCATCGACGGTGGCACGCGCGCCTGCACGCTTGAGCGGCAAGGCCAGGTACACCAGGCCATCGCGCAGGTTGTCGTCGATATTCAAAGGGCTCGGCGCCAGATCATCCTGGGGAATATTGAACGGCGTGCCATCCGGCAACAGGCCACGTGCCGACACAATCGCCAGCTTGCCCTGGGCCAGCAGGCCCTGGTCGATGAGCAATTCGGAGAAACCCCAGGCACCGGCGGACAACGGGCGGCTGCGGGCGTCAATCAGGTTTTCCAGGTAACGGTCATGCTGCTGGAAGTGCTGCGTTCCGATGAACATGCCTTCCGACCAGACCACGCGATTGTTCCAGGACATGGGAGCTCCGTTTGCTTCTTATTGGGCAGGGCTGGATGGGGGAACCACGACGTCGGCGCGTACGGCACGCACATCGAGGCTGATCTGGTATTCGGTGTATTGGCGTGCCGGGACGGTAAGCACCGTGCGCCATTGCGCGCGGTCCAACTCGCGATAGCCCACCAGCAGGCCGATCTGGCGCGTGGACGGGTCGAGGTTGCGCTGAATACTCAGTTGCTGGCCGGGTTGCACCATCACTTCGTCCTGGTCCAGCAGATCGAGGCCGAGCGTGGATTGCGCGCGATCAGCCAGCGCGAAGTAATCGGAGCGGCTGAAGGTGGCGGCGTTTTTCAGTTCAAAAATGCGTACGCGAACCGGCGCGGCCTGGCCGTTGGCGCCGGGGTTGAGCCCGGCAATGGCGTGAAAATGCAGTTCGATGGCGGCGGTGTCCGCTTCGGCTTCAGTGGCCGCCTCGGGCTTGGCGGCATCCTTGGCACACGCCGTCAGCAGCAGCGCCGTGGCGGCTGCGAGTAAAAACCTGGGAATCATCCTGCGTCCTCAATGACGTACTTAGCTATCCGTTTTATCCATTACTGCGTTGCGGTTTAGCGACGCTGTCGTGCGCTGTGTTCTTCGTAGGCTCGGCTGAATTCGCGACCGAACAGGTCCTGGAAATCTTCCTGGGCTTCGCGCGAAATATTGCTGTAAAGCTCGGTGAACTGCTGCCAGTACTGGGCCTGGCGCGAGCCGTTGAAAATGCTCGACAGCCCGCCGGGCTTGCCCATGCGCTCTTCGAGTTGCGCCGGTTCAAAGCGCGCGAGCAAGTGCTTGATGGCTGCTTCTACACCGGCCATCACCGCCAGTTGATGGGCGCGCAGGTCGTCGAAACTGTCGCGCACAGCGATATCCGGCGCCATGAACGCTTGGTTTCCATGCCGAAGCAGCAGCAGTAAGGCTTCGTCGGCGTTGGGCGCGAACTTCAACGGATTGTTTTCGGCAGGCCGGATCATCGTCTGCTGCATACGGAACTCGCCCTTGAGGCTGGCGCGGGCGCGCAATACGTCGATCAGGCCTTCGACCATCAACCGGTAGCTGCGGCCAATGCTCTCCATCTGCGCGCAGGCGTCAGCCTTGTCCAGGCGCAGCTGGTCGAGGCCGGCGCCGCGCAGGAAGGCTTGCAACAGGTCGGGCTGTTGGCTGTCCGCCACGGGGACCGCGGGCTCGACCACGGGCGGCGACTGGATGACTGGCGGCGCGGGTGGCGACTGGATGACCGACGGCGCGGGAGGCGGTGCAACGGGCTTCGGGGTACTGGCCACAGGCGTGGGTGTGTCGCCAAACACGTCCCAGTCTTCGGGAATCACCGAACCAGACACCGCCGGCTTCTCCACCACCGGCACGGCAACGGGGGTCGGCGGGCGAAAGTCGTGTTGCTCGGACGGCACGTGGTCCGCCACGGTCGGTGGTGGCACGGCGGTGGGCGTGAGGAAATCGAACAGGTCCGGTAGCGTGTCCATCGACGAGGCGCCATGAAACTGCGGCGCGATCACCGGCGTCGGCGCGGGCGCGTTCACCACCGCGCCCATCAACGCCTCGAAGCTGTTCGGCGAATCGCCGGCAAACGGCTGGCTATCGATGGTTTGCACGTTGAAGTCGATACGCGCCTGGATTTCGTAGTCGCCGATGCGGATCAATTCACCGTCTTGCAACGGTTCGCTGTTCCCTCGGCGCATACGAATACCGGCGTTAACCAATTCAACGCCGTTGGTGCTGTTATCGGTTAAATAGTAACGGCCATCTTTGTATTGAATAACGCAGTGTTGCGAGGAGACAAGGCGCTCTGGATCAGGCAATACCCAGTCATTATCAGAACTGCGGCCAATAGCCATCACGCCCTGATTCATGGACTTTTCAGGGCATTGCCCAGGGGTGATCTTGTGATAACTAGTGATAGTCAAACACAGCGACATCTTGCCTCCTTGCTGATACATCGCGCGCGGTCTATCCAAGGGTCTACCTGAAGGAACCAGACTTCCCGAGCGATACCGCCAGTCGCGTTAACGACCGTAAAAATATGCTTTTACCAGCATGATCGCTGATCTTAACTGGCCTCTATGACAAAAACCCTGTCCCGGTGCGCCGTTCGACCCGCCAGTCGCGCAGGGTGTTAAGCACCGCACATCTGTCACAGAGGGCGAATAGCTTACCTTGACAAGGCGTAACTACTACACCAAAAATGCACAACTTCTTGAACATCAGTGGTGGCACGGTAGTGGCACTCTGACTGTATGACCAAGAAAACATGCAAAGTTTATCGCGCAACTAATGCATGCATTGCCCGGCATCTAACGGGCTGATAGGGAGATCGAATCAAGTGGATGTGCCGTTGCTGCTCGCCGCCGTTTCCGCGACTTCGCCATGTGGCGAAGACATGGAATATGACGCGCAATTTCTCCAACTGGAGCGTGACGCCAAGGGCCAACCCGAGCGCAGCATGGGCGACTCTATCCTGCCCGCTGAGCCACCGGAATGGCGCAGCATCCAGCAGCAAAGCCTCGACTTGTTGCAGCGCAGCAAAGACCTGCGCATCACCCACTTTCTGTTGCAAAGCTCCCTCGCCCTTCAGGGTGTGGCCGGGCTGGCCGAAGTCCTCACGCTGATCAACGCGCTGCTGCGCGAGTACTGGGCCGACCTGCACCCGCGCCTGGATGCCGACGACGATAACGACCCCACCGTACGCATCAATGCCTTATCCGGCCTGACCAGCGACGCAACCATTCGTCTACTGCGCGAAAGCATCCTCACACGCTCGCGCACGTTCGGGCCGGTGAGCCTGCGTGCCGCGCTGAACGCCAGCGGCCTGATGAGCTTCCCCGATGAACAGCTCGGTGCCCAGCAACTCAACGCGGCATTTCTGGACAGCGATCCCGAACAACTGCAAGCCACGCGCGATGCCTTGAGCGCCGCGCGCGCCGCCTGCGAAGCCATCGAACAACAGGTCAGCGACCAGGTCGGTTCGGCCCAGGGCGTGGACCTCAGCCTGTTGAAGCAACCGCTCAAGCAGGCGCTGCAAGTCCTCAACCAATTCGTACCGAACAGCGATACCAGCAGCGAACCCGAGGCCGTCAGTGACGACAATGCCCCCTCGGTCGATTTCGCCGCTGCCCCCGCCGCACCGCGCCCCACTGGCGACATCGCCAGCCGCGATGACGTGCTGCGCAGCCTCGACAAGATCCTTGCGTACTACACCCGTCACGAGCCTTCGAGCCCGCTGCCGGTGCTGTTGAACCGGGCGAAGAATCTGGTGCACGCCGACTTCGCGGCCATCGTGCGCAATCTGATTCCCGACGGCATGTCCCAATTTGAAAACCTGCGCGGCCCGGACGGCGAGTAAGCCGCCCGGCTGTGCAGTAACAACACCGTCGCTCAAGCGACCAGGAGCAGCAACGTGGCGAAGCAAAGTTCTCAGAAATTCATCGCGCGCAACCGTGCGCCTCGAGTGCAGATCGAGTACGACGTCGAGCTTTACGGCGCCGAGAAAAAGGTCCAGCTGCCCTTCGTGATGGGTGTGATGGCCGACCTCGCCGGCAAGCCTGCCGAACCGCTCGCACCCGTGGCCGACCGCAAGTTCCTTGAAGTGGACGTCGACAACTTCGACTCGCGCCTCAAGGCCATGCAGCCACGCGTAGCGTTCCACGTACCGAACGAGCTGACCGGCGAAGGCAACCTGAGCCTGGACATCACTTTCGAAAGCATGGACGACTTCAGCCCGGCCGCCGTGGCCCGCAAGGTCGATTCGCTCAAGCAACTGCTCGAAGCCCGCACCCAGCTGGCCAACCTGCTGACCTACATGGACGGCAAGACTGGCGCTGAAGAAATCATCATGAAGGCGATCAAGGACCCGGCACTGCTTCAGGCACTTGCCAGCGCGCCTAAGCCTGCAGGGGACCAGTAATCATGACTGACAATACCGCCCGCGAAGGCTCCCAGATCCTGGGTGCCACCGAAGAAGCCAGCGAGTTCGCCAACCTGCTGCTGCAAGAATTCAAACCCAAGACCGAGCGTGCCCGCGAAGCCGTGGAAACCGCTGTGCGCACCCTGGCCGAACAGGCCTTGGCACAGACGGACCTGGTGTCCAATGACGCGATCAAGTCGATTGAGTCGATCATCGCCGCCATCGACGCCAAGCTCACCGCTCAGGTCAACCAGATCATCCATCACCCGGATTTCCAACAACTGGAAAGCGCCTGGCGTGGCCTGCACTACCTGGTCAACAACACCGAGAGCGACGAGCAACTGAAGATTCGCGTGCTCAACATCTCCAAGCCGGACCTGCACAAGACCCTGAAGAAATTCAAGGGCACCGCGTGGGACCAGAGCCCGATCTTCAAGAAGATGTACGAAGAAGAATACGGCCAGTTTGGCGGCGAACCGTACGGCTGCCTGGTCGGCGACTACTACTTCGACCAGTCGCCACCCGACGTAGAGCTGCTGGGCGAGCTGTCGAAAGTCTGCGCCGCCATGCACTCCCCGTTCATCGCTGCGGCGTCGCCGACCGTGATGGGCATGGGCTCGTGGCAGGAACTGTCGAACCCGCGCGACCTGACCAAAATCTTCACCACGCCGGAATACGCCGGCTGGCGCTCGCTGCGTGAATCGGAAGATTCGCGCTACATCGGCCTGACCATGCCGCGCTTCCTGGCGCGCCTGCCCTATGGCGCCAAGACCGATCCGGTGGAAGCCTTCGCCTTCGAAGAAAACACCGACGGCGCCGACAGCTCCAAGTACACCTGGGCCAACGCCGCCTACGCGATGGCGGTGAACATCAACCGCTCGTTCAAACACTACGGCTGGTGCTCGCGCATCCGTGGCGTAGAGTCCGGCGGTGAAGTGGAAAACCTGCCAGCCCACACGTTCCCGACCGATGACGGTGGCGTGGACATGAAGTGCCCGACCGAAATCGCTATCAGCGACCGCCGTGAAGCGGAACTGGCGAAGAACGGTTTCATGCCGCTGCTGCACAAGAAAAACACCGACTTTGCCGCCTTCATCGGTGCCCAGTCGTTGCAGAAACCGGCTGAATACGACGACCCGGATGCCACTGCCAACGCCAACCTGGCCGCGCGCCTGCCGTACCTGTTCGCCACCTGCCGTTTCGCGCACTACTTGAAGTGCATCGTGCGCGACAAGATCGGTTCCTTCAAAGAGAAGGACGAGATGCAGCGCTGGTTGCAGGACTGGATCCTCAACTACGTCGACGGCGACCCGGCGCACTCCACCGAAACCACCAAGGCCCAGCACCCATTGGCTGCCGCCGAAGTGATCGTGGAAGACGTCGAAGGCAACCCGGGTTACTACAACTCCAAGTTCTACCTGCGCCCGCACTATCAGCTTGAAGGGCTGACCGTGTCGTTGCGTCTGGTATCGAAGCTGCCTTCGGCGAAAAGCGCGTAACCACGAATGAGCCGGCTCTTCTGTGGGAGCCGGGCTTGCCCGCGATTTAGGCGACACGGTCTGCCAGTCAGACCGCGTTGATGCAATCGCAGGCAAGCCAGCTCCCACAGAAAGCACTGCCCATTGGGCTTAAACAAATATCGTGGCTGAGTCCACACAGGGAGAAAACATGGCTGTTGATATTTTCATCAAGATCGGCGACATCAAGGGCGAGTCCATGGACAAGGCCCACAAGGACGAAATCGACGTGCTGAACTGGAGCTGGGGCATGGCTCAGTCCGGCAACATGCACGTTGGCGGTGGCGGCGGTGCGGGCAAGGTGAATATCCAGGACCTGTCGCTGACCAAGTACGTCGACAAGGCTTCGCCAAACCTGATGATGCACTGCGCCAGCGGCAAGCACATCGACAAGGTCAAGCTGACCGTGCGCAAGGCCGGTGGCGAAAGCCAGGTCGAGTACATGGTGATCAACCTGGAAGAAGTGCTGGTCACGTCCCTGAGCACCGGCGGCTCGGGCACCGATGATCGCCTGACCGAAAACGTCACCCTGAACTTCGCCCAAGTGATGGTCGACTACCAGCCGCAGAAAGCCGACGGCACCAAAGACGGCGGCGCGATCAAGTTTGGCTGGAACATCCGTTCCAACACCAAGCGCTGATAAACCCGGTGGCCGTGGCTCGCCGCCACGGCCCCAGGCATCGGCTTCTCGCAGAAACCGTCCCTCTCACAACCCGTCCGTGGAGCTGCTTTGGTGGTAACTGAAATCGCTTCCCGCGACCGTCTGCAACCGTCCCTGCTGGACCGGTTGACCGACGACGACCCAACCAATCCCAAGGAAAGCGCCGACAAACGCGTGCTCTCCCTGACCCAATTGAAAGCCTCGGTGCTGCGCGACCTGGCGTGGCTGCTCAACACCACGTCGTTGCTGGACGCCGATGCTACGCTGCACACCCCGGCCGGTACGTCGGTGGTCAATTACGGTTTGCCGGCACTGGCGGGCAACAGCGTTTCCAGTGTCGATATCAAAGCCCTGGAAGCCCTGATCTACCAGGCCATCGCCACCTTTGAACCGCGTATTTTGCGCCACACCCTGCGCGTCAAGGCCCGTGTCGGCCACGGCGAAATGAACCACAACGCGCTGAGCTTCGAGATCGAAGGCGACCTGTGGGCGCAGCCGGTGCCATTGCGCTTGCTGCTGCAAACCGACCTCGACCTGGAATCCGGCCATGTGCGCGTGGTGAACGCCGACCAGCGGAGGCGCCCATGAACCCGCGCCTGCTGGAGCTGTACAACCAGGAACTGCACCACGTGCGCGAAAGCGCCGCCGAGTTCGCCAAGGAATACCCGAAGATCGCCAGTCGGCTGACCCTGTCCGGTATGGACTGCGCCGACCCGTACGTCGAACGCCTGCTCGAAGGCTTTGCCTACCTCACCGCCCGCGTGCAACTCAAGCTCGACGCCGAGTACCCGACCTTCACCCACAACCTGCTGGAAATCGCCTACCCGCACTACCTGGCGCCGACGCCGTCGATGACCGTGGTGCAATTGCAGACCGACCCGGACGAAGGCTCGCTGGCCAGCGGTTTTCCGTTGCCGCGCGACACCGTGCTGCGTGCCGCGCTGGGCCGCGAAACCCAGACCTGCTGCGAGTACCGCACCGCGCACCCGGTGACGCTGTGGCCGTTGCAGGTCAGCGGCGCCGAGTACTTCGGCAACCCTGCCGCCGTGCTCGGCCGCCTGGCCGCCAGCGAGCCGAAGGCCAAGGCCGGTTTGCGCCTGACCCTGCGCACCGGCGCCGAATTGCCGTTCAACAGCCTCGGCCTCGACAACCTGCCGCTGTACCTCAGCGGCGCCGACGAGCAGCCGTTTCGCCTCTACGAACAATTGCTGGGCAACGCCTGCGCGGTGTTTGCGCGCAAACCCGGCGGTGATTGGGTCGAACGCCTGCCGCACGACGCGTTGCGTTCGCGCGGCTTTGACGACGCTGATGCGGCCATGCCGGTGGTGGCCCGGGCATTCCAGGGCTATCGCCTGTTGCAGGAATATTTCGCCCTGCCCCACCGCTTCCTGTTCGTCGAATTTGCTGAACTGAGCCGCGCGGTCAAACGCTGCGACGGTCAGGAGCTGGAACTGATCGTGCTGTTCGACCGCCACGAGCCGAGCCTGGAAGGCAGTGTCGGCCCGGCGCAGTTCATGCCGTTCTGCACGCCGGCGATCAACCTGTTCCCCAAACGCGTGGACCGTATTCATTTGTCTGACCGCGTTAACGAACACCACGTGATTGCCGACCGCACGCGGCCAATGGATTTCGAGATTCACTCGCTGAGCGGCATCACCGGCCACGGCACCGGGCCGGAGCAGCCGTTCCTGCCGTTCTACGCGGTGCGCGACCCGTCACGTTATGGGCGCGATCAGGCTTACTACACGCTGCGCCGCGAGCCGCGCGTGTTGTCCAGCGACCAACGCCGCAACGGCCCGCGCTCTACCTACGTGGGCAGCGAAACCTTTGTCAGCCTGGTCGACAGCCAGCAAGCGCCCTACCGCCACGACCTGCGCCAACTCGGCGTGACCGCGCTGTGCACCAACCGCGATCTGCCGTTGTTCATGAGCGTGGGCAACGGCAAGACCGACTTTACTTTGGCCGACAGCGCGCCCGTGTTGTCGGTGCGCTGCGTCGCCGGCCCGAGCCGCCCACGCGCCAGCCACGCGCATGACGCCAAGGCCTGGCGCCTGATCAGCCAGTTGTCGCTCAACTACCTGTCGCTGAGCGAACAGGGCCAGGGCGCCGGCGCTTTGCGTGAACTGCTGCGCCTGTATGGCGACAGCAACGACGCGGCGCTGCAACTGCAAATCGAAGGCCTGCGCGAAGTCAGCAGCAAAGCCGTGACCCGGCGCCTGCCGATGCCTGGCCCGATCGTGTTTGGCCGTGGGTTGGAAATTACCCTGGAATTCGATGAAAACGCGTTTCGCGGCACCGGCGTGTTTCTGCTCGGTGCGGTGCTGGAGCGCTTCCTGGCACGCTACGTGTCGATCAACAGTTTTACCGAGACGGTGATCCGTACCACCGAACGCGGCGAGATCATGCGATGGAAAGCCAAGCCCGGGCGGCGTCCGACCCTGTGAACACACTGGATGCGATGCATCAGGAGCCCTGGGAATACGATTTCTTCCAGGCGCTGCGGCGTATCGAGTGCGAATCGCCGCAGCTGCCGCGCCTGGGCCATTCCCTGCGCCTGGCGGATGACCCGTTGCGCCTAGGGCAACAGGCCGATTGCACCTTCGCCCCGGCCACTTTGGCCTCGGTCGATCCCGGTGGCGAGGGCAAACCAGCGCGGCTTGAGCAGTTCTTCTTCGGCCTCGGCGGCCCCAACGGCCCGTTGCCGCTGCACATCACCGAGTACGTGCGCGAGCGCCAGCGCAACAACGCCGACAGCACCAGCAAGCAGTTTTTGGACGTGTTCCACCATCGCCTGCTCAGCCTGTTTTACCGGGCCTGGGCTGAGGCGCGGCCAACGGTCAGCCACGACCGCCCGGATGACGATTACTGGTCGGCACGCCTGGCAGCACTGAGCGGCCGAGGAATGCCGAGCCTGCTGAATCAGGGGCTGATTCCCGACACGGCGAAGCTGCATTACAGCGGCCACCTGTCAGCGCAAACCCGCTACCCGGATGGGCTTAAGGCGATTCTGAGCGAGTATTTCGGCCTGCCGGTGGAGATTGAAGAATACGTCGGCCAATGGCTGGAATTGCCCGAGCGCAGCCGCGTAAGCGTCAGCGCGAACCAGTTGGGCGTGGATTTTTGCCTGGGCAGCCACGTGTGGGACCGCCAGCATAAATTCCGCATCCGCCTCGGCCCGCTCACGCTGGATGACTACATGGGCATGCTGCCCGGCAGCCAGCCGTTCAACGAGCTGGTGGCGTGGGTGGCCGAGTACCTGGGCCATGAACTGGACTGGGACCTGAACCTGGTTTTGCAACAACCCGAAGTACCGGCGCTGCAGCTCAATGGCCAGTTCCGCCTGGGCTTCAACACCTGGCTCGGCCGACCCGAGCATGACGCCAACGACCTAATCCTGGCTCGGCATTACGCCGACCACGCCACCACCTCAAGGAATCCAGAGCATGGGTGAAATCAGTCGCGCCGCACTGTTCGGCAAACTCAACAGCGTGGCCTACAAGGCCATCGAAGCCGCCACTGTGTTCTGCAAACTGCGGGGCAACCCGTACGTGGAACTGGCCCACTGGTTTCACCAGTTGCTGCAACTGCAGGACTCGGACCTGCACCGTATCATTCGCCAGTTCAACGTCGAGCCCGCCCGCCTGGCCCGTGACCTGACCGAAGCACTGGACCGCCTGCCAAGGGGCTCAACGTCGATCACCGACCTGTCGTCCCACGTGGAAGAAGCGGTGGAACGCGGTTGGGTGTACGGCAGCCTGATGTTCGGCGAAAGCCAGGTGCGCACCGGTTACCTGGTGCTCGGCATTCTGAAGACCCCAAGCCTGCGCCATGCACTGCTGGGCTTGTCGTCCGAGTTCGACAAAATCAAAGCTGAAGCATTGAGCGAACGCTTCGACGAATACGTCGGCGACTCGCCCGAAAATGCATTGAGTGCCAGCGACGGCTTCAATGCCGGCGCTGTACCCGGCGAAGCCAGCGGCGCCATGGCACCGAGCGCGATGGGCAAGCAGGAGGCGCTCAAGCGCTTTACCGTGGACCTGACCGAACAAGCCCGCAGCGGCAAGCTCGACCCAATCGTCGGGCGTGATGAAGAGATCCGCCAACTGGTGGATATCCTCATGCGTCGGCGCCAGAACAACCCGATCCTCACTGGCGAGGCCGGTGTGGGCAAGACCGCCGTGGTCGAAGGCTTCGCCCTGCGCATCGTCGCCGGGGACGTGCCGCCCGCACTCAAAGACGTGGAGCTGCGCAGCCTCGACGTGGGCCTGCTGCAAGCCGGCGCCAGCATGAAAGGCGAGTTCGAACAGCGCTTGCGCCAGGTCATCGAAGACGTCCAGGCCTCGCCCAAGCCGATCATCCTGTTCATTGACGAAGCCCACACGCTGGTGGGTGCCGGTGGCGCTGCCGGGACCGGTGACGCCGCCAACCTGCTCAAGCCCGCCCTCGCCCGCGGCACCTTGCGTACTGTGGCCGCGACGACGTGGGCCGAGTACAAAAAACACATCGAAAAAGACCCGGCCCTGACTCGCCGTTTCCAAGTGGTACAGGTGGCCGAGCCGTCGGAAGACAAGGCGCTGTTGATGATGCGCGGCGTGGCTTCGACCATGGAAAAACACCACCAGGTGCAGATCCTCGATGAAGCCCTGGAAGCCTCGGTGAAGCTGTCGCACCGCTACATTCCGGCGCGCCAGCTGCCGGATAAATCCGTGAGCCTGCTGGACACCGCCTGCGCTCGCGTCGCCATCAGCCTGCATGCCGTGCCGGCCGAAGTCGACGACAGCCGCCGTCGCATCGAAGCGCTGGAAACCGAGCTGCAAATCATCGCCCGCGAGCATGCCATCGGCATCGCCATCGGCGCACGCCAGAGCAACAGCGAAGCCTTGCTGAGCGCTGAACGTGAACGCCTCGCGACGTTGGAAAGCCGCTGGGCCGAAGAGAAAACCCTGGTCGATGAGCTGCTCGCCACCCGTGCAACCCTGCGCGAGAAAGCCGGTGTTGTGGACAGCGGCAACGATGAGTTGCGCGCACAGCTGGTGGACCTGCAACAACGCCTCACCGCCCTGCAAGGCGAAACCCCGCTGATCCTGCCGACCGTGGATTACCAGGCCGTGGCCTCGGTGGTCGCCGACTGGACCGGCATCCCGGTGGGCCGCATGGCGCGCAACGAACTGGAAACGGTGCTTAACCTCGACCAGCACCTGAAAAAACGCATCATCGGCCAGGACCACGCCCTGCAGATGATCGCCAAGCGCATCCAGACTTCCCGCGCCGGCCTCGACAATCCGAGCAAGCCGATTGGCGTGTTCATGCTGGCCGGCACCTCGGGTGTGGGCAAGACCGAGACCGCGCTGGCGCTGGCTGAAGCCATGTACGGCGGTGAGCAGAACGTGATCACCATCAACATGAGCGAGTTCCAGGAAGCCCACACCGTGTCGACCCTCAAGGGCGCGCCGCCGGGCTATATCGGCTACGGCGAAGGCGGCGTGCTGACCGAAGCGGTGCGGCGCAAACCCTACAGCGTGGTGCTGCTGGACGAGGTGGAAAAAGCCCACCCGGACGTGCACGAGATCTTCTTCCAGGTGTTCGACAAGGGCGTGATGGAAGATGGCGAAGGCCGCGTTATCGACTTCAAGAACACCCTGATTCTGCTGACCACCAACGCCGGCACTGAGTTGATTTCGCAGGTGTGCAAAGACCCGGCGAATATTCCCGAGCCGGAAGAAATCGCCAAGGCGTTGCGCCAGCCATTGCTGGAAATTTTCCCGCCGGCGCTGCTCGGCCGTTTGGTGACGATTCCTTACTACCCGCTGAGCGACGAGATGCTCAAGGCAATTACCCGCCTGCAACTCAACCGCATCAAAAAGCGTGTGGAGAACACCCACAAAGTCGCCTTCGATTACGACGACGAAGTCGTCGACCTCATCGTGTCCCGCTGCACCGAAACCGAAAGCGGTGGGCGGATGATCGACACCATCCTCACCAACAGCCTGCTGCCGGACATGAGCCGCGAGTTCCTCACCCGCATGCTCGAAGGCAAGGCGCTGGCGGGCGTGCGGATCAGCACGCGGGATAACGAATTGCACTACGACTTCAACGATTGACCTGACGGAATGCGATCAAAACTGTGGGAGC